>NZ_CP023449.1:1906178-2218237 GCF_002355275.1 Rhizorhabdus dicambivorans | reverse complement strand
ATGCGGCGCTGCCCATCGCCGGGCTGCTGCTGTTCGGCGCCTATGGCCTGATCGGCGGCGACAAGGCGCAGGCCGATACCCAGCCGCTGCCGACCGTGACCGTCGCCCAGCCGATCGAGAAATCGATCGTCGAATGGGACGATTATGTCGGCCGGTTCGAAGCGAGCCAGGCGGTGGAGATTCGGCCGCGCGTCTCGGGCGCGCTGACCGCGATCCATTTCAAGGACGGGCAGATCGTCCACAAGGGCCAGCTGCTGTTCACCATCGACCCCCGCCCCTTCGCCGCCTCCCTTGCCGAGGCCCGCGCGCGTGCCGCCAGCGCGGTGACGGCGCTGGCGCTGGCGCGCGCCGATCTGGCCCGCGCCAACCGGCTGATCGCCGACCAGGCGGTGAGCGCGGAGGAGGTCGACTCGCTGAGGGCCCGCGTCCAGTCCGCCGAGGCGGCGGTCGCCGCCGCCCGCGCGCAGGTGCAGGCGCGCCGGCTCGATGTCGAGTTCACCCAGGTCCGCGCGCCGATCACGGGCCGCGTCTCCGACCGGCGGGCCGATATCGGCAATCTCGTCTCCGGCGATTCGGCGGCGAGCGCGACCGTGCTGACCACGATCAACGCGCTCGACCCGATCTATTTCGCCTTCGACGGGTCGGAGGCGCTTTACCTGAAGCAGCGGCGCCAGAAGGCGGGCAGCGACCATGTCGAGATCCGCCTGCAGGACGAAGCCGATTACAAGTGGAAGGGCAAGGTGGACTTCACCGACAATGCCCTGAACGACGGATCGGGGACGATCCGGGGCCGCGCGGTGATCCGCAACCCCGACTATTTCCTGACCCCTGGCCTGTTCGGCAATATGCGGCTTGCCGCCGGCGGCGCGCGCAACGCGCTGCTGGTGCCAGACGGCGCGGTGGTGACCGATCAGGCGCGCAAGATCGTCTATGTCATCAAGGGCAAGGACGGCGCGGTCGAGGCGCGGCCGGTGGAGGCCGGCGCGCTGATCGGCGGCCTGCGCGTCATTCGATCGGGGCTGACGCCGCGGGACCGGGTGGTGATATCGGGCGTCCAGTTCGCCGCCACCGCGCCCAAGGTGCAGACGATCGCCGGACGGATCGAGGCGGCGCCGGCCGCGGCCCCCGTCCGGTCGGTATCGGCACCCGCCGCGTCGCAGGCGACCTTCGCGGCTGCGCGGTGAACTGAACTGACTTTTCCCCCCGCCCCTGCCTCCGCAGGGCGAGGGTTTGAGAATCGAGAACTTCCGCCCGCGTGGGCGGCCTGACGCCCTTGCCATAGCGGGAGGGCGATGGGCCCCGTTCGCGCCGGCCATGATTTTACCGCGATTTCCGAGCCGGCGGATGGGTCCATCCGCCTCGAAAATCGCTCAACAGGGACAACGCCCATGCGCCTCAGCCATGTCTTCATTCGCCGGCCGATCTTCGCCGCGGTGATCGCGGTGGTGATAACCATCGTCGGCGCGCTGGCCTATTTCGGCCTGCCCGTCGCGCAATATCCCGAGGTGGTGCCGCCGACCGTGACGGTGAACGCGGTCTATCCCGGCGCATCGGGCGAGACGATCGCCGACACCGTCGCTTCCCCGCTGGAGCAGGAGATCAACGGGGTCGACGACATGCTTTACATGTCGAGCCAGGCGACCAGCGACGGGCGGCTGACGATCACCGTCACCTTCAAGCTGGGCACCGACCTGGACGAGGCACAGGTGCTGGTGCAGAACCGGGTCGCGCTGGCCGAGCCGCGCCTGCCCGAGGAGGTGCGCCGCCAAGGCGTCGTCACCCGCAAGACCTCCCCCGACTTCATCCTGGTCGCCAATCTGGTGTCGCCCGGCAATGTGCTCGATCGCGGCTATATCTCCAATTATGCGCTGACCCAGATGAAGGACCGGCTGGCCCGGATCGACGGCGTCGGCGAGGTGCGGCTGTTCGGTTCGCGCGACTATGCGATGCGGATCTGGATCGATCCCGGCCTGGCCGCCGCGCGCAACATGACGGCGGGCGAGATCGTTTCCGCGCTGCGTGCCCAGAATGTCCAGGTCGCGGCCGGCGGCATCGGCCAGCCGCCGCAATCGACCGGCAGCGCCTTCCAGTTCAACGTCGAGACCCAGGGGCGGCTGACCACCCCGCAGCAGTTCGCCGATATCGTCATCAAGGCCGACGATCAGGGCCACCTGACCCGGCTGAAGGACGTCGCGCGGGTCGAGCTGGGCGCCGAGGATTATGGCATCAACACCTATCTGAGCGGCCAGCCGTCCCTCGGCATCGCGATCTTCCAGCGGCCGGGCTCCAACGCGCTCGCCACCGCCGACGCGGTGCAGGCGGAATTGAAAGCGATGTCCGCCAAATTCCCGCGCGGGCTGGATTACAAGGTGATCTACAACCCCACCGAGTTCGTCCGCGAGTCGGTCAAGGCGGTGCAGCACACCCTGCTCGAGGCGGTGGTGCTGGTGGTGCTGGTGATCCTGGTCTTCCTGCAGAGCTGGCGCGCGGCGGTGATCCCGGTGATCGCGATCCCGGTCTCACTGATCGGCACCTTCGCGGTGCTGGCGGGCTTCGGCTATTCCCTCAACAACCTGTCGCTGTTCGGGCTGGTCCTCGCCATCGGCATCGTCGTCGACGACGCGATCGTCGTGGTCGAGAATGTCGAGCGTAACCTGGAGCATGGCCTGTCACCGATGCAGGCCAGCTTCCGATCTATGGACGAGGTATCGACCGCGCTGGTCGCGATCGTGCTGGTGCTGTGCGCGGTGTTCGTGCCGACGATGTTCCTGACCGGGCTGACCGGCGAATTCTATCGCCAGTTCGCCGTCACCATCTCGGCGGCGACGATCATCTCGCTGGTGCTGTCGCTCACCCTGTCGCCTGCGCTCGCCGCCCGGCTGCTCAAGCCCAAGGACGAGCATCTGCCGGCCAATGGCTGGCGGCGGATGGCGGCGATCGGCGCGCGGCGCTTCAACGCCGGCTTCGATCGGCTGAGCGCCTTCTACGCGACCAGCACGCGCAAGCTGCTGGCGCGGCCGAAGCGGGTGCTGTTCTCCTATGCCGGGCTGCTGGCGCTGACCGCCGCGATCTTCGGCGCGACGCCCACCGGCTTCGTCCCCGCGCAGGACCAGGGCTATCTGCTCACCGCGATTTTCACCCCGCCCGGCACCTCGCTGGCCCAGACCGACGCGACGATGCAGGCGGTGGCGAAGAAGATGCTGACCATCCCCGGCGTCAAGGGATCGGTGATGCTGGCGGGCTATCACGGGCCCAGCGGCACCACCGCCTCCAACGCGGCGGCCGCCTTCCTCGTCTTCGACAGCTTCGAGGAGCGCGCGAAAAAGGGCCAGACCGAGGCCGCGATCCTCGCCGAGGCGCAGAAGATCGCCCACGGCTTCGACCAGGGCCGCATCTTCGTGCTGAAGCCGCCGCTGATCCGCGGCATCGGCACCGGTGGCGGCTTCAAGCTGGTGCTTCAGGACCGGTCGGGCCAGGGGCTGCAGAAGCTCAACCAGATCGCCTGGGGGATGATCGGCGAGGCCAGCAAGGATCCGAACATCGGCATGGCCTATTCGCTGTTCGAATATGGCGTGCCCCGCGCCTATGCCGATATCGACCGCGCGAAGGCCGATATGCTGGGCGTGCCGCCGAGCCGGGTGTTCGAGGCGATGCAGGTCTATCTGGGATCGGCCTATGTCAACGACTTCAACCTGCTCGGCCGCACCTATCGCGTCACCGCGCAGGCGGACCTGCCGTTCCGCGATGATGTGTCCGACATCGGCCAGCTCAAGACCCGGTCGAACTCGGGCGCGATGGTACCGCTCGGCGCGGTCGCGACGGTCGAGAACCGCACGGGCGCCTATCGCGTCCAGCGCTACAACCTCTACCCAGCGATCGAGATCGAGGGCGAGGCGGCACACGGCCGCAGCAGCGGGCAGGCGGTGGCCGCGATGGACAGGCTGGCCGCGAAGCTGCCCGCCGGGATCAGCAGCGAATGGACCGAGATCGCCTATCAGCAGAAGCTGGCCGGCAATGCCGCGATGATCGTGTTCGCCGCGGCGGTGCTGTTTGTCTTCCTGGTGCTGGCGGCGCAGTTCGAGAGCCTGATGCTGCCGCTGGCGATCATCCTGATCGTGCCGATGACGCTGCTGGCCGCGATGGCGGGCGTGAACCTGCGCGGGATGGACAACAATATCCTGACGCAGATCGGCCTGGTGGTGCTGATCGGCCTGGCCGCCAAGAACGCGATCCTGATCGTCGAGTTCGCCAAGCAGGCCGAGGAGGAAGGGCTGTCGCCGGTCGACGCGGTGGTCCGCGCCGCACAGGCTCGGCTGCGGCCGATCCTGATGACCAGCTTCGCCTTCATCCTGGGCGTTGTGCCGCTGGTGATCGCGAGCGGACCCGGCGCCGAGCTGCGCCAGGCTCTGGGCACGGCGGTCTTCTCGGGCATGCTCGGCGTCACCTTCTTCGGGCTGGTCTTCACGCCCACCTTCTACGTCGCCACCCGCAGCCTTTCGGAGCGCTTCGCGAAGCGGTTCGGCAAAGGCGGCGCCGCGGGCACCGCACTCGTCCCCGCTGAATGAGGGAGGAAAGAACCATGATCCGCACGCTATTGCTGGCCGCCACCAGCCTGCTGACCGTCGCCGCCGCCAATCCCAAGGAACTGGCCCCGGTGATCCCGCCGAGCGCGAACCAGGCCTTCATCGGCTCCGCCGCCGCGCCGGTGACGGTGGCCGAACCGCAGGCCGACTGGTGGCGGCTCTACCAGGATCCGGTGCTCGATCGCCTCGTCGCCGATGCCTTCGCCGCCAACACCGACCTGCGTGTCGCGGTCGCCAATCTCGATCGAGCCCGCGCGCTGCTGCGCGAGGCGCGCTCCGATCGGCTGCCCAGCACGACGATCGGCGCGGGCGCGACCTATGGTCGTGCGCCCGAGACCCAGCGCGCGCCCGGCGCCAAGCGCGAGGACTGGTCCTACGATGCCGGCTTGACGGTCGGCTATGAGGTCGACCTGTTCGGCCGGGTCGGCCAGTCGATCAAGGCGGCGCGCGGCGATGCGGCCGCCGCTGAAGCCGCGCGTGACGCGGTCAAGGTCGCGATCGCCGCCGAGACCGCGCGCGCCTATGCCGACGCCGCTTCGGCCGCCGAGCGGCTGGCTGTGGCGGAGCGCACGCTGGCGCTGCTCGACCGGACGGTGGACCTGACGGGCAAGCGCTTCGAGGCGGGCCGCACCTCCAAGCTCGACGTCTCGCGCGCCTCGGCGCTGCGCGAGCAGCAGCGCGCCACCCTCTCGCCGCTGCGCGCCCAGCGCGACGCCGCGTTGTTCCGTCTCGCCACGCTGGCCGGCCGCACCCCGGCCGATCTGCCGCCCGAGATCGGCGCGCGGCGCACCACCCTGCGGCTCGACCGGCCAATCCCGGTCGGCGACGGGCGCGGCCTGCTCGCCCGCCGCCCGGACGTCCGCGAGGCCGAACAGCGCCTGTCGGCCGAGACCGCGCGGATCGGCGTCGCCACCGCCGATCTCTATCCGCGCATCACCCTCGGCGGCTCGATCGGCTCGACCGGCCCGTCACTCGGCGACATGTTCGGTGGCGGCCCGTTGCGCTGGCTGCTCGGGCCGCTGCTCAGCTGGAACTTCCCCAACCAGGAGGCCGGCCGCGCCAAGGTGGCGCAGGCCCGGGCCTCGGCCCGCGCCGCGCTCGCCGGCTTCGACGGCACGGTGCTGCGCGCGCTGGAGGAGACCGAGACCGCGCTGTCGGTCTACGCCCATGAGCTCGACCGGCGGCAAGCGCTGCGCGAGGCCGCGACCCAGGCGGAGACCGCCGCCAACATCAGCCGCGCCCAGCTCCGCGAGGGCCGGGTGGACTTCCTGATCGTGCTCGACGCCGAACGCACCTCGGCCAGCGCCGACGCCGACCTGGCGGAGAGCGATGCGCGGGTGGCCAATGCGCAGGTGGACCTGTTCCGGGCGCTGGGTGGGGGATGGCAGGTGGGGGAACCGAAGGTGGCGGCGCGCTGGCCGTTCTTCCCCCTTCCTTTCCCTAATCACCCCTCCCTTCAAGGGAGGGGAGATAGGGTTGCGCTTGCTCCATGTCCTCGTCCCACGCATGAAGGTGCCATGGGCCGAACCGCACACGTCCTGACCTTCACACTTCTCCTCGCCGCCTGCGGCGACCGCATCGCCGATCAGGCGGCCGAGCCCGCGCTCGCCCCCACCGCCGTCTTCGAGGGCCTGCCGCTTTCCGGCAACCTCGCCACCGCCGTCGCAGCAGGCTTCGGCAACTGCCTCGACGACGGGCGCGGCGTGCGCTGCTTCCGGGAGGATGTCCGCATCATGGGCGTCGGCCCGGTGCGCGCGGCGGTCGACCTGATCGGCGCGCCCGCCCGCTTCGACCATGTCACGCTGTGGCACCCGACCGACCAGAGCGCGATGCTGCCCCTTCGCGACGTGCTGGCGAGGGACGGCTGGGGGACCTGCCTGACCCCCGACGAGGAGCGCTTCTGGAAAGCGCCGTCGCCGCTGCGCCTTGCGCTCGACACCAATTATTGGGGCAAGCGCCGGCTGGTGATCCGCTCGGATGCGGCGGGAAAAGCCTATTGCCCGTGAAGACCACGACGGAACGCCCGAACTATGCCGACATGAAGCGCCGCAGCTTGAGGACCGGCTTGCCCTTGTAATCGGCCTTGCCGAAGGAATGAAAACCCAGCTTCTCGGCCACGCGGAGCGAGGCCATGTTGTCGGGATCGATGATGCAGACGGTCCGTTCCGGCGCGAAGGCGGTCTCCATCCAGCGCAGCGCCGCGCCCGCCGCTTCCGTCGCATAGCCGCGGCCGTGGACGTCTTGCGTCAGCATCCACGCCATTTCCGGAAAGGGATCGAAATCGTCGCCCAGCCCGCGATGGAAATCGGCGAGGCCGACCTCCCCCACCACCCGGCCGGTCGCCTTCTCCTCGACCAGCAGCAGCCCGTAGCCGAGCAGCGTCCAATGGCCGACGAAGCGCAGCATCCTGTGCCAGGTCTCCTCCCGCGTCATCGGCTTCTGGAAGATCATCCTCACCGCCTCGGGATCGGTGGTGAGGAAGCAGCAATCCTCATAGTCCTCGAGCCGATGGGGCCGCAGGATCAGCCTTGGCGTCTCCAGCACCGGCCCCCGGTTCATTCGACGGTTTCGCCGGGGTCGACGCCCCAGATCCGCTCCATCGGGATATAGCCCTTCTTCCCGCCGACATCGAACAGGCACCAGCCGCTCTCGCACTTGCTGATCCGGCCGACCACGCCGGGTTCGGCGCGCCAGGCGAGGCCCGATCCACTGCCGGGATCGACATGCATTTCAGCCGGGCCGTCACCGGTGACGATCGCCGTGCGCTGGGCGCTGAGCAGGGTTGCGAGCATCCAGCCCTCGGTTCCGTCCTGCTCACGGATGCGGCGCCAGTTGCCATAGACCTGCAGCACCTGCACCGGCAGGTCGCGTCGGCGATAGCGCCAGGTGGCGGGATAGGTGCGTTCCGGCCCGGTGCGCATCAGCGCGTCGCCGGTCGATATGGAGGCCCAATAGGGCACCTTGCGCTCCTGCCCCTCCGCCGCGCCGGCGATCGCCATGGCCCCCAGCAACAGCCAGCCCAGCTTCTTCACATCATTCCCCTGTTCGATCCCGCGCCCATAGTAGAGTCCCCCTTCCCGCGTTCAAGGGTCGAGAGGCTTGCACCCGCAACCGTGCGGGACTAGCGACAGGCCATGGCACAGCCCGAACGCCCCCGCCGCCCCCAGTTGATCGTCACGCGGCGTCTGCCCGCGCAGATCGAGGCACGGATGAGCGAACTGTTCGACGTCGAGCTGAGCGAGAACGACCTGCCGCTGAGCGCCAGGGCGCTGGCCGCGGCGGCGGCGCGCTGCGACGTGCTGGTGCCCACCATCACCGATCATGTCGATGCGGCCGTGATCGAGGCGGGAAAGGGCCGGCTGAAGCTGATCGCCAATTTCGGCAATGGCGTCGACCATATCGACCTGAAGGCGGCGCGCGCGGCGGGAATCATCGTCACCAACACGCCGGGCGTGCTGACCGAGGACACCGCCGACATGACGATGGCGCTGATCCTGTCGGTGCCGCGCCGGCTGGCTGAGGGCGAGAAGCTGGTGCGATCGGGCAACTGGACCGGCTGGAGCCCCGGATCGATGCTGGGCCACCGCATCGAGGGCAAGCAGCTCGGCATCATCGGCATGGGGCGGATCGGCCAGGCGGTCGCCAAGCGCGCCCGTGCCTTCGACCTGAGCATCGCCTATCATAACCGGCACCGCCTGCCCGAGGTCGTCGAGCAGGAGCTGGGCGCGCGCTATGAGCCCGATCTCGACCGGCTGCTGACCGACAGCGACATCGTCTCGATCCACTGCCCGCACACGCCCGAGACCGAAAACCTGATAGACGCGCGGCGACTTTCCCTGCTGGGGCAGCATGTCTATCTGATCAACACCGCGCGCGGCCCGATCATAGACGAGGAAGCGCTGATCGGACGACTCGAGCGCGGCGAGATCGCCGGGGCCGGGCTCGACGTCTTCGCGCATGAACCCGCGATCGATCCGCGCCTGCTGGCGCTCGACAATGTCGTGCTGCTCCCGCACATGGGATCGGCCACGTTCGAAGGCCGCGAGGCGAGCGGCGAACGGGTGATCCTGAACATCCGGCAATGGGCCGACGGGCACCGTCCGCGCGACCAAGTGTTGGAAGGCTGGGCTTAACCGCCATTCTCCGGCCAATCTGAACGGTCGTTTCAGCGCCGGTTCAGGCAGGCCCCCCTATAAAAAACAACGTCAGATGAACGCCGGAACCTTGGGTTCCACATGACGTTCTTCGACCAGAGTTTTTAGGAAGGGACTGTAGTCATGCGTACGAACAAGTTCATCGCGGCGGCCGTCGCCCTGACCGTCGCCGGTAGCGCCGCCCCGGCCCTCGCCCAGAGCACGGGCCACATCCTGCGCGGCGCAGGCATCGGCGCAGCCGGTGGTGCCGTAGCCGGCGCTGTGATCCCCGGCCTTTCGGTCGGCGAAGGTGCGCTGATCGGTGGCGCCGGCGGCGCGATCGTCAACGCGCTCGACAAGAAGCATCGCTATTATCGCGACAGCTATGGCCGGAAATACTGGGTCGATAAGCGCGGCCGCCGCCACTATAAATAAGGCCTGAAGGCCGACCGAAGAGGGCTGCCCTGCCGGGCGGCCCTTTTTTTTCGTGACGGCGCGATCAGCTCTTGATCTTCCAGCCGCGATCGAGGGCGATATAATTGACCCAGATCAGGATCAGGTTGACCGCCAGCAGGCCGAGGGCGCCGATCAGGACCGGCGAGTCCGAGATGCCCAGGAAACCGTAGCGAAAGCCGGAAATCACGTAGAAGAAGGGGTTGAGGTGGCTGAGCGTCTGGAAGACGCCGTGCAGCCGATCGATCGAGTAGAAGGTTCCCGACAGCAGCGACAGCGGCCCCACCACGAAATTCTGGATCGCGGCATTGTGATCGAACTTCTCCGCCCAAATCGAGGTGAGTACCCCGACCAGGCTGAGCAGCATCGCCCCCATCAGCCCGAACCACAGCACCGCGCCGATATGAACCGGCATCACATGAACGCCGGGCCAGAACAGCATCGCGATCCACAGCGCCACCCCGACAAGCAGCGCACGCGTGACCGAGGCGCCGACCAGCGCCGCCAACATCTCTCCGGTCGACAGCGGCGGCATGAGATAGTCGATGATCGTCCCCTGCATCTTGCCGACCAGCAGCGAGAAGCTGGCATTGGCATAGGCGGCGTTCATCATCCCCATCACGATCAGGCCCGGCGCAACGAAATTCGCGAAGGGATGCCCCATCACCTGGCGCCCCTCCCCGCCCAGCGCGACGATGAAGATCAGCAGGTAAAGCAGGGTCGTGAAGGCCGGCGCCCATATTGTCTGCAGCTGGACCTTGAAGAAACGCCTAACCTCCTTCACATAGAGGGCGCGCATTCCCCCCCAGTTGATGAACGGGATCACCGGCTCACCGGGATTGGGGATCATGGATTTTTGGGGCTGGTCGCTCATGGGCATTTCGCCTATCGGCTCACCGCCCCGCCCGCAAGTCTCCGGGGATGGAACCGGCGGGCGCAGACGAGGTGGAAGAATGTCCTGGACCGAAGAACGGATCGATCAGCTCAAGCGCCTGTGGGGACAGGGGATGACGGCGAGCCAGATCGCCGACGAACTTGGCGGTGTCAGCCGCAATGCCGTGATCGGCAAGGCGCACCGCCTGGGCCTTGAAGCGCGCCCCTCCCCCGTGAAGGGCGGCGAAGCGGCCTCCGGCGGATCGCCGGCCCCCGCCAGCCCGGCGCCGGCCCCCGAGCGGGTGGCGGCCCCGGCCCCGCGCCCGGCACCCGCGCCGGCCCCGGCCGCCCAGCCGCCCGCTCCGGCCCCCGCGGCAGCACCGCCGACGCCACAGCCGATCGTCCGCTCGATCGGCCCGGGCGGCTTCCAGCGGCAGGCCCCGGGCGAGCAGAGCGCCCCGATCACCCCGGCGCCGCCGCGCCGGCTGGTCCCCGCCAAGCCCTCGGCCGACATCGCCGACAAGACCAGCCTGCTCGACCTCAACGACCGGGTCTGCAAATGGCCGCTCGGCCATCCCGGCGAGCCCGACTTCCATTTCTGCGGCGAGCCGATCAACCCAGGCTTCCCCTATTGCCTGTCGCATTGCTCGGTCGCCTATCAGGCCCAGCTGCCCCGCCGCGACCGTCGCCCGCCGCCGCCGCTTCCCTTCGGCGGCCCGCGCGTTCGCTGAACCGGGCCATGATCCGGCCGGTGCCGAAGGTCGCCTGACCCTCGGCCCGCCGGACAATGTCGTCATCGGGTTGCGATCGCGCCGCCGCCCGGCGGCGCGCGCCGATCAGCCGTCGCTTTCGCGCTCGATATCCGCGCCGACGGCCGAAAGCTTCTCTTCCAGCCGCTCATAGCCGCGATCGAGATGATAAACGCGGTGGACCCGCGTCTCCCCCTCCGCCGCCAGGCCGGCCAGCACAAGGCTCATCGAGGCGCGCAGGTCCGTCGCCATCACATCGGCGCCGATCAGCCCGTCGACGCCCTTGACCACGGCGGTGCGGCCAT
This sequence comes from Rhizorhabdus dicambivorans, assembly GCF_002355275.1. Taxonomy (NCBI): domain Bacteria; kingdom Pseudomonadati; phylum Pseudomonadota; class Alphaproteobacteria; order Sphingomonadales; family Rhizorhabdaceae; genus Rhizorhabdus; species Rhizorhabdus dicambivorans. Next base: position 2,207,141 of record NZ_CP023449.1, on the reverse strand, counting down.
GGACCTGGATCTCGGCGCCCATCCGGGTCAGCTCCGGCACATGCATGTAGCGGTTCTCGAAGATCGTCTCGGTCAGCACGCTGGTGCCGTTCGCGAGCGCCAGCATCGCCATGAACTGCGCCTGCATGTCGGTGGGGAAAGCCGGGAACGGGGCAGTGGAAAGGGTCAGCGGTTCCAGCCCGCCATTGGCCTTGACCCGGATGCCGCCGGTTTCCTCCGTGACATGAACCCCGGCGCCACGCAGGCCGGACAGGATCGCCTCCATATCCTCGCCCCGCGCGCCCGCCAGCAGCACGTCGCCCCCGGTGATCGCCGCCGCGCAGGCATAGCTGCCCGCCTCGATCCGATCGGGCATCACCTCATATTCGGCGCCGTGCAGGCTGGTCTTGCCCTGGATGACCAGGCGGTCGCTGCCGATCCCCTCGATCTCGGCGCCCATCGCAACCAGGCAGCGGGCAAGATCGACGATCTCCGGCTCGCGCGCGGCATTCTCCATCACCGTCTCGCCCTGGGCGAGCACGGCAGCCATCAGCGCATTCTCGGTCGCGCCGACCGACACGACGGGAAAGCTGATTCGCCCGCCGCGCAGCCCGCCCGACGGCGCTGTCGCCTTCACATAGCCGGCGGCCAGCTCGATCTCCGCCCCGAGCGCCTCGAGCGCCTTCAGGTGCAGATCGATCGGGCGGTTGCCGATCGCGCAGCCGCCGGGCAGCGACACCGTCGCCTCGCCCGCGCGGGCGAGCAACGGGCCCAGCACCAGGATAGAGGCGCGCATCTTGCGGACGATGTCATAGGGCGCCACCGTCGACGCGATCGCCTTGGCCGACATCCGCATCTCGCGGCCGATCACATCGCCCTTGCCGCGCCGGACGGTGGTGGACACGCCCAGTTCGTTGAGGAGATGGCCGAAGCTGTCCACATCGGCGAGGCGCGGCAGATTGGTGAGCGTCAGCGGCTCCGCACTGAGCAGCGAACAGGGCAGCAGCGTCAGCGCTGCGTTCTTGGCGCCCGAGATGGGCAGACGGCCGTTGAGGCGGTTTCCGCCCCGGATTGTGATGCGATCCATCGCTATGCGTTTATCGCTTCGCGACGAACGCGCAATGGCTGTCTTTTGTTTGGCCCGCCAGCGCGGGGCTCAGCACAGCCGCGCTGCCCGTGACCTGCCGCCGGAGATCGGCTGGGGCCCGGCGCCTGAGGACTCAAACAGAAAACAGTTTGAAAAGGTTACGCCTTTTCCAGTGTGCACTGGAGCGGGTGCTGGTTCTGCCGGGCGAAATCGACGACCTGGCTCACCTTGGTCTCGGCGACCTCATAGCTGAACACGCCGCACACCCCGACGCCCTTCTGGTGGACGTGGAGCATCACCCGGGTCGCATCCTCGATGTTCATCCGGAAGAAGCGCTGCAGGCAGAGCACGACGAACTCCATCGGGGTATAATCGTCGTTGAGCATCAGCACCTTGTAGGGCGACGGCTTCTTGGTGCGGGTCCGGGTCCGGGTGGCGAGCCCGAGGCCGGCGCCGTTCTCATCGCCATCCTTGCGGGTGGCCATGGTCGGGGCAATCGTGGCGGCTGGCTGGCTCATCTTCGGAACGGGACTCACGCTGGTACGAACGGACGATGAGAATATGGCACGGAAGGCCGCTTCGGCAAGAGGCGGGGTGCGAATCCTTGCGTGGCTCGTGGCCCGAAAACAGACCGGCCGCCCCCTCTCGGGAGCGGCAGGCCATCGATCAGATCGTCGTCTGCGCCGAAATCAGAGCGCGTTCGACTTGAACTTCTCGGCCGCGAGCGCATAGCGGCTCGACAGCGGCTGGATCACGTCGCCGGCGATCTTCAGCCAGGCTTCGCTCAGCTTCGACGCTTCGGCGATCGCGCTGTCGAACGACGACTTGGCGAAGTCGCTCTGGATCTGGAACAGCTCGGTCGGGGTCTTGACCGTGGTGAAGCTCTTGAAGGTCGCCGAGGCGGTCTCGAAGCTCTTCTTGCTGTAGTCGGCGATTTCCTGGCCGATCGACTCGGCCCCCTTGGCGGCGGTCTTCGCCGAGGTGGCAAAGGCTTCCATATTGCCCTTGGTGAACTCGGTCAGCTCTTCGCTGGCCTTAACGCTCTTTTCGAAAGCGGACTTCGCGCGATCGTTGAATTCAGCAATCATATTCTGGACCTTTTCAGCAGCAGCCTTCGGCTTAAGTGGAACGGTGGTGGCCATGACGCTCACTCCCTTCGGTTCCGGCGATAACGCTGCCGGTGCGGGCTTTGCCTCCGGCACCGCCTTGACGGCAGCCGGGGACGAAATGGGTTCACCGGCGGAAGCCACCGCCGATGGGACGGGCGCGGCGGGCTTCGCCGACTCTTCCTTGATGATGGGATCCGCCTTGACGGCGACCGGCTCGGGATTCGGCGCGACGGGCTTGGGGGCCACGACCGGTTCGACAGCCTTGGGAGCCGCCGCCGGTTCGACCTTCGGCGCCGCCTTGGCCACCACCGGCTCCGCCTTGGGCGTGACCGGTGCAGGCTTCGGCGCGGCGATCGGCTTCGCCGTCACCGCCGCCTTGGGTTGCTCGACCTTCGAGGCGACCGCCTTGACGGCCGCGGGCCTGGACTGAACGGGCTTCTTCGCCGCAGCCTTCGCCGCGGGCGTCGACTTACCCTTGTTCGGTACCTTCTCCGCCATCGAATCGGTTTCCATCATTGATGTTGCGACGCACAATAACCGAAAACTGAGCAAATGCAAAGCACATTGTGCAACGCAACATTGACGCCATCACGGATTCGATTTTTGGCAGAATACTGTTACAGAACCCCGCACGCGCCGAACGTTTTCGCGTCTGCGGCGTTCCCCCCGCCGAATATTTTTTGCAAGTGCGTTCCACTTAGGTGGAATTCCCTATCCGCCCGACAAGGGGGACAAGGAGCTTCTGTCTAGCGCGTGCGAACGTAGCGTCCGGGCGCATCCTCGATGGCCTGGAGCTTGCCCTTGCCGGGAATGCGCGCACCCTTCACGGGCACGGTGGCCGGGGTCATCGCCCCGACCCAGGCGCGCCAGTCAGGCCACCAGCTGCCCTTGGTCTCCTTCGCCACCGCCTCGAACGCCTCGAGGCTGTCGGCCGGCTGGTCCGAGGTCCAATATTGATATTTGCCGGCGGACGGCGGATTGACCACGCCGGCGATATGGCCCGAGCCGGCCAGCACGAAGCGGACCGGGCCCGACAGTTGCTCGGTAAGCTTCCACACGCTGCGGCATGGGGCGATATGGTCCTCGCGCCCCGCCTGGACATAGGCAGGCGTATCGATCCGGCGCAGGTCGATCGGCACGCCGTCGACCGACAGCGCGCCGGGCTCGACCAGCTTGTTGTCGCGGTAGAGGTCGCGCAGATAGGCGCGGTGCCATTTGGCCGGCAGGTTGGTGGTGTCGCCGTTCCAGTAGAGCAGGTCGAACGCCGGATAATCCTCACCCAGCAGATAGTTCTGGACGACATAGTTCCAGATCAGGTCGCGCCCGCGCAGCAGGTTGAAGGTCGCCGCCATATAGCGGCCGTCGAGCACGCCCGAGGCCTGGGTGAGCGCGTCGATCAGGCCGAGCTGCTCATCGTCGACGAACAGGTTGAGATCGCCGGCATCGCTGAAATCGACCTGGGCGGTGAAGAAGGTCGCGCTCGCCACCTTGCCGGCCTCACCCCGCGCGGCGAGCCAGGCCAGGGTCATCGACAGCGCGGTGCCCGCGACGCAATAGCCGATGGTGTGGACGCGATCGACCCCGAGCAGATCGCGGACCGTATCGATCGCGTCAACCTGGCCGCGCACGACATAATCGTCCATCGTCACCTCGGCCATGCTCTCGTCGGCCGACTTCCACGAGACCACGAACACCGAGAGGCCCTGCTCGACCGCCCAGCGGATGAAGCTGTTCTTCGGATTGAGATCGAGGATGTAGAAGCGGTTGATCCATGGCGGGAAGATCAGCAGCGGCGTCTCCATCACCGTTTCGGTGACGGGAGCGTAATGGATCAGCTGATAGAGCGGGGTTTCGTGGATCACCTTGCCGGGGGTGGCGGCGATGTTGCGCCCCAGTTCGAACGCCTCGCGATCGACATGGGTGAGTTGCCCCTTGCCGAGATCGGCCAGCAGATGCTCCAGCCCGCGCAGCAGGTTTTCACCGCGCGTCTCGAAGATGCGTTCGAGCACCAGCGGGTTGGTCAGCGCGAAATTGGAAGGCGCCATCGCGTCCTGCAGCGCACGGACCGCGAATTTGAGCTGCTCGCGCTGGCGCGGCTCCAGCCCCTCGATCGCGTCGATCCCCTTCAGCCAGGCCTCGCACAGCAGCAGATAGGCATCGGCGATCACCCCGAAGATCGGGCTGGCGCGCCATTGCTCCGCCTTGAAGCGCCGATCACTGGCGGCCTCGCTGCCGGGCTTGCCCTCCAGAAGTTCAGCGAACAGGCCGAGGCTCGCCTTGATGAGGTCGCTCTGCTGATCGGCGAGCTTGTCGGGATCGGCGAACAGCGGCGACGGCACCGGCGGCAGCGCCAGATCGGCCGGCGCCTGCGCCATCGCCTCGGCCATATGCTCCAACATCATCTGCTGGGCCTGGCCGATCACGCCCGTCCAGTGCTGGACATCCTGCAGCGAGGGAAGTTCCGTCGTGCCGCCCTGACCGTTCGCGCCCCACTCTTCGCCGATCTCAGCCATATCGAGCTCCAACCAAAGCTTTTTTCACGACGCGCCTGCAATCGTGCCGTAGAATCTGTATAGGACGCCTCGGTGACAATGGGCGATGAGGCCCAAGTCGCCAAGTCCGAAACCCAAAGGAATGGAAATGTCCGAGGAATTCTACCGCATCAAGCGCCTGCCCCCCTATGTCATCGCCGAAGTCAACGCGATGCGGGCAGCGGCGCGAGCGCGGGGCGAGGACATCATCGACCTGGGGATGGGCAATCCCGACCTGCCGCCGCCCGACCATGTCATCGAGAAGCTGTGCGAGGTCGCCCGCAAGCCCGACGCGCACGGCTATTCGGCATCGAAGGGGATTCCGGGGCTGCGCAAGGCGCAGGCCAATTATTACCAGCGCCGCTTCGGGGTCGATCTCGATGCCGACAGCGAGGTGGTGGTGACGCTCGGCTCGAAGGAGGGCCTCGCCAACCTCGCCCAGGCGATCACCGCGCCCGGCGACGTCGTGCTGGCGCCCAATCCGAGCTATCCGATCCACACCTTCGGCTTCATCATCGCGGGCGCCACGATCCGTTCGGTGCCGACCACGCCCGACGAACGCTATTGGGAAGCGCTCGACCGCGCGGTGAAGTTCACCGTGCCCAAGCCGTCGGTGCTGGTGGTGGGCTATCCGTCCAACCCCACCGCCGAGGTGGTCGACCTCGCCTTCTACGAGCGGCTGGTGGCGTGGGCAAAAGAGCACAAGGTGTGGGTGCTTTCCGACCTGGCCTATTCGGAACTCTATTATGACGGCAACCCGACGCCTTCGATCCTGCAGGTGCCCGGCGGCAAGGACGTCGCGGTCGAGTTCACCTCCATGTCGAAGACCTACAGCATGGCCGGCTGGCGGATGGGCTTCGCGGTCGGCAACAAGCAGCTGATCTCGGCGCTGACCCGGGTGAAGTCCTATCTCGACTATGGCGCCTTCACCCCGATCCAGGCGGCGGCGGTCGCGGCGATCAACGGGCCGCAGGACATCGTCGAGAAGAATCGCGAACTCTACCGGAAGCGCCGCGACGTGCTGGTGGAGAGCTTCGGCCGCGCCGGCTGGGATATCCCGCCGTCGCGCGCGTCGATGTTCTGCTGGGCGCCGCTGCCGCCGGCGCTGGCGCATCTGGGCAGCCTGGAATTCTCCAAGCAGCTGCTCACCCATGCGGGCGTCGCGGTGGCGCCAGGGGTCGGCTATGGCGAGGATGGCGAGGGTTTCGTCCGCATCGCGATGGTCGAGAACGAGCAGCGCATCCGCCAGGCGGCGCGCAACGTGAAGCGCTATCTGCAGTCGATGGGCGTCAACGTCGGCAGCAAGACGGCTGGCTGAACCCGGCAAAAAGGGAGGCGGATCCGCTCCGCCTCCCTTTCCGATACGCGACAGGACGGTTACTTGGCCGCCATCACCGTGCTGCCGGCAGGCGCCGCGGCGACTTCGGCGGTGCGGAAGCTGACCGGGCTCGCGCCCATCTTGCCCCAGACGCGGCTGCCCTTGACCTTCAGCTCGAAGCTTTCGCCGCTGTTGACGACCTTGCCCGAGATGATCGTGGCATCGCCGACCGCCTTGGTGGTGTAGGTGTAGCTGATCCCGTCCCGGGTAAAGCTTTCGGCCATTGCCGGCATCGCGGCGATCGAGCCCAGAATGGCAAATGCAAGGATCTTCTTCATCACGATCTCCTTTCAAATGTGCCAGCAGGTCCTCTTTATTGTGCGATGCAAAATCCCTGCCGCAGGTGCGAAAGGCAATTGATCAGTTCGAAGAGGTGGATGCACTTTCTGCATTTAATGCAATTTTTGCATTTACAACTGCGCAGATTGCATCGTTACGGCGCTTGACCCATTCAGGGGGCCATGAACCCGCTGATGCCAGACGACATCGCACACACCATCCAGCTCGCGCTGGCGCCGTCTTTCCTGCTTACCGCGATCAGCGCGATTCTCAGCCTGCTGACCGGCCGACTGGGCCGCGCCGTGGACCGCGCCCGCTGGATCGAGCAGCATTATGCGCCGAAGGGCGATCCGCGCCATGACTATCAGGTCGCCCAGCTCCGCCTGATCGATCGGCGGATGCTCTATGCCAATATGGCCCTGGTGCTGTGCGCGATCAGCGCGATGCTGGTCTGCATCGTCATCGCCGGCCTCTTCCTGGGGCAGATGTTCCACGTCGTCGTCGCCCAGAGCATGTCGGCGGCGTTCATCCTCGCCATGCTGCTGCTGATCGCCGGGCTCGGCCTGTTCCTGGTGGAGGTCCGCCTCGCGGTGGTGGCGACGCGCATCCAGGACGAACTGCTCGAACGCGAATGAAGACCGAGCGGCGGCTTCTCCAGGCGACCGTCGCCGTCGCCTGCCTGGTGCCGATCCTGGCCGGGCTCGACGGCGTGTTGCGCGGCGCCGCCATGGCCGGGCTGAAGGACCCACCGGCCGATCTCGACAGCCATTTCCGCTATCTGTCGGGCATCTTCCTGATGCTGGGTTTCGCCTTCGCCTCGACCATCCCGGCGATCGAACGCCGAGGGAGCCGCTTCCGCCTGCTCGGCGCGATGGTGGTGATGGGCGGCCTCGGTCGCGCGCTGGGCTGGCTGCTGACGGGCGCGCCGGGCTGGGAGCATCGGCTGGGGCTGGGCATGGAACTGATCGTCGTGCCGCTGCTGATGCTGTGGCAGGCGCGCGTGGAGCGTAGCGCCCGGCGAAGCGATGGCCACGCCCTCAAATGAAAAGAGCTGCCGAGGCTTTCGCCCCGGCAACCCCTAACATGGTCAGCGGCCGGAGTGCCGGCCCGGGAGACCAACGGCGCTTCTAGAAGCGCGTCCCCCGAACGGACAGAACCGACCTCCATGCTGAACCATGAGACATCGGATCACCTCCTTTCGCTTGTTGCCGAGGCCCCGAAGATGAGTCATCTCGCGCCTGCGAACAAGCCTTGTAATGCAACTTATTTTCGGCAATCCTCTATGGCCCGCGCGGGTTCGGCCCATGCGGGAACCGCGACCGGAGCGAGGCCCGGAGCCGTCACCGCGATCCGTCCGCGGCTGAACGCCATCACATCCAGAAATCCGTCATTCGCGCTGAGGATGAAGCCCGTCATCGCGATACCGCGATCGTCGATATGGCCCGCCTGGAAACGCGCCGAGCGCGTCGAGGCGAGGATCGTCAGTTCGGCCGCGCTGCCGGCACGCATGATCGTCACCTGCCGTTTGGCGGCGTCGCAGCGCACCACGAGCTGGCTGGCCTGCGGTTCGCCATAGCGCGCCTCCGAAACCGGGGTGCCGGGTACATAGCGCCACGTGCCCGGCGCCAGCGGCCAGTCGCGCCAGTCCTTGGCGAGCGTGGGGGCGGGAGGCGCGGGCGGCGCGGGTGGCGGCACCGGCGCCGGGGGCGGCGCCACGGTCGGCGCACAGGCGCTCAGGGCCAGCGGCAGCGACATCAGGGCAAGCCGCTGGAGGATCGTCGATCTAGAAGCCATCCGCCGTCCATGGCGGATCGCCGCCGCGATGAAAACCCCCGACCCGTGTCAGGCCCGGCAAGTCCGGATGAGGCGAACCAGCGCGGGGCCGACCGGAACGATCGCCTTGCGGTTCGCGACGAGCTGGATCTCCATCGGCGTGGCGCCGTCGAGCGCGCCGAAGAAGGGATCGCCCGCGGGCAGGACGGTGCTGATCGTCCCACCCGCATCCCTGGCGTAGCTGGCGTCCATGGCCAGCTTCGTCGCGCCGACCTGGATCGCCTGCCGATCAAAGTCGCCGGGATCGCCGATGCCCGTGGCGATGATCTCGATCGTCTTCGCCGCGCGGTTGCAGGCGAAAGCGTAGTTCCACTGTCCGCCGGTGCGGCTGTAGATCGCGGCAGGGCCGTCGGCGAGCCGACCGACATAATACCATTGGTTCGGCTGGCGGGCGTCGATCGAGGGCGGCGCGGCGGCGACCGCCGCTTCGGGGGTCTCCACCACCACCTCGGGCGCGGCCGGCGCCTCGGGCACCGCACCGGCGGGCGCCTCCACATCGGTCGGCGGCGCCGGGGCCACCGGCTTTTCGGCCACCGGCGGCGCGGCGGGCTCGGGTTCCGACTGCAGGAAACGCGACGCCGCCATGAACGCCGCCGCCGCCAGCAGCGCGAAAGCGAGCAGCAGCACGAAGCGAAGCCCCTTCGAGGTCCGCTTGCGCACCAGCGTCGGCGGCGGATAGCCCTCCGGGCCGCGGATGGAGCCTTCCATGTTCATTCCGCGTTGAACGCCGCCGCGTCGATCGCCATCGGCTTGACGTTGGCCGATTCCGTGACCGACAGTTCATAGGACACAGATGAGCGCTTCACCTCGGTATGGTCGTCGTCATCGATCACATGGGTACGCATATCGTCGACCTCGGGCATCTGGCTGGCCTTGATGATCCGGGTCAGCGAACGGCAATCCGGCGCCAGCGACGGCCCGAACGCATATTGGACGCGATAGGTGCCGTCGGGCACGCCCTCGATCGTCATCGCCTCCTTGCCGGGCAGGAAGAAGCTGGCGGCAAGGCGGCCGCTGTCGGCATGGCGGATCTTGACCAGCGCATCGCGCGTCGCCGCGTTCTGGAAGGCCATGCTGTGCCCTTCCGCCGCCAGTTCCATATCCCCCGCGATCTTCTCCCCCACGGCAGGGAGCAACGCGCAGCCGGGGCCGCCTTGCTCGGGCGCCGGCGCGAGGCCCGCCGCCTCGTCGGCGGCGCGGAACGCCTCGGCGCGCGAGGCAGGCTCGGCAGCCTGCGCGACCGATGCCGACAAGATAAGGAACGTCGCGAGCCCGAGGGCCCGTCCGTCATGGATCGTCATCATGTTCCCACCCCGATCGGGCGTCCGAAAACGCCTTCCCACCGCGCATTCTGCGCGACTTGGCGGGAACATGAAAGAGCCGAAACGTAAAATCTTCCCCAAATCGGGGCGTTTGGACTTGACTTGGGCCCGGTCCGGATCAGCATTCACCCATGAAAAGCGATCCGCGCGTCGACCGCTATATCGAGCGGGCAGCCTCCTTCGCACAGCCAATATTGTCGCATTTGCGCGCTTTATTGGCCCGCACCTGCCCCGAAGGCGAGGAAAGCCTGAAATGGGGAATGCCCAGCATCAGCTATCGCGGCAGCATTCTGTGCAACATGGCCGCCTTCAAGGCGCATGCGACCTTCGGCTTCTGGCAGAACAAGGCGGTGACCGGCGAGAACATGCCCGAAGCGCAATCCGCGATGGGCCAGTTTGGCCGGCTCTCCAGCCTGGACGACCTGCCCGACGACACGAAGCTCTCGGCGATGGTGGTCCGCGCGATGGAGCTGATCGACAGCGGCGAGAAGACGCCCCGTCCTCTCAAACATCCCAAGCCGCCTGCCGAGATACCCGCCGATCTGGCCGCCGCGCTGAAGGCCTCGCCGGCCGCGACCGCCACCTTCGATGGCTTCCCACCCGGCCAGCGCCGCGAATATGTCGCATGGATCGTAGGAGCCAAGCGCGAGGAAACCCGGGCGAAACGCCTGGCCACGACGATCGCGCAACTCGAAGAAGGCAAGCGCCTCAACTGGAAATATGAACGCTGTTGAAAACTGATATCCGCCATGCCGCCCTCATCGCGATCTTCTCGCTGACGGCGTGCATTCCCTCCCCCAGCCGCCAGGGCGGCTTCCGCCCGCCCCCCGAAAGCCCGGAGCGCTTCGCCCGCTGCGTGGCGATGATGCGTGCCGAGGGATCGCAGGTCGACGCCCTGCCGGATCGCAGGTTCGACAATGGCTGCTCGGCGACCTCGTCGGTGAAGCTGGTGGCGATTGGCATTCCCGTGACCAATCTGGGCGCAGTCAAATGCACGCTGGCCGCGCCCTTCGCCCGCTGGGTGCGCGAGGACGTGCCGCTGGAGGCGCGCCGCTGGCTGGGCGGCGAGGTGGTGCGGATCGAGAGCTTTGGTTCCTTCGCCTGCCGTCCGGTCAACAACCAGGCCGGCAACCGGCTGTCCGAGCATGGCCGCGCCAATGCCATCGACATCGCTGCCTTCCGCCTGCGCGATGGCCGGCGCATCACCGTGAGGGAGGGATGGAACGCGCAGGACGGGAACGTGCGCGGCTTCCTGCGCGCACTCCACAAGTCGGCCTGCAAGCGCTTTGGCGTGGTGCTGGGGCCGGAGGCGAACGCCCTGCACCACGACCATTTCCATTTCGATATGGGCGGCGGACCCTATTGCCGCTAAAAGGGCGGTTTTTTTCTCACCCCGTGTAATGGGCGCGAAAGCTTCTTATCTGTATAAAGAGAAACGATGGCACACAGAAAAGTACCCAAGCGGGTTTTCGCCCGCGCCAAGGAGGATGCGGCGGTCGCGAAGACCGCGACCGAAACGCCGCAGACCGTCAACAACAGCTACAAGCTCGCCTTCCAGGATACCGATTTCCTGCTGCGCGACGATCTGCGCCCGGTGCGCTTCCAGCTGGAACTGCTGAAGCCCGAGCTGCTGCTGGAGGAAGCCAATATCGGCTCCACCTTCGTGCTCTACGGATCCGCGCGCATTCCCGAGCCGGCCAAGGCCGACGCGCTGGTCGAAGCGGCGGCGACCGACAAGCAGCGCCGCATCGCCGAGCGGCTGCGCGCCAAGAGCCGATATTATGACGAGGCCCGCAGGCTGGCACAGATCGCCAGCGAATGCCCGCTCGACGCCGACGGCAAGCGCCAGTTCGTGGTCTGCTCGGGCGGCGGCCCGTCGATCATGGAGGCGGCCAATCGCGGCGCCGCCGATGTGGGCGCGGAATCGATCGGGCTGAACATCGTGCTGCCGTTCGAACAGACGCCCAACCCCTATGTCACCCCGCATCTGAGCTTCCAGTTCCACTATTTCGCGCTGCGCAAGATGCACTTCCTGCTGCGCGCCCGCGCCGTCGCGGCCTTCCCGGGCGGCTTCGGCACCTTCGACGAACTGTTCGAACTGCTGACGCTGGTCCAGACCGGCAAGATGGCCCAGCTTCCGATCTTCCTGTTCGGACAGGAATTCTGGCGCAAGGTGGTCAATTTCGACCAGCTGGTCGAGGAGGGTGTGATCGGGGAGAACGACCTCAACCTGTTCCGCTTCGTCGAGACCGCCGAGGAGGCGTGGGAGAAACTGAACCTCTATTATGCCACCCGCGACCGGGTTCACCTGCACCGCGATCCGCCCAGGGCGGCCTGAACCCTTTCGGCCCGCCGGCGTTCTGCACGCATGGCGGATTCGACCGACATAGATGAACTCCGCGAGGCCGCCCGCCATCGCGGGCTGAAGCTGGTAAAGTCGCGCAAGCGCACGCCGGGCAGCGACGATTATGGCCGTTTCGGGTTGACCGACGCGCAGGGCAAGGCCCTGTTCGGCTTCGGCAAGGACGGGCTGACGGCGACGGCGGACGACATAGCCGCCTATCTGCGCGGCCAGGCGGCGACCGCCTGGGGTGCATCGATCCGCCGCCGCTCGATCCGGCGCACCGGCTGATCAACCGGCAACGCGCCGTCCGGCTTCCGAAAGGCTGCGGAAGGTGATCGACCAGCGCGTCACCGCCATCTCGGCAATGCCATGTTCCCAGCCGTGCCGCGCCTCGCCGCTCAGATGATAGACAGAGCGGGGCGCCAGATCGATCGAAGCCCGGTCAAACCCGCCGGGACGGCGGCGGCGGAAGCGCAGCGTGGCCCCCTCGCCCAGCGAGATGCCGACAACATGCTCGAACTGCGGCCTGTCGCGATGCCAGCCGATGCCGGCGCCGGGATCGTAGCGGATCAGCAGCGCCTGGACGAGATCGTCGGGAGCGAGCCCCGCGAAGGCCGCCGCTCGCGCGCGCAACGGCAGCAGCCAGGAAGGGAGCGGATCGGCCGCCCCGAAGCGGCCCCGGTCGAAATCATAGCTCCAGCCGAAGGACGCGGTCAGCCGCTTGCCGAGCCAGCCCTGGAAACGGAAGGGCGCCAGACCCGCAGCGTCGATCGCCGCGATCAGATCGGCCTGTTCGGCGACGCCGACGATCCCCTCGCCATAGGCAAGGCCGGGCAGCACCGGCGCGCCGAACAGGTCCACACCCATGATCAGGCCGGCGAGGCGCCCACGATACCGGGGCTGGAGAGCGGCTTGTCCTCGCCGCGCGAATAGGTGCCGACCAGCATGCCCGCGCCCAGCACGCGGCCCTCTATTACGCGGGCCAGTTCGCTGCGGGTGGGATTGGCGCCGATCGGTATCGCCTCGCTCAGCGCGAACAGCTGGAAGACATAATCATGCGAGCCATGGCCGGTGGGCGGATCGGGCGGCAGCCAGCCCTCGCTGAAGAAGCTGTTGCGGCCGACGTCGCGCCCGTCCTCGGCGCCGCCGCCATCCTTGGCGATGGCCCCTTCGGCGAGGCGGCGCTCCCCGGCGGGAAGATTCCAGACCAGCGCATGGACCAGCGGATGCAGCGCCGGGGCATCGGGATCCTCGACGATCAGCGCCAGACTGACCGTCCCTTCCGGCACGTCGCCCCAGACCAGCGGGGGCGACACGCCCTCCCCATCGGCGGTGAACCGCACCGGCAGGCGCCCGCCATAGGCGAAGGCAGGGCTCGACAGGTCGATCACCGCGTCTCCGATCGCCAGTTCGGGCTGGACGATGACGAGCTTGCTGTGCCCCGCGCGGACATTGCGGAGCATGGCGCCCAGCCAGGCGGGAAGATGTTCGAGCATCGGCCTTTTCTCCTTCGCGGACGACAATGCTTGGGCGGGCATCCTGATCCCGCGCGCGGCGAATGTCACCCCCTTCGGAACGCGGCCGGGCCCTCGCTCATTGCGCAGCCATGAAGATCGCGACCTATAATGTGAACGGGGTCAACGGCCGGCTCCCGGTGCTGCTCCGCTGGCTGGAGGAGTCCCGCCCCGACATCGTCTGCCTGCAGGAGCTGAAGGCGCCCGAAGAGCGATTTCCCGCCGCCGCGATCGCCGCCGCCGGCTATGATGCGATCTGGCACGGCCAGAAGAGCTGGAACGGCGTGGCGATCCTCAGCCGGGTCGGCGCGCCGGTCGAAACGCGGCGCGGCCTGCCCGGCGACCCCCAGGACACCCACAGCCGCTATATCGAGGCCGCGGTCAACGGGCTGCTGATCGGCGGCCTCTATCTGCCCAACGGCAATCCGCGGCCCGGCCCGAAATTCGATTACAAGCTGGCCTGGTTCGAACGGCTGATCGCCCATGCCGCCGAACTGATCGACAGCGGCGCCCCCGCCATCCTTGCCGGGGACTTCAACGTGATGCCGACCGAGCGCGACGTGTACAAGCCCGAGCGCTGGCTGGACGACGCGCTGTTCGCGCCCGAGGTCCGCGCCGCCTATTTCAGGCTGCTCGACCAGGGCTGGACCGACGCGCTGCGCGCGCTGCACCCGGACGAGACGATCTACACCTTCTGGGATTATTTCCGTAATGCCTTCGTCCGCGACGCGGGGTTGCGGATCGATCATCTGCTGCTCAGCCCGGCGCTGGCGGACCGATTGCTGGCGGCCGAGGTCGACAGCCATGTGCGCGGCTGGGAAAAGACCAGCGATCATGCCCCGGTGTGGATCGAACTGGGCGAGGGGAAACGGCGGCGGGCGAAGCGCCAGCCCGGGTGAGCCCCACGGACGAAAGCGGGAAGAGGTGGCATGTTCGGTCATCGCTTGCCATGCACGCATCGGCGCGGCATCGCTGCGCCATGGATCTAGACGCCCTCCTCCTCCACTATTTCGACACAGACGATCTCGACACGCTGGACGACGCCGCCATCGAGGCCGGGCGGGAGCGGGTCGCCATCGCCTTCGGCACCGAGCGCGACGCGGGCCGCCGCTTCGCGCTGTGGATCCTCCTGCATGCGCTGGGCAGCGCACCCGATCCGGAGACCGCCTTCAAGGACCCGAAGGACCGCAAGGCGGCCGAGGATTATGCCTGGGCGGCGGGGCGGATCGGCAGGACGTGACCGAGCGGCTGTCGCTCGCGGCCGCCCGGCGGATCGCGCTGGCGGCGCAGGGATTCGGAAAGGCCCGCCCGGAAAGGTCGGACAGGCACAGCTCCGGCGCGAGATAGAGCGGCTTTCGCTCCACCAGATCGACAGCGTCAACGTGCTGACGCGCGCCCATTATCTGCCCGCCTTCTCGCGGCTGGGCGGCTATGACCGGGCATTGCTGGACGAAGCCGCCTGGGGCGGCCGACGCAGCCGGCGGATGTTCGAATATTGGGCGCATGAGGCGTCGCTTCTGCCCCTCGACCTTCATCCGCTGCTGCGCTGGCGGATGGCCGAGGCCGATCGCGGCGAGCGCGGATGGGCGGGCCTGCGCGTGTTCGCGGGCGAACGCCGTAGCGAGGCGATGGCGGTGCTCGATCGCATTCGCGCCGAAGGGCCGCTCGGCGCCTCCGATTTCGACGAGGACAGGAGCCGCAGCGGCTGGTGGGAATGGGGCGATGCCAAGCGCCGCCTGGAATGGCTGTTCTGGGCGGGCCACATCACCACCACTACCCGGCGCAACGGCTTCGAACGGGTCTATGACCTGACCGAACGGGTGATCCCGGGCGCGATCCTGGCGCTTCCCACGCCGTCCAGGGCCGACGCGCATCGCCAACTTGTGGAGCGGGCAGCCCGCGCCATGGGCATCGCGACCGAGGGCGACCTGCGCGACTATTTCCGCACCGGCGTCGCCGAGACGAAGCAGGCGATCGGCGAATTGTCCGAGCAGGGCGTGCTGCGGCCCGCCATGGTGGATGGGTGGCGCCAGCCCGCCTGGCTGCACCGGGACGCGAAGGCGCCCCGGCGGATCGCGGCACGCGCGCTGCTGGCACCGTTCGACCCGCTGATCTGGGAGCGCGCGCGGACCGAGCGGCTGTTCGGCTTCCATTACCGGATCGAGATCTACACCCCCGCCGAGAAGCGCCGGCACGGCTATTATGTGCTGCCGTTGCTGCTCGGCGACCGGCTGGTCGCGCGGGTCGACCTGAAGGCCGACCGCAAGGCCTCCCGCCTGCTGGTCCAGTCCCGCCATTTCGAACCCGGCGCGCCCGCCGACACCGAGGGCGAACTGGCGGACGAACTGGCCGCGATGGCCCAGTGGCTGGGGCTCGAAAGGGTCGAGGCCCGGTTTTGAGGTGGACAGCCCGCACGCGCCGCCGCTAACCCTCCCCGGGGTTTTGTGACGGAGACGAACCGATGCGGAAGATGCTGAGCCTTGCGCTCCTGGGCTGCGTGATCGTGACGCTGAGCGCCTGCAACACGGTGAAGGGCCTGGGCCGGGATATCCAGTCGGTGGGCGAGGCCGGCGACAAGGCGCTCTGAGGAAGGGACCACTCCCCTCTTCAATCCGGGCCGCGCCACGTCTAAAGCGCCCGCATGACGCATCAGATACATATCATCGGCGGCGGGCTCGCCGGATCCGAAGCCGCGTGGCAGCTCGCCGAGGCGGGAATCCGGGTCCGCCTGTCCGAAATGCGCGGAGTGGAGAATACCCCCGCGCACCAGACCGACAGCCTTGCCGAACTGGTCTGCTCGAACAGTTTCCGGTCTGACGATCCGCACAATGCGGTCGGCCTGCTCCATGCCGAGATGCGCGCGCTGGGATCGCTGATCATGGCGAAGGCCGACGCGCACCGCGTGCCGGCCGGATCGGCGCTGGCCGTCGACCGCGAGGGCTATGCGGAGGCGGTGACCCGGGCGATCGCCGAGCATCCCAACATCGAGCTGGAGCGCGAGCGGGTTGACGCGCTGCCCGACAGCGGCGCCGTGATCGTCGCCACCGGCCCGCTGACCGCCGCATCGCTGGCCGCCTCGATCGGCGATGCCACCGGCGCCGACGCGCTGGCCTTCTTCGATGCGATTGCGCCGATCGTCCACCACCACAGCATCGACATGGACGTCGCCTGGATGGCCTCTCGCTGGGATAAGGGCGAGACGAAAGACTATATCAACTGCCCGATGGACAAGGACCAGTATCTGGCCTTCCACCAGGCGCTGCTGGACGGCGAGAAGGGCGAGTTCAAGGACTGGGAGAAGGACACCCCCTATTTCGACGGCTGCATGCCGATCGAGGTGATGGCCGAGCGCGGGGTCGACACGCTGCGCTATGGGCCGATGAAGCCGGTGGGCCTCGATAATCCCCGCACCGGCCGCTGGCCCTATGCCGTGGTGCAGCTGCGCCAGGACAATGCGCTGGGAACGCTGTGGAACATGGTCGGCTTCCAGACCAAGCTGAAACATGCCGAGCAGGTGCGGCTGTTCCGCACCATTCCCGGACTGGAGAAGGCCGAGTTCGCGCGGCTGGGCGGGCTCCACCGCAACACCTTCATCCAAAGCCCCAAGCTGCTGGACGGCACGCTGCGGCTGAAGAGCCGTCCGCACGTCCGGTTCGCGGGCCAGATCACCGGCTGCGAAGGCTATGTCGAGTCCGCCGCGATCGGGTTGCTGGCGGGGCGCTTCGCGGCCGCGGAACTGCTGGGGCAGCCGATCGCGTCACCGCCGGAGACGACCGCGCTGGGCGCGCTGCTCGGCCATATAACCGGCGGTGCCGACGCCGCGAGCTACCAGCCGATGAACGTCAATTTCGGGCTTTTCCCGCCGCTGGAGGGCGCACGCGGGGGCCGCAAGCGTAAGGGCGACCGCAAGGCGATGATGGCCGAGCGCGCCGGCGAGGCGCTGAAGGGATGGATGGCCCCGGCCGCCTGACCGGGGAGTTCGCTATCGCCGCCGGATCAGATGGCCGAGGCTGTCGGTATGGTGCGGCAGGCCCGCCCCGACGGGGGCGCATTCCTGTTCGATATCCGCGCGGATCGTCTCGAGCTGCCTCTCGGTCAGATGTTCGATACCGATATAGTCGTTGCGCGCGCCATCGATCGCCCGGATGATCTCGTCCAGCTTGGCCTGCATCGCCGCCGCGTCGCGGTTCTGCGCGTTCTGGATCAGGAACACCATCAGGAAGGTGATGATCGTGGTCGTGGTGTTCACGATCAGCTGCCAGGTGTCCGAAAAGCCGAATATCGGTCCACTCGCGCCCCAGAGGATGATCGCCACGAAGGCGACCACGAAGGCCAGCGGCTGGCCGACCGCGCTGGCGATCCTGGCGGCGATCCGGGTGAAGAACTGATCCATCTCTGGCCCCTTCAGAAAAATCGTCCGAGTCCGGACCTTCCTTCCGGTAGCACAACGTTCGGCTGCATGCCGCTGTTCCGGTTGCGACGATAGGCTTTGCCCCCTAAAGCGCGCCGATGGACGCATCCCAGCTTCGTGTCGCCCTGTTCACGGGCAACTACAACTATGTGCGCGACGGCGCGAACCAGGCGCTGAACCGGCTGGTCGGCTATCTGCTGCGCCAGGGCGCGGCGGTCCGCGTCTATTCGCCGACCATCGAGAAGCCCGCCTTCGCGCCGACCGGCGATCTCGTCAGCGTGCCATCGCTGCCGGTGCCGGGACGCGCCGAATATCGCTTCCCTACCGGCATTCCGGCGCGCGTTCGGCGCGACCTGACCCGCTTCGATCCGAACATCCTGCATGTCGCGAGCCCCGAGATACTGGGGCATCGCGCGGTCAGCCTGGCGCTGCGGCGCAAGCTGCCGGTGGTGGCATCGGTCCACACCCGGTTCGAAACCTATTTCCGCTATTACGGCCTGGCCTTCATGGAGCCGCTGGTGGAGGCGTTGCTGCGCCGCTTCTATCGCCGCTGCGACGCGATCTTCGCGCCGTCGGAATCGATGGCGCAACTGCTGCGCGAACAGCGGATGAGCTATGACGTCGGCATCTGGTCTCGCGGGATCGACCGGACGATCTTCCAGCCCGAGCGGCGCTCGCTGGAATGGCGACGGTCGCTGGGCATCGCCGACGACGAGGTGGCGATCGGCTTCGTCGGCCGGCTGGTGATGGAAAAGGGGCTCGACGTGTTCGCCGACGCGATCGACCAGCTCGAACGCCGCCAGGTGCGCCACAAGGTGCTGGTGGTGGGCCAGGGGCCGGCGCGCGAATGGTTCGAGAAAAGGCTTCCCCAGGCGGTGTTCGCCGGCTTCCAGGCGGGCGAGGATTTGGGCCGCGCGGTCGCCTCGATGGACATGCTGTTCAATCCCTCGGTGACGGAGACCTTCGGCAACGTCACGCTGGAGGCGATGGCCGCCGGCCTGCCCGTCGTCGCCGCGCGTGCGACCGGCAGCGAGAGCCTGATCGAGGACGGCGTGACCGGCCGGCTAATCGCACCGGGGCGCATCATCGCCTTCGCCGACGCGCTCCAGGCCTTCTGCGACAGCGAGGAGCTGCGCCGCACGATCGGCCAGGCGGGCCTGAGGGCCAGCGAGCGCTATGGCTGGGACCAGGTCAACCAGGAACTGGTCGACAGCTATATGCGGATCATCCGCCAGCATCAGGCGGGGATTCGCGTGATCCGGCAGAGCCCGGTGCCGTGATACGGACGATCCTCCCCCCGCTTCGTGTGGGGAGGATCGGTCAGGCCTCCTTCCAATCGAAACCCAGCGGCGCCTCCCGGAAGGCGAAGCGGTCGAGATGGGTCGCCACCACCTCCTTCAGCCGTTCGAGCTGCTCGTCGGCGCTCGCCTCGATGCGGACGTGCAGCCTGTCCGGCGCGGCGGTGAAGGTGACCGCGGCATCGTCCGGAAAATCCGCGCCGCGCGCGTCCTTCGGAAACACCACCACGCCCTTCTCGGGCGAGAATTCCACCGAAAGATTGTGCGACCAGTGCTTGCAGAGCTGCTGGAGACATTTGCTGCCGTTCGCGGTCGGCACCGCCGCCGTCGCCGCGACCATCACAGCCGCTCGATCTTGCGCGCGGTCTCGTCGAGCAGCGCCGCGATCTCATGGGCGATGTCGGGGCTGCGATCGCCGCGCGAGATACGCTCCCGCAACGCCATGGCGAGGTTCATCATCGCCCGCTTGACCGGGAAACGGCCCTCGCCGCCCGGCTCCTCGCCCATCGCGGCGATCCGGGCGAACAGCGCCTCGACCTTCTCGGCCTGCTCGCCAATCTCCAGCTTGCCCGCCTCGGTGATCGCGAACAGCCGCTTCGAACCCTCGGCCGCCTGCTCGGCAATGTGGCCCATGTCCTCCAGCATCGTGATCGTCGGATAGACCACGCCGGGGCTGGGCGCGTAGGTTCCGCCAGACCGCTCCTCGATCGCCTTGATCAGATCATAGCCGTGGCGCGGCTGCTCACCGATCAGGGCCAGCAGGACAAGGCGCAGCTCGGCACCGTCGAACACCCGGCGGCGCCCGCCACGGCCGCCACGGCCTCCGCCGAAACCGCCAAATCCCTCTTCGAAGGCGTCGCCGAAGCCCCCGCCCCAGAAACCACCATGGCGGCCGCCGCGCATCGCATGCCAGCGGGCATGGCGTTCGCCCATGCGTTTGTGAAAACCGAACATAAAACTCCAATCTGTCGTTCTGGTTATGAATCGAATCAGTTTCGATGCATCCAAGATATATCTTGAAAGAGTTTTGACAAGTGGGCTTTCGACGCCCCTGTGCGGGCGGCTTCCGCCGTCCTATATCGCTGGGCGATGGCCGACCTCTTTGCGCCCGAACCGTCCGCAACCCTCCCCGCCGAAGCCGCGCCGCTCGCCGAACGGCTGCGGCCGCGCAGCCTGGATGAGGTGATCGGACAGGAGCACCTCACCGGCCCCGAAGGCGCGATCGGCCGGATGGTCGCCGCCGGGCGCCTCTCCTCGCTGGTGCTGTGGGGGCCGCCGGGAACGGGCAAGACGACGATCGCGCGACTGCTGGCCGATGCGGTGGGCCTGCGCTTCGCGCCGGTCTCGGCGGTGTTTTCGGGCGTGGCGGACCTCAAGAAGATCTTCGCCGAGGCGCGTGAGCACGCCCGGATCGGCACCCGCACCCTGTTGTTCGTGGACGAGATCCACCGCTTCAACCGCGCCCAGCAGGACAGCTTCCTGCCCTATGTAGAGGATGGGACGGTGGTGCTGGTGGGCGCGACCACCGAGAATCCGAGCTTCGAGCTCAATGCAGCGCTGCTGAGCCGTGCGCAGGTGCTGATCCTCAACCGGCTCGACGCCGCCGCGCTGACCCGCCTGATCGAACGGGCCGAGGCGGTGATGGAAAGGCCCCTGCCCCTGACCCAGGCGTCGCGCGAGGCGCTGGTCGCCTCCGCCGACGGCGACGGGCGCTTCCTGCTCAACCAGGTTGAGACGCTGTTCTCGATCGCGATCGACCATGATCTGGAGCCGGGCGAGCTGGCGGCGCTGCTCCACCGGCGCATGGCGGTCTACGACAAGGACCGCGAGGGCCATTACAACCTGATATCGGCGCTGCACAAATCGCTGCGCGGATCGGACCCGCAGGCCGCGCTCTACTATCTCGCGAGGATGCTGACGGCCGGCGAGGAGCCGCTTTATGTGCTGCGCCGGCTGGTGCGCTTTGCCAGCGAGGATGTCGGCCTCGCCGATCCGCAGGCGCTGGTGCAGTGCCTGGCCGCCAAGGACGCCTATGACTTCCTGGGATCGCCCGAGGGCGAACTGGCGATCGTGCAGGCCTGCCTCTATCTGGCGACCGCGCCCAAATCCAACGCCGCCTATGTCGCGCAGAAGGCGGCCTTCCGGTCGGCGAAGGAGACGGGGTCACTGAGCCCGCCCAAGAACATCCTCAACGCGCCGACCAAGCTGATGAAGGATATCGGCTATGGCAAGGGCTATGCCTATGACCATGACGCCGAAGATGGCTTTTCGGGCGACGATTACTGGCCCGAGGAAATGGCGCCGCAGAGCTTCTACCAGCCGGCGAATCGCGGCTTCGAGGCGAAGATCGCCGAGCGGATCGCCTATTGGGAGAAGCTGCGCCACGAGCGGCGCGGCGAATGAGCCTCGACTGGGACGAGGTGAGCGGCTTCGCGGCGTCGCTGCCCGGCACGGAGCGTGCCACCCATTATGGCGGCCCCGCGGTCAAGGCGAACGGCAATGCCTTTGTGGCGCCGGGGCGCGAGGCCGGAAGCTTCTGCCTGCTGATCGATCGCGACACGGTCGACATGCTCAAGGAGACCGACCCCGACACCTATTGGCAGACCCCGCATTATGAAGGCTGGCCTGCGGTGCTGGTGCGGTATGACAGCGCCGATCCCGAGCGGGTGATGGCGATGATCGGGCGCGCGCACGAACAGGCCCTGGCGAAGAAGCGGCCCCGTCCACGGCCCAAGAAAGCGGAATGATCCGGCGTTTCGCGCGCTTCGCCTGCATCGACTGGTCGGGCGCGAAGGGCGAGCGGCAGAAGGGGATCACGGTCGCGATCAGCGACGGGCCCGGCCGGACGCCGAGGCTGATCGAGCGGGCCTGGTCGCGCCAGGCGGTGCTGGACTGGCTGATCCGTCATGCGCGGCGGCAGAGTGACCTGCTGATCGGCATCGACTTCTCGGCCGCCCTGCCCTTCCTCGACGCCGGCGCTTATTTTCCCGGTTGGCCGGAAAGCCCGCCCGACGCCCGCGCGCTGTGGCGGCAGATCGACGCCGTCTGCGCCGCCGACCCGCATCTGGAAACGGGCAGCTTCATCGACCATGGCGAGATCAGCCGGCATTTCCGCCGCCATGGCGGCCGGCAGGGCGACCTGTTCGGCGCCGGCAACGGCCGCTATCGCCTCGTCGAGCGGCTGTGCCGCGAGGGCCGCCACGCGCCGGCGACGAGCTGCTTCAACCTGGTCGGCGCGGCGCAGGTCGGCAAATCGAGCCTCACGGGGATGCGGATGCTGCACCGCCTGGGCGGCAAGGTGCCGGTCTGGCCCTTCGATCCGGTTCCCGAGCGCGGCCCCCTGATCGTCGAGATCTACACGACCATCGCCGCCCGGCAGGCCGGCCTCAGCGGCGGCAGCAAGATGCGCGACGCAGACCGGCTGCGCGCGGGCCTTGCCGGCTACGGCATCCGGCGCGCACCGCAGCTGGCGCGCTATGACGACCACAGCACCGACGCGATCCTGACCGCCGCATGGCTGGCCGAAGCCGCCGCGCGCGAGGATTTGTGGCACCCGCCCGCCCTTTCCGGTGAGATTGCGCTCCTGGAGGGCTGGACCTTCGGCATTCCCTGACGCATGAGAGCGCGGAGTGCCGGCTTAGCTCAGTTGGTAGAGCACCTGATTTGTAATCAGGGGGTCGCGGGTTCGATCCCTGCAGCCGGCACCATTTATATCAATATTCAATATCTTATACCGTACCAGCTTCTTTGCATATTTGCATATTCGGATGCCAACACACGGATCAACACACGTGCCGGCGTTCCCGTGATAGATCGAGAAAATTGATCTGCTTGGTGTCGAGCTAGTTGATCGCCATCGAATTGCGCCCTTGTGTCAAGACACCGCGCTCTGCTGGTTCGCCGCCGCAAATCGGATCATACTTTTATCTAGCGTCGGGGCCAGTCGACTGCTGCCAAACAATCCGTGCAAAGCGCATTCACGCCGGACACCGCCATTCGTCCAAGCCGCGTAAGCTGCGGAAATTTCGGATCACCTCGATGCTATAACCGCCACCCCGGTCCCGAACCCGAAATTACATCATGTCAGCGGACCTAGGCGGACTCGACATCGCCAGGTCCGCCATAGGCTAGCCAGCCGCCATCGACCGGCAACAGCACGCCCGTCAGAAAACGGCTCCAGTCCGACAGCAGAAAGGCAGCTGCTGCGCCCACTTCCTCTACCTCGCCGAGCCGCCCCATCGGCGTTCGCCTCTCAAGCCGGCCGATATCGACCTTGCCCTCGGCGCTCAGCCGATCGATCATCGGCGTGCGGATATAGGTTGGGGCGAGCGAATTGACGCGCACGCCCGCACCGGCCCATTCGCAGGCCAGCGTTCGCGTCAACTGCGCGATCGCGGCCTTGGCGGGCCCATAGGCATGACGCCTGGGTATGCCGGTCACTCCGTTGACCGAGGATATGGTGACGATCGATCCAGAACCTTGCGCCAGCATGATCCTGCCGGCCGCCCGGCAGACAAGGAAAGTGCCGCGCAGGTTGATATCGGTTACGCGCTGCCAGTCAGCTATGGCGACTTCCAGCGCCGGTGCGACGACATCGCTGACGCCGGCGCTGTTGAACACGCCATCGATACCGCCAAGCAGCCTGTTTGCGCCGGCCATCAGCGCCTCACAGGACATCTCGTCCACCACGTCGACGGGCTGGCAGCGAGCTGGTGGCAAATCAGGCCAAGCCTTGATCAACCCGGCAAGATCGCGATCGGCGACGACAAGGTCCGCACCCAGCCTCTGGAACAACTGCGCCGCACCCAAGCCGATGCCGCTCGCTGCCCCGGTGACGACAATCCGCTTGTCCGAGAGCCATTCCGGCGACAATTGCGTTGTTCCCGCCATCATGCGTTCCAATGGGCCATGGGTAGGCCGGCGACCGGGCTGGTGAAGACGGGAATGGTGGTCGCGCGCAGGCCGCCCAGATAGACCTTATCCAAATTGGGTCCGCCGAATGTCACCGATGCCAGCCATGGACATAGCTTGCCGCCGGTCTTCATCAGTACATCGAAGGGTGGCGCATCGCCGCTGGCGACCGCGGCCTCCATCCTGGCGAGCCCCTCGGGATTGCCATCTTCCAGCAGCGTGAGCACATCCCCCTGCGGCGTGATTGCGATCAACCGATCGGCAAAGATCATGGTCGCCCAGAGATTTCCGTAGGCATCGAACGCGATGCCATCGATAAAGCCGGACCCGAGCCTGTCGGGCCCATAGGTTTCCCGCTCGGACAAGGATCCATCCGGCCCGACCCGCAGCCGGGTTACGCGGCGACGCGCGGTCTCCGCCACGTAAAGCCATTGCTCATGCTCGTCGAACCGGATTTCGTTCGTGAAGGCGAAACCATCGGCGACGATCCTGATGCCGCGCTCGTCCATCAGCGCGATGTAGCCATCCGCTAGATCGGGACGAAGCGCATCGTTCCAGGGGTTGGTTCGGGTGGAAGCGGTCAGCCAGATGCGGCCGCGGCTGTCGCACAGGACGAAATTGACCTTGCCCATCGGTTGGCCGTCGATGCTGTCGCACAGTACCCGCGTCTTGCCGTCGCGGGTCATGCGTTCAAGCCGATCGGTACCGAAATTGGCGATCACTATGTCGCCATTGGGCGCGAAGGCGAGGCCGTTGGGCAGGGTGCCGCCCAGCAGGCTTGCCGCGGCGTCGGCCTGCAGATCGAAATGTCCGTCGACCGACTGGAGGACCAGTTTCTGGCCATGGCCGGGCGCGATCTTCATCACCCCCCCGCGGGCATCCGCTGCCCATAATGTGCCATCGCGTTCGGCTAAGATGCATTCGGGGCGTTGGAGATCGTGACCGACAAAGCGGGCCTCTGCGGGATCGAACTGCCAGCCGTGAAGGGGGTTACGCCCCTTGCCCATTCGTACAAGCGTCATACGGTCTTCTCGGAATCCAGAGGAAAGCGCCGGTCGCGAAAGAGGTTTTTCCGCCGTGTTCGTCGCGCGCTCAATCGCTCAATAGGCGACGCGGTCGCCGCCCTTCAGCGCCAGGATCTCCCGCGCTTCGGCGGGGCTGGCCGGCTCATGTCCCATTTCGCGCAGGATACGCGCGATCTTGCGGACCTGCTCGGCATTGGAGACCGCGAGCTTGCCGCGCTCGATGAACAGACTGTCTTCCAGGCCCACTCGCACGTGGCCGCCCATCAACGCAGCCTGGGTCAGGAAAGGCATCTGGTGCCGGCCCGCCGCCAGAACCGACCATTGGAAGGTGTCACGACCGAACAGCCGATCCGCCGACTGCTTCATGAACATGAGATTTTCGAGATCGGGCCCGATGCCGCCCAAGATGCCGAATATCATTTGCACGAAAAAGCCTGGCCTGATCAGACCACGATCGAGAAAATGGGCAAGATTGTAAAGGTGCCCGACGTCATAGCATTCATGCTCGAACCGGGTTCCGGCGTCGCTCATCGTCTCCAGTATATAGGCGATGTCGCGAAAGGTGTTGCGGAAGATATAGTCGTCCGAATTGACGACATAATCCTTTTCCCAGGGAAATTTCCATTCACTGATCCGCTTCGCCGCGGGGAAGAAGGCGAAATTCAGCGAACCCATATTGAGCGAGCACATTTCCGGCTGGAATTTGGCGGCGGCGGCAAGGCGTTCCTGCACACTCATCGTCGCCGCCCCGCCGGTGGTGATGTTCACGACGGCATCCGTGGCCTGTTTGATGGTGGGCAGAAAGCGCTGATATACATCGGGATCACCCGTCGGACGGCCATCTTCCGGCACGCGGGCGTGCAGGTGCAGGATGGCCGCGCCCGCCTCTGCGGCCTCGATCGCCTGGGAGGCGATCTCCTCCGGCGTTATCGGCAAGGCCGCTGACATGGTCGGCGTGTGCGCTGATCCGGTAACGGCGCAGGATATAACCACTTTTGCCATCAATCATACTCCAGTGTAACTCTACCGCCGGGCCTGAACGCCATCGAAAGCGTCCCGTCAGGCAGCGGACAGGCCGCCGTCCACGCGCAGGACCTGTCCCGTGATGTGGCCCGGAGCGTCGAGCAGCAGCCAGATGCCGGTAGCGGCGATTTCGGCAGGATCCGCCATCCGCTGCTGGGGTATGGCCGCAACGAGAGCCGCTTCGGCTGCGGCGGCACCGCCCGACATCGCCTCGAACGTTGCGCGCATCATCCTCGTATCCGTGGCACCGGGCGCCACGACATTGGCGCGAACATTCTGCGGCGCCACCTCCAGCGCGAAGGACTTGGTGATGCCCACGACGGCGTGCTTGGACGCTCCATAGCATCCGCAGAGCGGATAACCTCTCGTGGCAAGATAAGAGCCCGTGCTGACGATCGATCCGCCGCCCGCAGCCACCAGATGCGGAGTCGCATATTTCATGTTCAGAAACACGCTGCGCGCGTTTACGGCCATGACGCGGTCGAAATTCTCGACCGTGGCTTGAGTAACCGGCACGACATCGCCCTCAATCCCTGCGATGTTGAAAACACCATGGAGCGCGCCAAACTCTTCTACCCCATGGGCTACATAGTTTCGGACGGCGGAATCGTCACCGACATCGGCACCGATCGCGAGAAACCGCCCCCTGGTGGCCCCTATGGCGTCGACAGCCTGCGACACGGTCGATCGGTCGAGATCGACGCAAACGACATTGACGTCTCGTTGCGCGAGAATATGGAGAGCCGCGAGGCCCATGCCCCCAGCAGCACCGGTCACGATCACCGTTTTCGTCATCATGCACTCCTTCGCACAGACCGTTCGACTTAATTCCGGGGCCTTCGCCAGAGATCGGCGGCTATCAAGCTAGAGCCGGCGGATGGCCGGCGGACACACGACCAGCGGGTTTGACGGGAGCGCGCCACAGACGTCCACGACCACAATGCCGAGGGATTATATACGAAGATCCCATGCTTTCAGCAGGCCAGCATGGGCTCGCTCGATCAACCTATCGTAAGGGATTTTCCACAATGAATCCGGAAGTTCCGTTCCCCAGCGCCCATCATCGGAGAAAATCTCGAAGTCGTACCAGCCTGTGTAGCCGCCCCGTTCGAGAGCCCCCAGCAATGCGGGTATGTCCATGATCCCGTCGCCCGGCAGCAGGCGGTCGGCAAAGCTGCGCGGCGGCTCGCGCCAGTCATTATACTGAACGCCGAAGATACGCGATGCGAACCGCTCGGTGTCCGGAATGATATTGTCCTCATCCCAGAGATGGTAGAAATCGTACAGAAGCCCTATTCCCGGGCCGATTTCATCCAAAAAGTCGATCGTTTCGGGCAGGGACCGGAGGAATGAGAAATCCAGCCCTTCGTTTCGATTTGTCTCGAGCGCCAGCCGCGTGCCCAGGCTGACGGCCAGCGCCGTAGCCTCCCGCAGCGCCTCGACAGCGATCTTGCGCGCATCTGCCGCATCATAGTCCGAGTTCGACCCCGTTACAGTCAGGATGCAGTCCGGTTCGAACATGGCAATGCGCCGGATGCTTCCGAGCATGGCCTCGAGACGCAGATCCGGATCGGCTGGCCCGGGGAAAATGCTGTCAGGCCGCAGCGGAAGCGGCGACGTGTTGGCCGGAATGCAGATGGTGGCCGCCAGCCCGCTTTCCTTCAGCGCCGCAATCTGCTGCTCTTCTTCGCCATCGCGAAGTTTGAACTCCGATATGGCGATGCCCGTTGCTCCCGAAGCCCTTATGAGATCGAGGTCCTGTTCAAAACTGGTGTCCGGCAGAGAAAGTTCGCAGACCGACAGACGTTGACGCACTGACATGGCATGATCTTTCACGATGATATCTTGAGGCAGACCGAACCCATTATCGGCCCCCAAGAGCTCGTTCGACGGTCCGATCAAGCAGTTCCTCAACATCGAACAAGGCGGATCCGGCGCTTCCCGACGCGACATAGCCACCGTCGACATAGAGATTTATGCCGGTGATGTTGGACGCCTCGTCCGAAGCCAGGAAAAGAGCCGCGTTGGTGATGTCGTCAGGATAGGAAATGCGGCCCAGCAGCGTCTGTCGATCGATCAGCATTCTCCGCTCTTCCGTCCCTTCATCGCCGTAAAGCGCGGCCACCGCCGGCGTGTAAACCGTCCCCGGTGAAACGACATTCACCCTGATGCGATCGCGTCCAAGGTGGTTGGCCAGTGCGATGCCCATTCGGATGACGGCGCCTTTGGCCACGGCATAGGGGAAGATATGCCCCAGATTACCGATGAAGCCGGACCCGAAGGTCGCGCCGGAGACCGAGCCCGTCAGAACGATCGAACCTCCGCCGCGCTTTCGCATCAGAGCCGCTGCCTGCTGCGCGACGAGAAAGCTCATCGTCACCACATTATCGAGCGAATAGTTCATGTCGGCCCGGGTGACCGCATCCGGCGAGCCATAGCGTGATGTCATTGCATAATGGACGAGGATGTCGAGGCCACCGAACCGCTCCTCTATGCGTTCCATGAGACGCGCAATCATCGCTTCGTCGGCCAGGTCGACCGGATGGACGGAGAGCATCTCTCCGCCCATTTGCTCCACAAGCCGCAGCGTCTCGGCCGCCTTGTCAGGATCGAGATCGCAGCCGACGATGCGGGCACCCTCGGCAGCGAAACGCAGCGCCGTGGATCGCGCTATGCCATCTCCGGTGCCCGTAATGAGCGCCACCTTTCCCTTGAGTCGATCGCCCATGTAACATCCTCTCATTTTCGCTGCTTGCCGTCGATGTCAGCTTCCAACCCTGACGGAGGCTGACATCGAGAGTTTCGGGCTACGCGCCTTGGTTCCTCTCAATATTTGATTGATGCCGTAACCCCATAGGTTCGCGGCGGCGCTGAAACCGATGCGTCTCCGACCGGGTACAGATTCGGATTGGCTATGGAGTAATAGTCCGTATCCGTCAGGTTCTTGCCCCACACCCGTACGGTGAACGGGCCGTTTGACGGCGACCATGACAGGCCGGCGTTGATAATCGTGTAGCTCGACTGGCGGACACGAGGATCCACCACGAAATTATATCCGCTATTATGTTGAAGGCCGACGTTCGCGGCAAAGTCGCCGCTCTCCGTGGGCAAGGTATATTGTGCTGAAATGCTGCCAACAAACTTCGGCGTACGGACCGTTCGAAACCCTTTGGCATTTATTATGCCAATGGAGTCGCCTCGCGCGTTCCGGAACTCATAGCCGGGATAGTCGGTATAATGGCCGTCCATAAGCGTCACGGCACCGCTCAACTTCAATCTCGATGTCGGAACATAATCAACGGTCGCCTCAAAGCCCTTGATATGGGAGTCTCCGGCGTTCTCGACCACGTTGCCGGAACCTCGGTTCACATTCACCTGCTGATCGGAGTAGCGGTACAGGAAGCCGTTGATGTTAAGCCTGAGCGTACGGTTGAACCACTCTGTCTTCAGGCCGACTTCATAGGCTTTGAGCTTCTCGGGGTCGTAGCCATCGGCAGAGAGCAACGCATAACCGCCGCTCTTGAAGCCCGTGTTGAACGAGACATATGCCAGGATGTCGCGAGAAAAATGCTGCTCCAGCGCAACCCGGAACGTCGGTTCCTTGAACACCCTCTTCGACGGAAACAAGCCCGCGGCAGGAAATGCGAACTGCACCGTATCCCTCGTGTAGCGAACGCCTCCGGTCAACTTGGTATTTTCCAAAAGCTTCACAGTAGCCTGTGCGAATCCCGCAATTGATTTGGTCTTTTGCTGATCGAAATCTATAAAGTTGATCCCGGTAAAGATGAAATCGTGATACGATCCCTTCGCACTATAATAGAAACCACCGACCATCCAGTTAAATACAGGATTGTCTCGACCTTTTAACCTTACCTCCTGAGAAAATCCCTGATATTTCGCAGTCCATGCGAGCTCGTATGCGCCATTTGCGATATTAGATTCGGTCGATTGATCTTCATCGAGCGTGTAATAATCGCTGGATTTCCGGTAGGCGGTGATGCTCGTCAGGCTCACCGCACCGAGATCCTGGTCGACCTTCAGAGAAAGGCCACCGGATTTAACACGCATAGTATCTGGGAAATTGATGTTCGCATCATAGCGACTGATATATCCCGTCGGCGGAATTGCGCCCGGAAGATCCGAGAAAGACCCCGGCGCTCTATGATAGGAAACCGTGTTTCCGCTCCGCGAATAATCCCCTGAAATCCGTAGAACGGTTTCTGTGGGAAGTTCGATCATCCACTTGTTTCTGATCGAAATATTGTTGATTTGGTATTTATTTATCTCGGAACCATCAAACAGATTTTTGCCATATCCTTTGCCCTGATTCTCATATTGGGCGGACACGCTGGTAGCCACATTTTCCGCAACGCCGACGGATCCATAGAAGGACGCATTGACATAGTCGTAATTTCCGTAGGATCCGGATACGTCCAGATGCGGATCCTGCGTCGGATCGAACGTCTGGATCTGGATGACACCGCCCGTAGCGTTACGGCCGAACAGGGTTCCCTGCGGGCCGCTGAGCACGTCGATCTGCTTGGTGCCCGCCAGCGAAAAGATGTTGGCCTGCGGGGCCGCCATATAGACGTCGTCCACATAGATCGCCACCGGGGACTCGGATGTCGGGTCGAAGAAATCGGAGCCGATACCGCGAATATAGGGGCTCGCGACAGAGACGTTGCTGTTCATGATGAGGCTGGGGGCCGCTTGTGACAGCTCCATGGAGCTGGTCACCCCCTGCCGGGAAAGAGCGGCCGAGGACAAGGATGTAACAGCCACAGGGACATCCTGAAGGCGCTCGGAACGACGCTGGGCCGTGACCACGATATCTTCCAACTGCGCGCCGTCGGCTTCAGTAGACGATGCTGGCCCGCTCAATGTCTGGGCAAAGGCGACGCCAGACAGGACGAAAGACACGACAAGCGTGGCAGCTGATGCGTAAAAACGGGATTGCATATTCCCTCCCCTCAAATAATTTGCTTCCAACCCCTGCAGTTTTTAGAGGCGGTTTTTTTTGTTCCAACTCGACTCTACCGGAGTCTCGCCATCTCATCGAGACGCGAGATGCGATGCAATCTATCTTATATTGAGATTATTCACGCCGATCAGGCCGGACGCGGAGTACGCGTTTCAGACAGGCGAAGTATGTACAGACCCTGATTCTTGTCGCTGATGAATATATATCCGCGCGAATCCACCAGCACGTCTTCAGTTTGGGCGATTAAACCCGTCGTCGGCCAGGGACCACGCCGGTCTGTGGGATCGGGCGGAAGGAAATAGGCAATTTCCTTGGGCAGACGCTCATCAGAGATATCATATACCCGCAGGCCTGCATTGAAATATGTCAGGAAGCAGATGCTTTCATCGTTCAGGAGAACATCCTGATACTGCCATTGGTGCTGGTTGTGCGGCCCGAACCGGGCGCCGCGCTCAACGAAGTTCTTATAGGGAGCGCCAGGGGGAGGCTCCGGCAGAGGGAATAGCGAAATCAGGCGGGGTTTTTCCTCTTCGCTCACATCGACTATGCCGGCATAGCCGAGTGATCCGGCTCCATTCTCCAAAATCGCTTCAGAATTGACGATCACCAAGGGCCGGTTTTGCAACGGAAGAGCCGTATGCACAGCAATGTAATGCTCGAACGGCGGCGAGAAGGGCAGATCGCTTACCAGCTTCGGCGCTCTCTTGTCGGATATATCCAGAATGACAAAGCCGCCGGCACTATAGGGCAAATAGGCGCGATCACCCTTCACATAAGCGCCGCCATGGAGAAGCGTTCCCGCCGAAACGCCCCCTTCCCCGCCGGCCAGCCACTGCCCTTCGCGCCACCAACGCGAGATTTCCGTGGGATTTGCGGGATCGGAGATGTCGACGATCTGCAGGATATGACCATCGAAGCCTTCCGGCAGACCGGTCGCGTAGACATACTGTCCACCGTCATAGTAATTGCGGTGCGTTCCTGATCCGCCTGTCTTGAAAACGCCCAGCTGCTGAGGATTTTCGGGATCTTCCAAATCCCAGATCGCAAAGCCCTCATGCTCCCACGGCCCCTCGTGCCCGCCGAGAAAATTTGGGATCGCCTCCATCGCCGTGATCATCTTGCCGTCCGCGATCTGGATCTGGAACGTCATGGTGTCCGCCGGACCCGGAACATGCTTGATATAGCGATGCTTATGGGGATCCGTGATATCCAGGATCACGAAGCCTGGCTCCCAGAGCAGAGCGGAATAGAGATACCAACGTTCCCCGACCCGGTGGATCGCCATCTTGAAGCCAGCTTTTCCGTCGAGATCGGCATATCCGACCTGATCGATATTCCAGCTGATCGCCTCCTTCTGTGGGAACATGCATCTCTCCTGGCCCTTCAAGCCGCGGCATGGCAGCGCGGCGTTTGGCGTGCTCCCGGATGTATCGGCCGAGCTTGGCTTTATCGAGCGCCTGCCCGGCAACGGACTCATCTCATCTCAAGATGAAACAGTGCCGGTCTGCTGGATAGCGATGAACGAGGCGCAGCATCAAAACATCACCCCGGCCTTTTTGAGATTCTCGATTTCCTCCATGAGGATCTCGTAGACGCAGGTGATGGCGTTGCTTGGAGCGGGTGTGACGCGGCGGGCGATATAGCGGGTAAGCGTAAGATCGCTGAGGAGTGTCGCATGCCAGGCCGGGTTGCTCCTTTCTTCCAGCACCGCGGTTTCTGGTAGGAGCAGCGATCCGTAGCCCAGCATCGCAAGGGATTTCATCAGGGGAAGCGTGTCCGCCTCCACCCTAACATCCAGTGAGATGCGACTCTTCTTTGCCAAAGCCTCGATGTTAGAGCGCTCCCGGTGAGGAAGACGAGACAGGATGAGCGGGACGCCGAGCGCTTGCCGCATCGTGCATGCTCCGGACGGTAACGGATGCATGGCGGCTGGCGCCAGGAGGTAGAATTTTTCACGCGCGAGCGGCTGAACATCTATCCCGGCTATGGGGTCGGGGAAGGTGACGATCGCCAGGTCGAGACGCCCCTTCACCAAGAGTTCCTGCAGTTCAGACGTCATGGACTGCACAGGATCAATGTGCACAGCCGGATAAAGCTCGCGCGCTTTTTTGAACAATAGCGGGAAGAGGATATTTCCGTCGGACGGATGCGCGCCAAAGTTGACCGTTCCGACAACCTCGTCGGCGGCATCTCGAACAAGCGAACGGAGCGCCTCGGCATCGAGAAGAAGTTGAGTTGCAGCGTCCAGCAACCGCGTTCCAGCTCTTGTCAAACGGACACGCCGACCATCCCGGGCGAACAGCGCCACACCCAGATCTTCCTGCAATCTGGAGATTTGCCGACTGAGGGCCGACTGAACGATATTCAGCCGACTGGCGGCATCCGTGAAGCTGCGCAACTCGGCGACCGCGACGAAGTAGCGGAGTTGCCTCAGATCCATGCCATAGCCTGCCGGGTCAATCTACAGCCGCCTCCCAGAGCAAGAACAACACCGACGGTCCGCTTGCCGCCGGCGCGTGATGTTTCCTTGTTCACCCTGCAAGCATAAGCCGATACAGCGTCGAAATCGATACCGATCTCGTTGTGGTCGGCGCACCTCTTCAAGCCCTGGGTGCCCTCCTGGGTCGTTTCATATCTCGCTTCCTCACCATATTTTGCCGGTCAGGATTTGGCTCCATAAGTGAAAGCGCAGCTGCCGATGCCACCGATGTGGATCCGCACATGGTCTCCGGGCACAACCGTGACCATTGGCCCAAGCGCGCCCGACAGCAGGATGTCGCCCGCCCGCAGCGGTTCGCCAAGCTTCGCCAGCATCCGGGCAATCCAATGCACCGAATTATAGGGGTGGCCGAGGCACGCTGCGCCAGATCCCACCGATGCGACGGCTCCGTTGACTTCCGTCACCATGCCGCAGCTGTAGAGATCGAGTTCTTTATGCGGAAGGGGGGCAGTTCCAAGCACGAAAAAGGCCGAGGAGCCGTTGTCCGCGACGGTATCAGCGAAGGTGATCTGCCAATCCGCGATGCGGCTATCGACGATCTCGATGGAAGGAACCGCCTTGTCGATCGCGGCGATCACCGTCTCCAGCGATGCGTCGGGATCCGCAAGATCGCGGCCTATCGTAAAGGCGATTTCCGCCTCGGCTTTGGGGTGAATGACCCGCGCCGGATCGAGAACGCCTCCGTCAGGAATTTCCATGTCTGCAAACAGCGCACCGAAATCGGGTTGGTCGACACCGAGCTGCCGGCGGACCGAATCCGCGGTCAGGCCGATCTTGCGGCCGACCAGCTTACGCCCCAAGGCTTCCCAGTGCCGGGTGTTGATGGCCTGCACGGCGTAAGCGCCTTCGGCATCAAGCGGTTCGAGGAAATCCCGCAAGGGTGCGATTGGAGGGCCCCGATACGCATCGCGCAGCATCCGCGCCACAAGGTCGAGTTTTCCGTTCATGGGAAAGTCCCTATGCAAGACAGCAGGGCCAGTGCAATCTCGCCTTGCCAGAGTTTCCCACGATGCGGGATAAAGTCGCGTGACCTACGGCCGGGCATCAGTTGACCCCGAGCGACGCAAGAAACGCTTCAGCATTCCCGGAAAATACATCGTCCAGGACGTCCGAGGATAAGCCCAGTTCGCGCCACTCATTTACGAGCCGCTCATGGCTGAGCATGGGATAATCGACCGCAAAGAATGTCTTCTTGCGCAGCCGCTTGCCGATCTCACGCTTGAGTTCCTCCGAGTAGTAGCGGGGCGACCAGCCGTGAAGCTCCATCCAGACATTGGCCTTGTGCAAGGCGATCGCGATCATCTCGGATTGCCAAGGCCAAGCCACTCGAGCAGCAATCACGTTCAGAGCAGGGTATCGGGCGGCGATGCGATCAACGTGGCGGGGATGGCAATCCTCAAGCAGGAGACCCCCGCCGCCCCGCACGCCGACGCCCGAGGCCGACATGCCTGTAAGCATCAACACCGGTCGGTTGGCTTCGATGCACAAATTGATGCAATTCTCCCACGCCGGGCTGTCCGGAAGCCCGGCTCTGGAGAATGGATGAAGTCCCATACCGATCAGGCCAGGCCCCTCGCTCAGACAACGTTCCAGTTCCTTCACATGTCCCGGCTGTGTCGGATCGATGGTGATCCAGTTGCCGAGAACCACATCGGGATATTTGCGAGCATAGTCGAATGCGTAATCGTGTTGATCTCGCACCGCGCCGACATCCATCTTGTAGGTATAGGCAAAATCCAGCATCACTTTGGCATTGGCCTGCCGGAACTGAGCTGCCTGCTCTTCCTCGCTGACAAACTTCATGTCCCACTTGAAGTAACTGCGCGTGCCCTCTCGAGCTTCCGGATTGTCGAACGGGCTTCCTTTCCAACCCTGCTCGGTGCCCCAGTGGGAGTGAAAGTCAAAAACGCGCGGAGGATTGGTGCCCATGGGCCGTCCTTTCATATATCTACCGCCGGATGATCTCTGATCCCGTCCCGGCGAATTCGGGGAGGCGCACCGTCTGAAGCACGATCCTCGGATGGCGACGAGAGCCGCGGCCCGGGCTGATCAGACCGGCGCTTCTTCGCCCTTCGCTGCCGCTGTGCGGCGACGCTCCACCTCGACGGCCAACTCTCGTTTGACAACCTTGCCGGTAGGGCCGATCGGAAAAGCCGAGAAAATCTCGAGATGTTGGGGAAGTTTATACTTTGCCACCTCAGACTTCATAAAATCGATGGCGTCCTGCAAGCTGATATCGGCGCCATCCTTCGTTATGATGCAAGCACAGACATTCTCGCCGTAATAATCGTCGGGAATGCCTATCATCGCGACGTCGGCGACCTTCGGATGCTTGATCAGTATTTCTTCGAGTTCGCGCGGCCATATGTTCGCCCCGCCATGAATTATCATATCCTTGGATCGACCCGAGATGGTAAGCCTGCCTGCATGATCGATATAGCCGCGGTCTCCGGATCGGAACCAACCGTCCGAGGTCCAGCTTTCGACGTTCTTGGCAGGATTCCGGTAATAACCGACCATGATGGTGGGACCGGATTTCACGATCTCGCCCTCTGTTCCGACCGGCACGTCGCGATCGTCCGGGCCAAGAATCCGGACTTCCATAAAGGGGTAAGGCCGGCCGACCGTACCGACCCACTCCTGATAGGGTTCCGCCCCGTCCGTGCTCGAGGTCAAACCTACCTCGAGCATCCCGTAAATATCGATAACCGGGCAGCCCAGCCGCTCATTCGCCTCCTTGAGCACTTTCACCAGTGTGGATTGTCCTCCGGTGTGTACCAGGCGCAAACTGGAAAGATCTCTATCGTTGAGGCTTTTCTCGTTAAGGATTGCGACGAGGGCGGTAGGCGGGGTCGTAAATGTCGTGATCTTGTATTTTTCAATCAGGTCCAAGGTGATAGTGGGATTGAATCTCTCCATGAAGATGGCGCGCGCGCCGGCGAGAGCGGCGCAAACCACCGTAGCAAACCCCATATTCAGACCGACGGGCATCAACACCAAAACATTGGCATCGCGGTCGATCTTGAGCAACTCCGCTGCGTGCTCGAGACAAAACAACGTCGTGTTTGTCGTATGCATCACCGCCTTGGGCTCACCAGTGGTGCCGGAGGTGAACGCTATCCGCATGACCTCGTTAGCATCTCTGGGATGGTTGGGTTCGGGGTCCGCTGCGTCGCGCTCTTCTCGGAGCTGGTCGAGCGTAACCCAACCGTCTCCAACAGGCTTCGCCGGCGCCGCGCCCAACGGAACGACGACCGTGTTCACCAACTGAGGAAGGCGATCCCGAAGACCATCGATCATCTCGGGAAAGTCGAAATCCCGGAACCGATCCGGCACCACGAGCGTGTGCGCTTCCGAGAAACGGAGGATGAACTCGACCTCGCCCGCGCGATAGTCCGGGGGATACTGGCAGAAGACGGCACCCAGGCGAACGACCGCGGCCAGCATGAATACGAACTCGACCCGGTTCGGAAGCTGCACGGCGACCACATCTCCCGCCCGAACCCCGCGACGCGAAAGCCCGGAGGCGACTTCGCCGCTGATCCGCCACAGGTCGCTCCATGTCACTTGTGAACGGCCGTCGCTGTAGGCGATCTTGTCTGGAATCTCCTTGGCATTTTGATCGAACACATCGGCCAGCGTTCTCTCGGTCCAATAGCCGGCAGCGGTATACTTCTCGATCATTTCCGGCGTGAGGATTGTATCGTTACGAGTGATCGCCATCAGTAACCTCTCCTTTGAGTTCCCGCCGCTTAAGCGATACCGCGAGAGCTGGATTCCAAGCGAAGCGCGGGCCCGCCGGCGTCGAAGCCGTCCTCCTCGGCCGGGCTCGATCTCTGCGCCTCAATTCGCTCACCCGGTCATCAACCGAGATGAAGTCAAGGCGGGGCATGGCCCGAGGACTGCAGTCAAAGCGACGGATGCACCAGGAATTTGCTGCCGGTTGACTTCTTCGTATATTCTTTTGCAAAATCAGGATTAACGACGTCGTTGAGAGAAAGTGTTCCTTTGTAACTGCTGGCAAAGGTTGTGGATAATTCTCGAACGATCCTATTCTTTAACGAAAGTGTCGTTTCCTCTCCGAATTTTTGCAGGGCGTTCAACACCAAATATCTGCCGACCATCCAAGAAGATCCATAGGTTCGCGTCAGAACTGTTGGTTCAGGATTGAGCGAGCCATAAATATAGACTTGCTTCAGAATCGCTGTTCCGTAGCGGCTAAATGCAGTCTGGCTTGCGCCAAGGGCGTCTTCCATTGCGCGAAGAATGGTATCCGCCATCGATCCTCCGGCAACGGCGTCAAATGCCAATGTCGCCCCCGTCGCGGTGATGGCCGCCTTCAGATCCTGAAAGAATGTTTGGGCACTCGAATTAACGATATATTTGGCGCCGATCGACCGCAAGGTTTTGATCTGCTCCTCGGAACGGACGACATTTACGAGCGGGATACCATCGTTGATGCAGATGCGATTCAGCATCTGGCCCAAATTTGAAGCCGCCGCCGTGTGAACAAGAGCTTCGTGCCCCTCGCGGCGCATGGTTTCGATCATGGACAGAGCGGTCAACGGGTTCACATACATCGAGGCGCCGTCTTTGGCGCTCGTGCCGGTTGGAAGAACGGTGCATGCACCAGCGTTCACACGCCGAAAGCCGGCATACATTCCCCCGCTCATGGTGCTGACGGTCTTTCCGATCAAATCGACGGCATTTTCCCCCGCTCCAACAACCGTACCGGCTCCCTCAGTTCCGACGGGCAACGACTTGCCGATTCTCGATCTCAACTCCAGCGAACTCATGTGCTCGGGAGGGATCGGCGCGCGCAAGCCCGGACGCCCATTGTGCGAGATAGCCGCCATCTCTGCCAAGTCCGCTGGTCCCAGAAGGAGGCCGATGTCCGTCGGATTCATTGAGCTGGCCTCAACCCGGATGACGACCTCGTCGGGCGAGATGTCTCCAATAGACTCCTCTTCCAAGGTGAGAAGCAGTTCGCCCTCTGGGGTGATCAATGTGCGAAGACCCACCGATGTGAACTTTTCGCCGTCCATTGCAATTGTTCCTCTCAATCAGATCATTTGGCTGCGAGTGAGCCGCGGGCAATAAAGCCAAGGCAAACCTATATGAGGTTCTTACTTATACCTCCGTCGACGGCCAGCGTCGTTCCCGTAACATAGGAGGCGAGCGGCGATGCCAAGAACGTAGCCACGGCGGCGATCTCCGCAGGGTCGCCTTTTCGCCCGAGCGGAATTGATTTGAGAGCCTCTTGCAATTCGCTGTTGCCGGGCCCGCTGCTGACCGGCCCGTCAACAAGATCAGCACGGGCGGTGTCGATCAGACCGGGGCACAGAGTATTTACCCGAATATTCTTGGGCCCGAGTTCCAGAGACAATGTCTTGGCGATGCCAAGCACCCCGGCCCAGGTAGAGACCGACAGTCCAAAATTGGGCATCGGCTGGAGTGTACACAGCGCGGTTATATTCACGATGCTTCCACCGCCGCGCGCGGCCATCGCTGGAACAACGCCTCTTATCATTCGAACCACGCTTAGGAGGTTCTGCTCGAAGGCGCGGCTCCAGCGCAAATCGTCGAAATCGAGCGCCGCTCCAAGTGGGGGCGCCCCGCCGTTGTTCACGAGGATGTCGGCTCCACCACACTCATGCACGGCCGCCAGGATAGTGTCGCAGCCATCGGCCATGCGGAGATCCCCGACCACCGCTCGAACCTTGCGGCCGGTTTCCATGCTGATCTGTTCAGCCGCACTGATCAGCGCGGCTTCCTTTCGCGCGCTGATGAGGAGATCGGCCCCCTCTGCGGCGAGACGACGTGCGATCGCAAAACCGATACCCTGGCTCGCACCGTTAACGACCGCCGTTTTTCCCAGTAGCTGCAGATCCATTTCCCTCCCCTGCGTCACATTAAGCGCTGTGCAATCTGGCAATATTCGAGATTGCCGATTTGCGCCCGAGCCTGACGGACAACGGGCACATGATAGCAGTCCCGCCACCGTTATATTGACCTATGAATATTATTATCTGACTATGAAGTCAATATCCTAAACGAGCAGATCTGGCGACGCAGGGGCCTTCGTGTGCTTGACCCCTGCCCGCACCGATCCGGGCATCGAAACCACCTCGGCAACGTGTCTGACATCTCCCGATCGGTGACCAGATTCGCGCAGATGTGGATGCCGGGGGCCTATATTGCGTCGGCGAGCCGGCGAAGGCAGACCGGTGCTACCGCAGGCCAGCCAGGCCTCACCGATCCGCAGGATGCCCGGAATATTTTGCCAATATGGCCTGGATTGAAAACGGCCGGGCAGGCTATGCTATTGACGTGGAAGTATCATATATTTACCCCGACAATCAGCATATTCTGCAATCAAAAGGTAGCCCATGCCTCGCTGGGAAAACGGCTTTCAGACAAATGAAGAAATTCAGGCGTACAAGCGCTATGCGGTGATCCGTGAGGCAGCGCGGATCATATCGCGGCAGGGCTTCCACAATACCTCACTTGATGCTGTCGCCAAGGTACTGGGCATCTCGAAGGGGACGCTCTACAACTACGTCAAGGACAAGCAGGAAATCCTGTTTGAATGCCACAAGATCTCACTCGATCTTGGCGAATATGCTGCGCAGTTCGCCAGCGAAGCTGGGGGCCTGAGCATCGACAGGCTCCGTCTCCTCCTGAGATGCTTCATCATATGGATGTACGGGCAGGCTGGCGTCGGGGGCCTCACCTTCGATGTGAATGCGCTTCGCGCGGAGGATCGCGCCGTCGTGGTGGCGAGACGCGATGCGATGGAGGCTACGCTTGTCGGCCTCTTGAAGGAAGGTGTCGAAGATGGGAGCCTCCGCGCCGGTGATCCCAAAATCACGGTTTATGCCATCATGAGCGCGATCAACGGCATCTCGTCCTGGTATTCGCCCGATGGTCGCGTGAGCATCGAAGATATCGCGGACCAGATGCTGGACCTGCTGACGCACTCGCTCGCAACGCGCCCGGAAAAGCTGGCACCCTACCCGCCTGTTCCGGCCTATCCGATGCAGGCGGCCCCTTTGGGACTTCTCAGCCGAGGCACTGTCGCGACC
Organism: Rhizorhabdus dicambivorans; assembly: GCF_002355275.1. Lineage (NCBI taxonomy): Bacteria > Pseudomonadati > Pseudomonadota > Alphaproteobacteria > Sphingomonadales > Rhizorhabdaceae > Rhizorhabdus > Rhizorhabdus dicambivorans. Next base: position 2,166,531 of record NZ_CP023449.1, on the reverse strand, counting down.
AATCGGGTTGAAAAGCCCGCGCCCCTCGGAAAGAAGGCCCTCCCCCCCCGAAAAACGGTGGCGCTACCATCGAAACGCAAGGCACGAAATGCCGGCGCCGATGCCTAGCTGATCGAATCCAACGCCTGGTGGCCGAACCCGTGCGGCTGCGACCGCGCGACCGCCAGATGCGCTGGCCCGGCCATGGGAAGGCCAGGCCCGCTTCTACCAAGGGGCTGCAGACGGCCTGATCATCTCGCGGCGCAACTCGCCCAGACTGCTCGCACCGCCCAGGATCATGCACTGCTCGAATTCCTCTCGCAGCAGAGTGATCGCGCGCTCCACGCCGCGACTGCCTCCCGCAGCGAGACCGTACAGATATGGTCGGCCGATCGAACAGGCGTCGGCACCTAAAGCCAGCGCCTTGAAGATATGCGAACCTCGCCGAATGCCGCCATCGCATATGATCTTTATGCGTCCGTCCAGAGTATCGGCGATAGGAGCGATCTGATCGAGTGGCGCAGCGGCGGACTCCAGCTGCCGCCCTCCATGATTGGATACCATGACCGTGTCAGCGCCTGCATCGGCCGCCCGTTTTGCGTCATCCGGGCGCAAAATGCCCTTTACAGCCAATGGACCACCCCAACGGGCTGCCAACCACTCCACGTCCTTCCAGGTCAGCGAGCGATCGAACTGGCCGCTGACATAATCCTGAAGCGAAATGGGGTCGCCGGACAGTGCCGCAACGCGATGAGCCACGTTGACGAAGTCGAACTTCCGCCCCAACAGCGCGGGAATGGACCAGCCGGGCCGCATGGCAAATCCCCAAAATCCTCGGGGAGTCAGCCGGGGCGGAAGGGAAAGGCCATTGACGATGTCACGCTCCCTCTTGCCGGCCACGAGCGTATCGACCGTCAGAACCAGACCATCGTAACCTTCGGCGCGCGCACGCTCGACGAACTCCTCGGTCAGCCCTCGATCTTTGAAGATATAGATCTGAAATAATTTCGGCGCAGAAAGCGCACGCCCGAATTCCTCGATCGTCGTGGTGCCGAGGGTGGACAGGCAATAGGGTATTCCGGCAGCGGACGCCGCCTGGGCCACCGCGAGCTCCGCATCCTTGTGAAAGAGCCGCGTCAACCCCGTCGGTGCGAGCATCAGCGGAAACGGTATGCTGTGTCCGAAGATTTCGGTTTCCGTGCTGGTACGCGATACGTCTACCAGCATCCGGGGCAACAAATCGTACCGGTCGAAGGCGGAACTCGACCGACGCAGCGCCAGTTCGTCTTCGGCACCGCCATCCAGATAGTCGAATATAGGGCGCGGGAGGACAGCCCGAGCGCTTCCCTTCAGGGCTTCGATATTGTGCCAGCGGGTCATTGCCCCCCCCTCTCCTATAAGCCGTGAGACCAAGCCGAACGCGCCCCCCGCCCGTTCGTCGCAAAGCCGTGCGGAATCGCAAACCGATGCCCTGGTGCACGCCACATAGCGAGCGCCCGCCTTCACCAAGGCTGGGGGCCCGCTCTTGCTCCGGATGCGACTTCCGGAATTGTGCCGAGGGCTATCGATCTAGCCCGACAGCTCAAAACCGTCAATTAATTCTATTTTGAGATTAATATCATGACTTTTAGGTCAATATTCTGAGAGCCCGCAGAACCTATCTCACGTGCTGACACTAGTGCCTTGCGCGCGAGTTCCACAAGAGGCGGCGCTCGGCATAGCCATTTCGGACGATGCCCAGTGTCACGACATTAAAACCGCCTATTGACTTTAAAGTCAGAAATTAATACTCCATGGACAAATCAAGTGCATCGAATGGGTATTCAGCCACGAAATGCGCAACATGAGGATGTTCCGATGGCGATCCGCACATGCTCCCGCGCACCGAGTCGTTTTAGAGAAGCTACTCGAGCGCCGCATGATATCGCGATGTCATGGGACAAATCATGATGCTCGTCCGACGACGCTCCAAATATAGGTCCCGAATATAAATCGGGACAGCCATCCTCTAATAATTCTGGATTACCTTATCATCGCAACAATTATTTTAAGGGCATGGTAAACATTGCCCATAAGAGGGGAGTAAACGGATGTCGAGGTTTTCAACCATGCTATTGTCCGCCATATCGCTGCCGACGCTGGCGAGCGCGGCCATCGCTGCGGCGCCACCCTCCGAAGGTCCGGCGGCCACGCCCGACGTTGCTCCGAGCTCGGCGTCCGACGGTATCTCGGACATCATCGTCACCGCGCAAAAACGCTCCGACCGGCTCAGCGAAGTGCCCCTGTCCATCAACGCCGCCACCGGCGAGCAGCTGAGGACGGCGGGCATCACGGGCGCAGCGGACCTCGTCAAAATCGTTCCCGGCTTCACAACGGTGAACACAGCTTTCGGCAATCCGGTCTATTTCATCCGCGGTATCGGCTTCAACGACAGCACGTTGGGCGTATCTCCCGCCGTGTCGATCTACATGGATCAGCAGCCGCTGTCCTTTTCGCCGATGTCGCGCGGCTCGGTGCTCGACCTGGAGCGCGTCGAGGTGCTGAAGGGTCCGCAGGGGACATTGTTCGGGCAGAATTCGACCGGCGGCGCGATCAATTTCATCGCGGCCAAACCGACGCAGACATTGAAGGCGGGCGCCGATTTTACCTATGGCCGCTTCGGCCAGGCCGATGGCGAAGCATATATCAGCGGCCCGGTCAGCGACATGCTGGCTTTCAGGGTCGCTGCGCGGACGGAAAATCGGAGCGATTGGCAGAAAGGCTATCTCAACAACGAACGACTGGGCGACAAGCGCTTCCTGAACGGTCGCATTTCAGCGTTCTGGACGCCATCGGACAGGGTGAGCCTTCTGCTGACTGCCAATGGCTGGCGGGATCGATCGGACGCGCAGCAGCCCCAATTCGTAAAATATACCCCCGCAAGGACCGGCCCGACGGCACGCGTCGTACCCTTCCCCGTCGCCACCTTCCCGGCGGCGCCGCATGATGCCCGCCTAGCTGCCTGGCCGCTTGATTTCAACTATCGTCTTGATAACTGGATGTATTCCTTCGCGGGAGATTTTGAGTTCGATCTGACGGAAAATATACATCTGGCATCACTGACATCTTACGTCAAATATCACCAAAGCATTCCGATCAACTATGGCGGAACGAATTTTGCCAATGCCTTTTCCCTGGATGTCGGCGACATCTCAACATTTTCACAAGAGCTCAGGATCAGCGGCGATGTCGGCAGCCGTATCAAGTGGATGCTGGGAGGTACTTATAAGCGCGATCATGTCCACGAGATCCAGTACGCCTCGCCACTGATCACGTCGAGCGCGATCCTCGCAGGCCGGCTCATAAACGGCTATATCGATACGAACGATCAGCGTATCAAATCACGCGGCGTGTTCGGCAGCGTGGATTTCAAGCTCACCGATCAGCTGACGCTTCAGGGTTCGATGCGATATACGAAGGAAGACAGGCGCTATATCGGCTGTGTCAGCGATACCGGCGCAGGCGACCTGGCGGCGGCGGCCAATAACGCCTTGCGGACGAACATCGCTCCGGGCGGGTGTGTTGCCATATCCAGCTCGGGCCAGGGGCTCCAGATCATCAACAATTCACTCGATCAGGACAATGTATCCTACAGGGCGAGCCTGAACTGGAAGCCGAGCAGCACCATGCTGGTTTATGCCAATGTGACGAAGGGATATAAGTCAGGCAGCTTTCCGACCATCTTCGGCGTATTCGCAACGCAGAAGGATCCGATCGGCCAGGAATCCGTGCTTGCTTATGAGCTGGGCGCGAAGCTCAGGCTCGCCCGCAAGATCGACATCACCGGCGCCGCCTTCTATTATGATTACGGCGACAAGCAACTCCTGGGCGCGAAGAAGGACTTGATCTTCGGCGTCCTGCCCGCGCTGGTGTCCATCCCGAAAAGCCGCGTGGCTGGCGCGGAAGCCTCTCTCTCTGCGGGCCCCTTTTCGGGACTGAGCTTCGCACTGAACGGCACCTATGTCTCCACCAGGGTTCAGAGGAATCCGGTTCAACCGACCGGGCCGTTCGGAGATGCCGGCAACTTCGTCGGCGAGGCGTTCCCGCTGACACCGAAGTGGCAGGGCACGGCCAGCGTCGATTATCACTTTGCCCTCAACGAGCGGCTGAATGGCTATGGCGGCGCCAGCGTGACCGGTCGGACGAGCACGTTCAATGCGTTGCTGGCCCGCACGGCGGCCGCGGCGCTCAACGAGGCGACCTATCATGTTCCCGGCTATATCTTGCTGGATCTGCGGGTCGGGATCGAAGCAGCCGACCGGCTTTGGTCTGTCGAACTGTGGGGACGCAACGTCACCGATCGATATTATACGACGGGCACGAAGAAAGTAGCGGATTTCGTCACGAGCTTCGCCGGAATGCCCGCCTCATATGGCGTGACCGCCCGCTTCAGGATGTAGCATCGTCGCTGCACCTGCGCGCAAGTGATCGGGCTTCGTTGTCATCGCAGCGAAGCCCGATGCTTGTCACGGTGGCAAGGGTGATCCCGAATATCTTTTCGATGCTGGATGTTTGAACTGGCAGTGTCTCACGCCTGTTCCGCGCTCAATGCACGATCGGCGAAGTAACGCGATGGCGTGGTCCCGAGAGCCTTCTTGAACATGACGATGAAGGCCGTCGGGGATTCATACCCCAAGTCGCCCGCCACCTGCTGGACCGTCGCACCGCCGGCCAGTTCCCGCAGCGCGATGACCAGATGGAGCTGACGCCGCCAACGGCCGAAGCTCAATCCTGTCTCCTGGATCATGAGCCTCTTCAACGATCGCTCACTGACGGCGACATGCTCGGCCCATTGGCCGAGGGTTCGGCGGTCGCTCGGATCCGCCAAAAGAGCCGCGGCGATCGAGGCGATCTTTGGATGGTCGGATATGGGTAGCTCCAGCCCACCTCGCCGCATCAGCGCCAGCTCATCGAGCATGACCCGCATGAGCCGATCGACATGCGCGTCACGCGCATCATTTTCCGACAGCTCCGCCACCCGAAGTATCATCTCCCGAAGCATCGGCGATATCGAGAGCGTACAGCACTCCGCCGGAAGCATGGCCGCGCCGGGCTCGACGAACAGATATGTCAGACGAGCATTGGAGGTGACCCGATTGCTGTGAGGAACGCCGCCGGGTATCCAAAATCCGCAGTCCGGCGGAACGATCCAGACCCCATTTTCCGCTCTGCAGGTAACCGCGCCATGCAGCGCCAGGATCAGTTGACCCTGCCGATGCTGGTGCTGAATCCCCTCGGCTTCGTAATCGGCAAAGTCCATCCTGATTGCCATCGCCGGCGCATGCGAGAGGCTCAGATCGATGGCCGTACTGCACGGCGGTGGTTCGCTCGAAGGTTGGCCCGATTTCGAGATCATATGGCATTATCTCCAATTTTACTCATGGGGCAATCCTCTAGAATCCTGGTTCAGCAACTTCAGGAGATGAACATGCGTGTCGCCGTGGTTGGCGCGACCGGCAGGATCGGCGCCAAGCTTACCGAGAACCTCTTGGCCAAAGGCCATTCCATCAAAGCTCTTTCGAGAGGAGGGCCTGCCCTCGATGCGCTTGTCGCGAAAGGAGCGGAACCGTTCATTGGCAGTTTCGACACAGGCGCCGGAGAACTGGACAGGTTCTTCGAAGATGCCGACGCTGCGTTCCTGATGGTCAAGACTATTTGGGAGGCGGAGGACCTTCACGGGCATTACCCTGCGGTGGCGCTTCGGTTTTTCGACGCACTCCGGGATTCCCCGGTGAAATTTGCCGTGAGCCTGACCGGAATGGGATCCGATGTCAGCGGAAACACCGGCCATTTCCAGCCCTTCCATATCCTCGATCAGATCCTCAACCGACTGCGCGACATCAATCTGGTGCACCTGCAGGGGGGCTGGTTCATGGAGAATCTGTTCGGGTGGATCGACTCGATCGCGCAGTACGACAGAATCGGCTGGTCGCTAGACCCCAACGTCAAAACGCCTTGGGTTGCCATTCAGGACATCGCGGACCTCGCGGCAAAAGAGTTCGACTCGCCAGCCGACCAGCACCGATCCGTGAGGCAACTGGGCATCGACTACACCATGACCGAGATCGCCGCGATCATCGGACGGGTACTTGGCAGAGAGGTGGACTATCGCTTCGTCGACAGAAGCGATCGCGAGGTCGAGATGGTATATCGCGAGAGGTTCGGAACCCTGGAGCGCTGGGTCTATGATAACAACACCCTGGCGGCTCTCAACGATGGGCGTGTTGCGTTTCAGGATGATCGCCCTGCGCTGCGCACGACAATGGAAGAATTCGCCAAAAACACCCTCAAGCCGCTGATCGAGAAGGCACGGACGAACGGCGTCAAGCCGGAGACCTTTCTAACGTGGAGCTCACGATGATGTTGCCAGGTTAGCGAAATCGACGTGTACAGCCACTTGCGCCATGCCGGCCAAACTGGTCGCGCTGTCCTTCGGTGCGCCGATATTTGGCGAGGATGTCGATTCCCTCATCGCTATCGGCAATTATCTGCCAACGAGAAAGCGCGCCTTCGTGAGCTTGGTCGCCGAAAAAGCAGTGCCGGGATGGATGTCGATGGGCACACCGTAGACGCGCCCCCGTCACATCCAGGATTGGCGCCGCCAGCTGTGATTCTCACCAGCTTGCGCGTCCGAACAGCGTTCATGATGACCGTCCGTCTCCCATTCCTTGAGAGCAGCTGGCTTATTCCGAGAAAGGGACTCGGCCGGACCGAATATTGCCCCCCCCGGGACTGCCGGAGGCTATTTGGTTTAAATTATGCGGCCATGGGGACATCGTCCAGCATGGCGTAGTAGCGCTCCTCGGCTTCGGCGGGCGGGATGTTCCCGATAGGCTCGAGCAGCCTTTGGTTGTTGAACCAGTCCACCCATTCGAGTGTGGCGTACTCGACGGCCTCGAAGGACCGCCACGGGCCACGCCGGTGGAACACCTCGGCCTTGTAAAGCCCGTTGATCGTCTCAGCCAAGGCGTTGTCGTAGCTGTCGCCGACGCTGCCGACCGACGGCTCGATCCCGGCCTCGGTAAGGCGCTCGGTGTACTTGATGGACACATATTGGCTGCCGCGGTCGCTGTGGTGGATGAGGCCACCACGATGGGCAGGGCGCCGTTCGTGGATAGCCTGCTCCAGGGCATCCAGCACGAAGCTGGCGTGGGCTGTCCTGCTGACCCGCCAGCCCACGATGTAGCGGGCGTAGACGTCGATCACGAAGGCGACATAGACGAAGCCGGCCCAGGTCGCGACGTAGGTGAAATCCGAGACCCACAGCATGTTCGGCGCCGGCGCATGGAATTGCCGGTTGACCTGGTCGAGCGGACAGGTGCTGCCTTGTCGCTCACCGTGGTGCGTATCGGCTTGCCCCGGATCACGCCTTGCAGGCCGAGATCGCGCATCAGCCGCTCGACCGTGCATCGGGCGATGTCGAAGCCTTCGCGCCGCATCTGCCGCCAGACCTTGCGGACACCGTAGGCACCAAAATTCTCAGCCAAGACCCGCACGACCTCCGGCTTCAGCGCCTGGTCTCGTCGAGCACGACCTGACAGCCGCGACGGGTAGCGGCGTTTGGCATCATGGTCATGATAGGTGGATGGGGCGATCGGCAGAACCCGGCAGATCGGCTCGACCCCATAATCTCCACGATGCTCGTCAATGAAGGCGGTCATCGCTTGAACGGGCGGTCGAGCTCCGCCTGGGCAAAATAAGCTGAGGCCTTGCGAAGGATCTCGTTCGCCTGCCGCAGTTCCCGGTTCTCGCGTTCCAGCGCCTTCAGCCGATCCGCCAACTCGGTCGGGACCCCGGCACGCCTGCTGCTGTCAACCTCCCCTTTCTTCACCCACTCGTTCAGCGTGTGCGCCGAACAGCCGATCTTCTCGGCGATCGAAACCAATGCCGCCCAGCGCGACGGATGCTCGCTCTCGTGCTCCAGCACCATCCGTACCGCACGAGCACGTACCTCCGGCGCAAACTTGTTCGTCGTCTCGCTCATCATAGCCCCTTTGGGGCCTCCGACAATCCCGGGGCGGTTCACACCGACTTCGTCTATGACCATAAAGACGACAGCTACGTCTGCCCGGCTGGCAACCGCCTGCGCCGATCTAATCGTAATTTCAGCACCCCACGCGATCGTGTGAATAAGGACGGATCGATCCGCTACCGCGCGCGTCAGCAGGACTGCCAGAGCTGCGACCTGCGACAGCAATGCACCCCGAACATGCCCGCTCACAAAGTTACTCTAGCAATCCACGAAGGCGCACGCGACCTGGCACGCGATATCGCCACCACAGACGCTTATCTTGCGTCACGCCGCCAGCGGAAGAAGGTCGAGATGCTGTTTGCCCACCTCAAGCGCATCCTGAAACTGGATCGTCTGCGCCTGAGAGGGCCGAATGGTGCAAGAGACGAGTTTCACCTGGCCGCCGCAGCCCAGAACCTGCGCAAAATGGCCAAGATCATTCCCATGGCGGGCCCCGCACTGGCCTGACAGGCGCGGAACGCCACTCGCATCTATCGCGGATCACACCCCAAAAGCTCGCGCAACCGAGTTTTTCAACAGAATAGGCCCAAAAGCCGCCCCTAAATATTGAGGCATTGAGTCGCTCTCGTACGCCCCAGCAGGCTTGACGTCATCTTCAAAGCTGGCGGGATCGATAATGGCTGCGGTATTAGATTGGTGCTTCACCAACGCAGAATCGCGCACAGCCGTTGCCGCCGGTGGTGTTGACCCGAAGACCCGGAACGACATCGGACAGCTGCATTTGGCACCGAGCATGCCCCATGACTTTCACCGCCCGAGAACATTTAGCTCTGCAGATTCATGCTTTAATAATGCTCGCCTTTCTGCCCGCGAGCGCGTCGATCAGGCCGGCGAAGTCCACACTCATTTGGATAGCATCGTCTTCCAGTCCGGAAATGGGCAGCCGTATCTCCACACTCTCCTGAGTTTGAGTCCATTCAGGATAATATTCCGTACGCTCAGCCTCGATTCCTACTCGCATCATGAATGACAGAGCATCGAGAAAGTCGTTGAACAGAAGACGGCGACAGAGCGCATTCCTTTCGGGATCAAACCTCCATTCAGCCAGCTGCGCCAGTTCTAAATTGCGTGCATTCCAAGCAAATGACCGGACAATATTTCCCATATAGCACCTTTAATCGTGGCGCCGACATCCAAGTCGGCGAGTGGATTAGCAGGCGCTTGAGCTTGGAGAAAACCTGCTCGATCGGGTTCAGATCGGGCGAATATGGCGGCAGGAAGAGGAGCTTGATGCCGGCCGCCCGCAACGACCGGCGGACGCGGCTACCTTTGTGGCTGCCGAGATTGTCGATGATCACGATGCTGCCGGGTTCCAGCGCCGGGATCAGGAATTGTTCGACCCAGGCGGTGAAGCTGTCGCCGTTGATCGGTCCATCGATCACGCACGGTGCCACGATGCCGTCATGGCGTAGACCGGCAATGAAGGTCAGCGTCTTCCAATGGCCGTGCGGGACCTTGGCGATGAGCGGCCTGCCCCTGTCGCCCCAGCCGTGGGTCCGCGTCATATTGGTCTTCGCCCAGGTCTCGTCGATGAAGACAAGGCGCTTGGGATCTATGTGCCGCTGAAGCGCGAACCAGCGGGCGCGGCGGCGGGCAACGTCCGGGCGATCTTGCTCCTTGGCGAAGAGCGTCTTTTTTAAACGTCTTGCCCAGCCGCTTGAGGTAGCGCCACAGCGTGTCGCACGCCACCACGACCTCCCGCTCTTCGCGCAGCATCGCCCGCAGTTCCTGGAGCGTCACATCCTTCTCGGCGATCCGCACCAGCAGCCATTCGCGTTCCGGTTCAAGCTTGCAACGTTTGTGGCCGCCGACCTTGCCCGCCTCGATCGCTCCCGTCCGACGCCATGCCTGTGCCCACCGAACCCCCGTCGCCGGGCTGACCTCGAACAAATCCGCCGCAGCTCGGGCCGACAGACCCCGATCCAGTGCCCGTCCAAAGCGCTCTCGCAAATCTCGGGAAAATGGCCTCATCCATCCTGGCCTCCTCACCAGTGGACAGCTTGAATCACATTCATTCCCTCTTGGGAATCCCTCCGATTCCTTCAAACACGGAATGACCCTAGGGTGGAGGGCCGGAGCCGGAAAGCTGGGCCCGAGCGGTCCTTCCCGCAAAGGAACGCCCGGACCCAACACCGATGGCCCCCTTTTGGCCATCATCCCTTCGAGAGGTGAACCGCCTGTGGCACCATATATTCCAAGAGCCCCTCCATGCCGTGCTCGATCCCGAAGCCGCTCTGCTTGTGGCCGGCAAAGGGTGTATCAGGGCGAATATTGAGATTCTGGTTGATCCAAACGGTGCCGGTCTCCATCCGGCGCGCAATTTCCATGGCCTTGTCGGTGTCCTTCGACCATATGGCTCCCGCCAGGCCATATTCGCTGGCGTTCGCTCGATCGATCACGTCGTCGATATCACGGAATTTCAACATTGGCAGAATGGGGCCGAAAGCTTCCTCCTGCACCACCCGGCTGTCCTCCGGCGGGTTGTCGACGATGGTTACCGGAACGAAGTAGCCGCCATTATCCGGAATGGCGCGCCCCTGAATCAAGGTCAGATCGTTGGACTTCGCATCCTCCAGAAGTTCCACGACCCGATCATATTGCCGCTTGTTCTGGATCGGACCCAGGACGGTGCCTTGCTCGGCGCCGTCTCCTACCTTCGTTCCCTCGGCGATCGTCTTCAGGCGATCGCGCAACCCTTCGTAAACATCTTCATGTACGTAGAGACGCTTGGTCGCCACGCAGATCTGAGCACTGTTGTAGAAAGCGCCGAAGAAGATCTTCTGAGCGACAGCATCCAGATCCACATCCGACAGGACAATGGCCGCGTCATTTCCGCCGAGCTCGAGCGTAACCCGCTTGAGGTCGGCAGCGCCGCTTTCCAAGACGCGCCTACCGGTAGCGGTGGAGCCCGTGAAGCTGATCTTGGCGAATCCCGGATGCGCCGTCATCATCGGCCCAAGCGCATCACCGCCTGTGATGACGTTGAAGACGCCTGCCGGAAAAATGTCGCGGAACAACTCACCCATCTTCAAAGTGCAGAGGGGTGTGAAGGGGCTAGGCTTGAGAACCAGGGTGTTGCCGGCCACCAGCGCCGGCGCCAGCTTCCAAGCCACCATATTGACCGGGAAATTCCAAGGCGTAATGGCACAGACAACACCCAGGGGAACATATCGCGTTTCGATGAACTGCCTGTCACTGTCTTCGGAGACATGCACCGGCGGCGTCTGCTTGGCGACCTGCTTCATCCATTTGCCTGCCCCGATGATCTCCTGCTTGGCCATTTCGACGGGGCGGCCCTGCTCGCGCGTGAAAAGGCGCGCCATATCCTCGGCCTGCCCGATCAGAAGGTCGCCCGCCTTCGCCACGAGGGCCTGGCGCTCGGCGATCGGAACCTTCCGCCAGCTTCTGAACGCAACGCGTGCCGCTTCAACGGCTTCATCAAGTTGCTCGGCCGTGCAATCGGGGGCGGTGGCGAACACTTCGCCGGTGGCTGGATTAATGACCTCAATCTCGGCCGCTCCGGAGACCGCTCGGCCGTTGATGGTCATAGCATAGTCGGCGTAATAGTTCATGGTGAAGCTCCTGGAAGACTTTTTCTTTAATTCTACCGAACGGTAGGTTCGGATAACGCCCGTGGCGAGTCAAGGTGTGAAGTGTGCCGGTCGTCGCCTAGCCGCTGGCGCACAACGGATCGGGGCCAAGCCCGTTACGCTGCGCGAGGCCGGTGATGACGGTCTCGAATTCGATCATCGTATCTTGGAGAATTTCCGCCACGGGCTTCACACTGTCGATCCTGCCCATGACCTGGCCAGTCACGGCGATCGAAGCTTCCATGTCCCCGCCGAAATACAGCTTATGGGCATGGTCGAATTCGCTCATGATATTGCCGGGAGGCTCGACTTCATATTGCGTGGTCTTGCCGGTGCGCAGCGCACGCAGCGCCGGGCCGGTCCCGTGGCGGTTCAGGAAGACCGTGTCGGTTTCCCGGGCGTTCACGATGGCGTTCTTCCAGTTCTGGTGGACCGGACTTTCGCTTGCCGCGACCATGCGGGTGCCCATCTGCACCCCTTCGGCGCCCAGCGCGAAGGCAGCGGCCATCGAACGTCCGTCCGCGATTCCGCCAGCGGCGATGATCGGCACATTCACCCTGGACGCGACCAGCGGCAAGAGGACCATGGTGAAGACCTCGCGACTGCTCTTGAAGCCGCCGCCTTCAGCCCCCTCGACCACGAGGCCATCGACCCCGGCCGCGACCGCCTTCTCGGCGGCGGCGAGCGAGGGAACCACGTGAAAGACGGTGAGCCCCCTGCTTTTCAGCGCATCGCAATATTTGCCCGGATCGCCCGCCGAAGTGGTAACGAAGCGCACGCCCTGATCGACGACGAAGCTCACTATGTCGGGATCGCGCACGAACGCCTGGGCGATATTCATTCCCCACGGCCTGTCCGTCAGGGACTTCATCTTCCGCACTTCCTCCCGCACCTCGTCGAGGCGGCCGGAGGATGTTTCGATGATGCCGAGACCACCGGCATTGGAAACGGCGCTCGCCAACCGCGATCGTGCGATCCAGCTCATCGGCGCCTGCACGATCGGATATCGGATGCCCAGGAGCTCCGTGAGGCGATTCCTCATGGAACCACCACCATCGCCGGACGTCCCGCCAGCCGCGCGTTGATACCGTCCGTCATTCCTCAAGCTCCCGATCTGCAGGCCGGCGTGAAAAGGGGAATCCGCCCCTTGTCCCGCACGACCATCAATAACTGGTTGCGCTCCTCCGCCTCGAGCGCTGCCGCGAAGCTCGGCTGTTCCAGCGACGCATCGAACGACCGCTTGCTGACGCGCAGCACGTCCGGAGCCGCTGGCAGCATCTCTCGCGCCAAGGCCTCGCCATATCCATCCAGGTCCTCTTCGCTGGTGACTTCGGAAACAAGCCCCCAGCGAAGTGCATCGGCCGAGCGGATCGGCCGATTGGCAAGCAGCGTTTCGCGCGCCTTGGACAGGCCGATTGTCCGCTGCAGGCGCCAACTGATGCCTAGCTCCGTGCCTGAGAGCCCGATCGAGATGAACACCGGATGGAAAACGGCACTTTCGCTCGCCACGATCACGTCGCAATTGAGCGCGAGGGCCATCCCCCCACCGGCGGCGGCTCCTCTAACCGTAGCGATCAAAGGTTGCGGGCAGGAGCGCATGGCCGTCATCACGTCACGCAAGACCCAGTCGCCCCGCAAGCCGTCCTGCAGGGCTTCGGGCTTGCCGACCGCCTTCAGGTCGCCGCCAGCGCAAAAAGCCCGTCCCGTGCCATGCAGGATAACCACGCGGACATCCCGGTTCCGCCGGAGCGATTCGAAATGCGCGAGGAGCGCTTCCACCATCGGCTGATCCAGCGCGTTCAGGCGGTGGGGCCGGTTGAGCGTGAAGCGTTGCAGCCCGCCACCGAGATCGTCCACCCGCAGCATATCCATCTTGTGCCACCCCTCGACCAGATGATCGCCGGCCTCAGCCGGACCATGCGGTGTCAGCCGATTTGTCTGGAACGCCCTTCCCAAAAAGGCCTTCTGAGCTCTGCCTTCATGATCTTGCCCGCGCCGGACAAGGGAAGCGACGTGGCCCGAAGCTCGAACGACTTCGGCCGCTTGTAGTTCGCGATCAGAGGCTCGCAATGGGCCTTGAGATCGCTCTCGGTTACCGGGATGCCTTCGCGAGTCTGAATGATGGCGTGCACCCGCTCACCCCAGCGCTCGTCCGGCACACCGATCACAGCGCACTGAGCCACGCCCGGATGGCTCATCAGCGCATTCTCGACCTCGGCCGAATAGACATTCTCACCACCGGTGATGATCATGTCCTTCACGCGATCCTCCAGATAGAGATAACCTGCTTCGTCAACGCGACCAGCATCGCCGGTCTTGAGCCACCCATCGACGATTGTCTGGGCAGTGAGATTCGGTTGTTTCCAATAGCCAAGCATCACGCCAGGCGCGCGCGCCTCGATTTCGCCGACAACCCCGACCGGCACCGGCTCGCCCTGCCTGTTGACGATCCGAAGCGACATCGTCGGCGCCACGCGACCGGCCGAGCGGCCGCGACCGGCGAGATGATCCTCGTGGTCAAGCACGGTAAGGCACGCCGAAAGTTCGGTCTGGCCATAGGCCTGCACGAAACGGGCGTTCGGCAACAATTCCATCGCCGCTTCGAGCACCGCGCTGGATATCGGCGACGCACCGTAGGTCAGACGCTGGATGCTCGACATATCGGCCGGCTGCTGGCGCAATCTCTCGCACAGCATGCTGATCATCGTCGGCACCAGCAGCATCACCGTCACCCGATGCTCCTCGACGGACTTGATCGTCGTGGCCGGGTCGAAGCTGCTGAGAATGACGTGTGTCGCCCCCAACATGGTCATGCCGAACAACATGCCCGCCCCCGCGATATGGAACATCGGCGCGATATGCAGGACGACCGCGTTCGAGGCATACTGCGTGACGGCCTGAGCGGCCAGAAAGGCGGTGATCAGCTGGGCATGGCTCAACATCACCCCCTTGGCCCGCCCCGTCGTGCCGCCGGTGTAGAAGATGCCCGCCAGATCGCAGCCGCTGCCGCCCTCTTCCGGGATCGGCTCATGCATCGAGACGAGCTCGCCGATCGACGGCACGCCCAGCCCATCCTCGCAGCCGAACACGGCAACGCCGCTCGCGGCGAACCACGATGCCCATCCGGCGAAATTCGCATCGACAACCATGATCGCCGGTTCGCTGTCCTCGAGAGCAAAGTTGATCTCCGCCTCGGCCCAGCGCGTGTTGAACGGTATCGCGACGCAGCCGGCCCACAACACCGCGTACAAGCATTCCACGAAACGATCGCTGTTGACGGCGAGCATGGCGATCCGATCGCCCGGGTTCGCTCCCGCCGCGCGAAACGCCGCCGCCAGACGGGCGACGCGCTGCTGCAGTTCGGCCCAGGTCGTAACACGCGAACCGCAGATCAGGGCGGCCTGGCTGGGAAAAAGCTCCGCGTTGCGCCTAAGGCTTTGGGTAAGCTGCACCAATCATCTCCTTGCCATCGCGATCCAGGAAGCCAGCCCGAACCAGTATGGCCTGTTTGTCGGCATCGCGATCCGCAACGCCAGATTTTCCCTCACTGCACGCGTCGCGCGAGCGTCACGAGCCGTCCGCTTCTGTCAGATCGAGCGCGCCACGACCTCCTTCATGATCTCCGAAGTACCGCCATAAATCCGCTGCACACGCGCATCGCGCCACAGACGGGCGATGGGATATTCGTTCATGTAACCCGCGCCGCCATGCAGTTGCAGGGCGGCATCGCAGACCTCCCACTGCAATTCGGTATGGAACAGCTTGGCGGCGGAGGCCTCGGCAGCGGTCAACTTTCCCTGCAAGTGACGCGCCATTGCCCAATCGAGATGGGCCCAGCCAGCCTGCATCTTTGCCTTCAGCCCGGCTAGCGTGAAACGCGTGTTCTGAAAATCAAACACGGTCTGCCCGAAGGCTTTCCGCTCCTTGGTGAACTTGACGGCTTCGTCGAAAGCACGTTGCGCGCTGGCCTGGGCCATGACCGCTATGCTCAGTCGCTCCTGCGGCAGCTGCGCCATCAGGTAGCCGAAGCCCTTGCCCTCCTCCCCAAGGAGATTCGCCGCAGGTACGCACAGATCCTGAAAGAATAGTTCCGAGGTGTCGGCGCCATTCTGCCCGATCTTGTCGAGGTTGCGACCTCGCGTGAACCCCTCGCGCGTCGCCTCGACAAGAATAAGCGATATCCCCCGGCTGCCAGCGTCCGGATCGGTTTTGGCGACCACGATTACCAGATCGGCGTTCTGACCGTTACTGATATAGGTCTTCGCGCCATTGATAATATAGTTGCCGCCCTCACGCCGCGCGGTGGTTCGCACACCCTGGAGGTCGGAGCCGGCACCGGGCTCGGTCATCGCAATGGCGGCGACGGTTTCGCCCGAGATCATCCTCGGCAGCCATTTATGCTTCTGGTCTTCCGAACCGTAGCGTTCGATATAATCGACGATGATATCCGACTGAAGGCAAAGATGCGTCGGCGAGCCCGCGTAATATAGTTCCTCGTCGATCACGGCATTGTAGCGGAAGTCGAGGCCAAGCCCGCCATAGGCCTCAGCGACGGTCGGGCAGAGCAGCCCCGCTTCGCCCGCCGCCCGCCAGAACTCCCGGTCGACGATACCCTCTTGCTCCCATCTATCCAGGTTGGGAGTATGTGCACGGTCCAGGAACTTCCGGACCTGGTCGCGGAAAATCTCCAGATCCACGTCGTAGATCGTGCGACTGTCGGTGGCGAGCATCGCCCTTTTCCTTTCCGATGAGGCCCGCGGTATCAGAGACTGATCCCGCCGCCCACCTCCAGCACTTGGCCGCTTACATAGTCGCTGTCGGGGCTGCATAGCATGTAGATGCTACCGGCAGCCTCTTCGACTGTGCCCGGCCGGCCCATCGGTACGAGATCGGACATCGCCTTCAGCGCCACCGCCGGAATACCTGCCTGGATCGTGCGCCCCTCGACCTCGATCTTCGTTTCGGGATTGTCGCTGGACTTGGTAAGCCGCGTCTCAATCAGGCCGAAGGCGATGCAGTTCACGCACACCTTGTGCCGCCCCCATTCCTTGGACATCGTCTTCGTCATTCCAACGACGGCGGCCTTGGCCGAAGAATAGTTGATCTGGCCCGCATTGCCGCGCGTACCAGCCATCGACGAGATGTTGACAACCTTGCGGATCACTTCCCGCCCGGCCTCGGTCTCGGCCTTTCGGAACATCCGGATCGGCTCGGAAGCGGCGCGCAGGATGCGAAACGGGGCCAGGACGTGCACGTCGAGCATGGCCTGGAACTGCTCATCGCCCTGCTTCTGGATAACGCCGTCCAGCGTATAGCCCGCATTGTTGACGATGATATCGAGGCCACCAAAGCTATCGATCGCGGCCTTGACGAAACGCTCGCCAAAGTCCGGTTCCGTCACACTGCCCACACAGGCGACGGCGGATCCGCCAGCCGCCCGGATCGCGCCGACCACTTCGTCAGCCGGCTCCTGATCGAGATCGTTCACGACCACGCTTGCACCTTCCGACGCAAGCTTCAGGGCCGTGGCGCGCCCGATCCCGCGGCCGGATCCGGAAACGATCGCGACCTTGCCCAACAGCTTACCCATTTTAATTATCCCTTCTGGAAATCACCCGAGCGCTACGAGCGCTTCACCATCGACCGTCTGGACGTCCTTGTCGGTCCACGCACCCAGCTTTACCCGCGCCAGACGTTCCCCATCCTGCTCGATGATCTCGGCAATCCGACCGCGACAATGGATCGTGGCATGAACCGGCGTGATCGCCACGAAGCGGGTGCTCCATTTGCGTATGTTCTGCTGCGGTCGCCAACGTGTCAGGAACTGGCCGAGATAGGCCATGACGAGCATGCCATGGGCGAATACATCGTCCATTCCGGCGCCCTTGGCGAAATCGCTGTCGATATGCAGCTTGACATGATCGTGCGATGCTCCCGCGAACAGCGCCAGAATGGTGCGATCGATTGGCCCGCAGATATGTTCGGGCAATTCCTGCCCTTCGAAGACGGTCTCCGGCACCGTCATGACGGCGTCAGCCATTGCGTGCCACCGTAACCTGACGCGCTTCGATGCACAGTATCTGATCGCTGTTGGTGCAGCGCGTCTCCTGAACGATGAATTGCAAGGCGCCCCCCTTCTTTTCGTAAATGTCCGTCGTCGTCGTGACGAGTTCCAGCCGGTCGCCGGCGTAGACGGGCTGGTGATAGGTGAAGCTTTCTTCCCCATGCAGCACACGCCGCATATCGATCCCCATGCCGTTCACGGGATCAAAAACGTCACCGACCGCAGCAGGCGCCGAAAGCTGCAGGCTGAACATGTAGGTCGGCGGCATAGGGATGTCGGGATGCCCGGCAGCCCGCGCTGCCTCCTCGTCGAAATAGATCGGATTGGTTTCCCCGGTGGCTTTCGCAAAGAACTTCAGGAAGCCGCGTTCGACCTCCACGACGCGGGGTTCGGAGACCACGCCGATATGCCGCTGAGCATCGATCCTCATCAGGCCGCCCTCTCATAGAGCGTGACCACGCACGCACCGCCGAGACCCAGATTATGCTGCAGGGCATGCCGCGCGCCTTCGACCTGGCGCGCGCCTGCGGCCCCCCGCAGTTGCTGAGTCAGCTCGAAACACTGGGCAAGCCCGGTGGCGCCAAGCGGGTGCCCCTTCGACAACAGGCCGCCGGACGGATTGGTCACGACGCGGCCTCCATAGGTGTTGTCCTGGTCCGCGATGAACTTGGCCGCTTCACCCTCGCCGCACAGGCCCAAGCCCTCATAGGTCACGACTTCGTTGTGCGCGAAGCAGTCATGGAGTTCAGCGACACGGATGTCCTTAGGACCGACGCCGGAGGCTTCGTAGACGGCTTCGGCCGCGCGCCGCGTCATATCCTTGCCGACCACGTACATCATATCGCCTGCTTCAAAGGTATTCGGACGATCCGTGGTCATCGCCTGTGCCGCGATCCTGACTTCCGTCCGGAGCCCCAGGCGCCGCGCAAGCCGGCCTGACACGAGGATCGCAGCCGCCGCGCCGCAAGTGGGGGGGCATGCCATCAGTTTGGTCATGACGCCTGGCCAGATCACCGGCGCCGCCAGAACCTCTTCTTCCGTCAGTATATTACGGAAAATGGACAGCGGGTTGTTCGCCGCGTGACGACTCGCCTTAGCCCGGACCTTGGCGAAGTCGGCCAGCGTCGATCCATATTTCTCCATATGAGCCAGCCCCGCCCCGCCAAAGAAACGCAGCGCGACCGGCAAGTCGACATCCACAAGCGCATCACAGGCGTCATCGAAGGCCGTGAACGGGCTAACGCGGTCGGCGAAAACATTGCCAAGCGCCCCCGGCCGCATCTCCTCGAAACCGACGGCGAGCACACATTCCGCGGCGCCGCTTGCGATTGCCTGGCGCGCCAGAAACAGCGCCGTGGAGCCCGTGGAACAATTATTGTTGACGTTGACGATCGGGATCCCGCTCATGCCGGTACGGTAGATGGCCCGCTGTCCCGAGCAGCTGTCACCATATACGAAGCCCGCATAGGCCTGCTCGACGACATCATAGGATATGCCCGCGTCCTGAAGAGCCAGCTGGATTGCAGTGCTGCCCATCTCGTCATAGGGTGCGCTCTGGCCCGGCTTGGTGAACGGGATCATTCCGACCCCGGCGATCAGCACGTCTTGATCCGATACCGCCAACTTAACGCTCCTCCGAAAATGAAATGATCCGCCGCCTGCTGCGATGGCGGGTGGAACCGGCGCGTACGAACGCCGGGTTGATATGACGTCCTAGCTGCGGTTGACGCAGACCACTCCGGCGTGGGCATCCGTGTAGTTACCGCCCGTGTAAGCGATCTCGCCGTTCACCAGGACGGTATCGATGCCGGTCGCAGTTCGAACGTAGCGCATACCGTTGCCCGGCACGTCATAGACAGGCACCTCCTGGCCCCGATCGATCGTATCGGCATCGAATATGACGATGTCTGCGGCGAGCCCGGGTTTGAGCCGGCCACGATCCCTGAGGCCCCAGATATCCGCGGTCTCGCCGGTGATCTTGGCCACAGCGGCTTCAAGCGAAAGCACCCCGCTCTTGCGCACGAATTCCGAGAACAAATAACCGGTGTCGCCGTAGGTGGCGAAGGACGAAAGATGCGCCCCGCCGTCGCTCGCGCCGACATGGACCAGCGGGTGGGCCAGCATCGGTCCGATCCGAGCGGTCGACTGATGGCCCTGGCCTGCGCTCAGGAAGGCCACGTCCAGTCCATGCTCCAGACTCAGATTGATCAGCGCCAACGCCGGCGCCTCCCCGCGGATTCGGGCAATTTCCGAGAGCGTCTTGCCGATCAGCTCCGGCGGACAGGCGTCGCCGCCGCGCGCGATCAGATGACCGATAAGCGCCTCGCCACCGTCCGCGCCGGCATATCCAACCAGCCTGGCAACCGTTTCTGGATCGCGCAAGGCCGCCATGCGTTCGGCCAATGGCAACCGAAGCGTCCGTATCCAGCGCGTGATGCCGGCCACGAAAAGGCTGGGTCGCAGCAGGCTGAAGGATATGTCGATCGGCCGGGTCTGCATCTGAGGCCACACCCGCGCGCCACGCGCAAACTGTTCCTCGACGCGGGAGATCGATCGCTCGGCATTGTCAGGCACCTCCAAGGTGTCGAAAAGCGGAGAGAAGGTCGTCCGAATATCGTGCTTGATCGAAAGCTCGGCCAGCTGATCGATACGGGCAATTGTAATATCGGTAGCGTAGAACTCGGGTACGCACTGTAATATACAATCGTATTCACCAAGCACGGCGCAGAGAGCATCAATTTCCTTGAACTGTGCGAAGCGGCTGGGAACAGGGCGGTTATTTTCGTCCACATCCACGAAGCTGGTGGAAAGGCCGATGGCACCGGCACGAAGGCACTCGCGCAGTATTTCCTGCATCGCCGTAATCTCGTCGGCAGTCGCGGCGCGCTCCTGCGCGGCAGACCCCATCACCCACAAGCGGATCAGACTATGCCCGACCAGCGGAGCGACATTGATCGAAAGATCCTTCTCCAACGCCTTCCGGTAACCGCCAAAATCTTCCCAGGTCCATTCGAAAGCGACGGTGAACGCTTCGGGCGGCATCTCCTCGATCTGTTGAAACATGCCTATCACCGCGGGGCGATCGGCAACCTTGAGGGGGGCCAGCGACAGCGAGCAGTTGCCGGGCACGACACAGGTGACACCATGCTCAAGCGAGGGCTTGGCGGCACCGTCCCAGAGAAGTTGAACGTCGAAGTGGGTATGCGGATCTATGAAGCCCGGCGCCACCACCCGGCCCTGCGCCTCCAACACATGGCGAGCCTCGCCTTCAACGAGGCCCACCGCTGCGATCTTGCCGTCCTTCACGGCCACATCGCCTTGGAACGGGGGCGCGCCCGTGCCATCGACCACCAAGCCGCCGCGCACGATTACATCGAACATAGCTTCACTCCCCAGCATCCGGGCCGCAATCGTCCTGCACGATCCACCGCCACGACTGGCCCGCGAGATCGTCCACATGGGACGCCCCGCAATTCCTCATCAATCTCAGACCCGTTTCTTCGTTGAGAACGATCGAGCTCTCGACGCCGTTGCCATGCCGGAGTCGAACCAGCAGTTCGGCAGACCCGCCATGGCCGGCGACGATCCGGGCGTGGACAATTATTGCCTGATCCATCTAGCCAAGCGGGGGCTCAACAAACACCACGTCCGACCCCAACAACAGACCAGCCGGCTTGCGCATCGCGAAGATATGCAGATTCCAGCTCTTGATATGGTCAACAGCCTCTTCAAGGCTTTGCTCAGGCAATGCGCGGCGGGCCAATTCCTCGATCGTCTCGTCCGGCTCGGGCGTAACGAAGCGGCGCTGAATACTGAGCGCCATCAGATATGCCGGACAGCCATAGCCGTCCCTCGCGCACTGACGCCGCAGACCCAGGCTTCGGACACGATTTCGACCTCCCCATCATCATGGAGTTGCGCGGCGCCAGCTCGAGCTTGTCCCGACACAATCTATACCGAGCGGTAAGTAGTACCTTCGTCACAGCGAGTCAAGGCTGTCCCAGTGCATCCAAAGAGGCCGAGAGGGAGCGGAATCCTATCGGCCGAGCCCCGTCACGAAGAGATCGATATAAACTTCCGCCACCTCGCGGGCATCGAACTCGCCCCCCTCCTTGAACCACCGGGGAATGGCATTGAACGCGCCGAACAACGCGCGACTTGCGAATTCAGGGCTGCACTGGGCGATCGAATGATCAGATTGGCCTTCCACGATAATTTCGCGGATCGCAGCCTCGATAACCCGCCGCCCCGCCGAGTTTTCGGCGCGGGCTTCCGCGCTTACTACCTTCTGGTCAACGAACGCGAAACAGCGCCCGAAATCACTGCACATGATCTCGGTATAGGCGGTGAAGAAATGCCTCAGCTTTCCCACCCCGCTCAACTGGGCTTTTTGTGCACGACTCATCGCCGCGCGAAGCATATCAAGCGATATCTGCCCGATCTGTACCAGGATATCGTCCTTGTTCTCGGCGTAATAATATAACACCGGCTTGGAGACACCGAGCTTCTCCGAAAGCATGTTCACCGATGTTTCGTGGTACCCATTCTCGGCAAACAGGATCGCCGCCCCGCGCAGGATTTCCATACGCTTGGCTTCGAAGCCGGGACCGCGTGCGGGCTTCGCCCCTTCTCGTTCCTTTGCCGCCGCGCCCTTGTCGAGCTTCTTCATTTTTTCCTCCGTCAGGACAGTCCAATCCCGTCAAACTCTAATGCCTTGTCCGGCCAAGCGCCACGACTAGATGGAGTACTTGAGAACAAGCCAATTGCTACCTACTGGTAGGTCTGATAGAACATGTGCCGTACTCGGGCCGCATCGACGCCACCGAGGCAGGGAGAGAGCATGGTGGGCAACGGAGCGACCACGACCGGGACGACAGACCGACGCGGCTTCTTCAAGGCCGGCGGCCTCGGCGCGGCGGCGATCCTGTCTGGCGACGCATTGCCCCATATTTCCGAGGACGGAATGGCGCTGGCAGCGGAAATGCAGGGCGCCGCGCCCTTAGCCACCACCACCGCGGGCAAGGTCCGGGGGTTCGTGGACAGGGGTATTATGTGCTTCAAAGGCATCCCTTACGGAGCCTCCACAGGTGGACCCGCCCGCTTCCTCCCCCCTCGCCCCGCCGAGCCCTGGCTGGGCGTCCGGAAGGCAAGTTCGTTCGGCGACTCGGCAGCCCAGACTCCTATCGACGACCGCGGCCTGTTCCGCTCCTGGGACAGTTGGGTTTCGACCACACCGATGAGCGAGAACTGCCTGGTCCTCAACATTTGGACCCCAGGCCTGCGCGACGGAGTGAAGCGGCCAGTGATGGTCTATTTCCACGGCGGCGCCTATTCGAACTATTCCGCATCGCGGACCGTGTTCAACGGAGCCAATCTCTCGCGCAACGGCGATACGGTGATCGTCACGATCAACCACCGTCTGAATGCGTTCGGCTACATGTATCTGGGTCATCTGGATTCCCGATTCGCGGACAGCGGCAATGCGGGAACGCTGGATACCATCCAGTCCCTGATCTGGGTGCGCGACAATATTGCGGAGTTCGGCGGCGATCCCGGGAACGTCACGATCTTCGGCCAGTCGGGCGGCGGCGGCAAGGTCAACATGCTGCTGGCCGCCCCCGCCGCCCGGGGCCTGTTCCACAAGGCGATCGTCCAGAGCGGCCCGATGCTGACCGGCCAGACACCCGAGGAGGCGGCCGAGCGCGCAAACCGCCTGCTGGGTTTCATGGACATCGCGCCCAAGGATGTCGGACGACTCCAGGAGATTCCCTGGATGACGATGGTGAAGGCCATGGAGAAGAGCGGCATGGCTGTGCTTTTCGGCCCGGTCATCGACGGCCGCACCCTGCCGCGGCATCCATGGAAACCCGACGCCCCGGCGGTCTCGGCGGACATTCCGCTGATGGTCGGCACCGCAGCGACGGAAACCACCCAATTGATCGGCGCAGGCTCGGGCGCCGATCAGAGCATATTCAACTTGGATGAAGCCGGCCTGCGCACGAAGCTCGCCGATTATATGCCGCCGGAAGCGGTGGAACCGGTGCTACGGGTGTTCCGCCGCCACCGCCCCAAGGCGACGCCGAGCGATCTGTTCTTTCTGATAACCTCGCTCCAGCAGTTCGGCCGGGCAGCCGCGAATCAGGTGGCATTGAAAGCACGCCAGCGAAGCGCGCCAGTATATCTCTACGAGATCATGTGGCAAACGCCGGTCGACGGCGGCAAGTGGCGGGCGTCGCATTCCATCGAACATGGCCTGGTCTGGAACAACGTCGACGTCTCGGAAAGCTTCTACGGTAAGGGTTCCGACGCGCAGTTAGTTGCTGACCAGATGAGCCCCACCTGGCTCTCCTTTGCGCGCACGGGCAATCCCAACAATCCGGCCATACCGACGTGGCCACCCTACACCGAGCACGACAGGGCGGCGATGCTGTTCGATGCCAGATCAAAAGTCGTGAGGAACCTCAATAGTGAGGAAATTGCGGTTCTCGCCAAATATCCGGCCCTCAGACCGACACGGACCGGGCCGGTCCGTCAATAAGCCACTCAGATAATTAGGGAGGAAAGAATGCACTGTCTTTTTCGTACCATGGTGGGCGAGCGACGCTTCCGCTCGATGATCATGGTCGGCGCTTCGATCGCGGCACTGTCGGGCACCGCCCACGCCCAAAAGTCTGCGGACCGGGAAGCCGAGGGCAATGAAATCGTGGTTTCCGGCACCCGTGTCGTCCGGGACGGCTATGACGCCCCTACGCCGACCACGGTCATCGGCACCGAAATGCTCGAAAAACGTGCGCCGCTGACCATCGTCGATGCTCTTGCGACGTTACCCGGCTTCAAGCAATCCGCTACGCCGGGATCAACCGCGCAGGGTGCGACCGGTTCGAACGGCCAGAGCTTTGTGAACATGCGTGGTCTTGGCGCCAACCGCACGCTCGTGCTGGTCGATGGCCAGAGGTTCGTTCCTTCCACCAGCCAGGCGACCGTCGATCTTGCGATGCTGCCAAGCTTCCTGATCAAGCGAGTCGATATCGTGACCGGCGGCGCTTCGGCATCATGGGGTTCGGACGCGGTCGCGGGCGTGGTGAACTTCGTGCTCGACCACCAGTTCAGCGGCCTGAAGGCGAATATAGCGGGCGGCATAGCGGAACGCGGCGATGGCCAGAACTTCACCATGAGCGCAGCCTATGGGCGGAATCTCGGCGATCGGCTGCATGTCATTATCGGGGGCGAATATTACCACCATGAAGGCGTCCCGGCCCGGTCGCGTCCCTGGTCGGAAAATCGTGGCGATACCACGCTAATAGCCACGCCTGGCTACACCCCCACCAACGGCCTGCCCCGTCTGACGCTCTCGCCCTTTGTCTACGGCAATGCTCCCTATGCGGGCGTAATCGTGAATCCGCCCTTGCGTGGAACGACCTTCAATCCCGACGGTACGGTGAGTGCGACGCCATTCGCCTATTGTCGCTCGACCACCACATTGACCGCCAGCAACGAGCTTTGCGACGGCCCGCGCGACGGGCGTATCTACAGCACCTACTATACCGTGATGACACCGAAGCAGGATCGGGGAACCGGCTATATCCGCTTCGATTTCACCCCATCGGACAACATTACCCTGCATGCCGACGCGCTGTATGGATCGAGCAAGACCGAGTTCACCTCCACCCTGGCGACGACGACCGTGCTGGGGGCGCTGACCATCCCCACAACCAATCCGTTCGTACCGGCAACGCTGCGCAATCAGCTTGTCGCGGCGGGCCAGACCGCGTTCACGTTCCAGCGCAGCTTCCTGGACTTCAACAACGGCGACGGTTTCTCGCATGTCACCCGCCACAACCGGACACAGCGCTATACCGCCGGCCTGGATGCCGATCTGGGCGACCGCTGGAAGCTTCGCGGCTATTTTGAATATGGCAAGAACCGCAGCGATTTCGTCTTCGACACGATCCCAATCGTCAGCCGTTTCCGCGAGGCCGTAGATGCGGTGGTATCGCCAAGCGGCGCGATCGTCTGCCGCTCGACGCTTACCAATCCCAACAATGGCTGCGTTCCCCTGAACCCCTTCATCTCGTCGGGCCGCTCCCAGCAGGAACTGGCTTATTATATCGGCGCTTCCGAATCGACCCTGTGGATCCGGGAACATGCGGCGGCGGTGAACCTCAACGGGGAGCCGATCACCCTGCCCGCGGGGCCGGTGTCCATCGCCCTTGGCGCGGAATATCGCAAGAACAGCGCCAGACAGGTCGTCGATGCCCTTTCGGCGGCACGCGCCTTTGTCGGGGCCAACCAGCAGCCCTTGCGCGGCGCCCTGTCCGCCAAGGAAGTGTTCGGCGAAGTGGTGGTGCCGATCGTGAAGGATGTACCGCTGCTCAACAATCTCGATGTCAGCGGCGCGGCGCGCGTGACCGACTATAGCAATAGCGGCACGGTCACTACCTGGAAGGCCGGCGTGAACTATAATCCGATCGCCGATCTGCGGCTCCGCCTCACCCGCTCACGCGATATCCGGGCACCCAATATTCTGGAACTTTACAACTCGGCCCTGCAGACGACGGTGACCGTGATCGACCCGCGCACCAACACGTCGGTCGCCGCGCAGAACTTCACGGTCGGCAATACGAATCTGCAGCCCGAGATCGCCGATACGCTGGCATGGGGCTTCGTCTACCGCCCCTCCTGGTTGCGGGGCTTCGGACTGTCCGTCGATTTCTTCAATATCAAGATCAAGGAAGCGGTCGGCACCCTGTCGAACCAGGATATCCTTAACCGCTGCCAGGCCGGCAACGCCGATCTGTGTACTCTCGTAACCAGGAACGCAGCCGGGACCATCACCGCCATCACCAACCAGGTGCTCAACCTGCGGCGTGTCGACGTCAAGGGGATCGACTTCGACGCGAGCTATGCGTTTGATCTCGGGGCCGGCCGCATGGCCGTGCGCGGCCTGGCCAATTATGTCAGCAAATTCCAGACGTCGGATGGCGTGACATCGATCAACCAAGCCGGAAGCCTGCTGAACGGCCAACCCAAGTGGAGCGCCGATGTAACCGTCAATTACAACATAGGCCCAGTCGGTATCATGACCAATTGGGTGTATATAGGTAGCGGATCTTATGATAATCAGTACAAGGAAGGTATTGATATCAATGACAATCGCGTAGGCAGTATAAATTATTTCAATCTGCAGGCGGATTACACCCAGAAGGTGGGCAACGGAAAGATCGTATATTATTTCAAGGTGGACAATATATTCGATCAGAGCCCACCAAATGAGTTCCCTATCGTCGGCAACAATTATGACCGCGTCGGACGCCGATTCCTGGCCGGTGCCCGTTTCCAGTTCTGATCGGCAGGGTAGGATTCCTTTCCGCCTACTAGAGTGATTTCAAGTCGGGTGGGATCACCTGACGCCTTGAAAATCACGGTAAACAAAGGAAAAATGGACGGGGTCCGGTTCAATCCAAATCGGATCCCGTCTAACTTTTCTGGCCGTGCGGGGAATCCGTGTGGCCGGTTTGCGCCGCGAACAATCGGGATCTTCCTGAAGGGGACGTCCGAAACTTCGCTCTTCTCAATCCGTTGCTGACATGACGATGGGAAGATGCCCCCCCCAACAGCATCGCGATTTCCGCCCGCAAGCGCATGGGCGAAGTCTGTTATCTCGACGTTCTCGAACAGAGCGGGATAGCCGATGTCCAATGGGAAGCGCGCCACATACCTATGGTGCAGGCCCTCCCCGCATATCCCGAAACCGGAGAAGGCCGATCTGACACCATCAGAACGCCCCCCGCTACCGATCCCGAACATCGGCGCAGTGCGTTTGCATCAGCGATTTTGAGTGGTGTGGGAACGCCGATCCCGGAACGATTTCTAGGCAGATAGGGGCATCTCCCGACCGGAAATCGCGGCAGGACAATGACCTATAGCGGCCGATCCGACGCATCGGATCGTGTAATGCTCTAAGGTAGGCCGGCCCTTCCGGAATCGACCTCCGCGATGACCAACTTGCCGGTTCGCGCGCGGGCCGCGATCTCCTGATCGGCCGATTCTGCGGTCAGCATGAAAAGCGTCTTTCCATCGGGACCGCCGAGCATGCAGGCGAAACAGGGCAGCCCCGTCTCGACAATCTCGAGCACCTCGCCACCTTCGGCGATCCGTACGCATTCGGGAGCAATGCCGGCCGCGAACCACACCGCTCCCTCGGCATCAAGGCACACGCCATCAGGAATGCGGCCCGGCGTCGGGGCCCAGACCCGGCGCTTCGAAAGCACTCCATGCGGGCCGATATCGAAAGCGGACAACCGGCTGCCCAGGCTTTCGCTGACGATCAACGTCCGGCCATCGGGCGTGATTATGGAGCCGTTGGGGAAATCCATGCCGTCAGCGGCAACCTGCATCTGTCCATCCGGCGAGACATAGGCGATATTCGCGGTGACATGTCTGGCAATGACGTCGGGAGCCCCACGGATCGCGATCTCTTCATCCATGTTGAAGCCGAAATTCCCCACATAGGCCCCACCGGCGGAATCCACGACCATGTCATTACAGTGGAACGTAGCGATCCGACCTAGGTCGGCATGGACCGAGATCGTTCCATCCGGCTTCCGCCGCAAAAGCTGGCGCTTGGTCATGGAGACGACCAGCAACGAGCCGTCCGGCATCCAACCGAGGCCGGAAGGCTGATCGTCGATCTCGAACTCCACGCGAAGATCTCCGGCGAGTGAAACCGATTTCACCGCGCGAGCATAAAAGTCGCTGAACCACAGTCGGCCCTCGTGCCAGCGCGGCCCCTCGCCGTAATAGAAATCCTCGGCCAGTATCCGCGTCACGCGTGGCATCGCCTCGCTCCTTTGTCACCGCCATCGAAAAGGGGCCCGGACAGGTCGGGCCCCCGATCCGAAGGGTAGGCCGTCAGTAACGGAGAGTCAGCTTGGCACCGCCATAGCGCTTGTAATCACGCGGGATGTAGCCCAGCGGCGCTCCAATCACGGACAATGAGTTCAGGTTCGAATAATAAAAATCATTGGTCAGATTCTTGGCGAAGATCTGCACTTCCCAATGATCGCTCCTGAGGCCGACGCTGGCATTCAGCATACCATGGCTACGTTCCTGGGTCAGTGGATTGTTGTCCAGGCTATATTGTATCTTGCTCGACCAGACCCAATCCGTCCGAAGGTAATAGGAAAGGCCGGAACGGAACTCGCCACTGTAATCCATCCCGAGATTATACTTCCATTCGGGCGAAACCAGGGCCCGATGACCCTTGATGTTCTGGAAGCCTGCCTGGATGTAGTTGGGGCAGGTTCCCGTCGCGGTCTGGGCCGGATTGCAGACATAGGGAAAACTGCCATAGGTGGCATCGTTATAGGCAACTCCGGCCGATAGCCGAAGATGGGAGTCCACTGCGAGCTCGCCTTCCGCCTCCACACCCTTGGTGCGCAGTTTGCCGCCATTGATCAGAACGGGGTTGAGATTCACACCGCCGGTGCGGGCCGTGCTGATCTGGATGTCGTGGATAGTTTGATGGAAAAGCGCCACGTTGAGAGACAGCCGGCGCACCCGCAGCTTTGCGCCCAGTTCAAAGGCATCCGCGATTTCGGGCTTGAGGATCGCCCTGCCGGAAACCGGCGAGGTCTGACCGACATCGACCGCTGGCCCCTTGTAGCCGCGAGCATAGGATGCGTAGAGATTCAGCGCACGATCCGGCTGATACTGGATCCCGATCCGGCCGGACAGGTTGTTGATGGTGTCCGAATCCTGATTATCGACCGTCTGCGGCGGCAAGGCGTAAACACCGGTTATCGGATTGAGCGCCGACAGCGGCCCCGCGAACACGTCGCGGTGATATGTGACGTCGACCTTCTCGTTGGTGTAGCGAAGCCCGCCGAACAATTTGAACTTGTCCGTAACCTCGAACGTCGTATCGCCGAAGATCGATACTGTTCGGTCACTGATCTTCGCCCTGGGCAGATTGAGACTGAAGAAATACGTACCCGGCGCCATTCCCAATAAACTGCTGTCGAGTACCGTCGCGAGCTTGAGCTGATACCGGTCATGATAGTCTTGGAAATATCCGCCGACGATCGTATTCCAACGATCACTGTGGAAGTTCAGTCTTATTTCCTGAGACACATAATGGAATCGATCCGGAAACCGATCCTTTATTCCATAGTCGACAGTCGTCAGGGGGTAGAAAACGCCGGGTAGATTGAAACCTTTCCCAATCTTGAAACTCTGCGGGGACACATCAAGATCGATGATGCTGTCCTCTTTATATTTGGTATAGGCGGTGATCGCCACCAGATCCAAGTGATCATTGAGTGTCCAGTTCAAGGTTCCCGAAACGCTCCGCGACTGATAGACATCCTTGGCAGGACTATCCGTATTGATCACGTCAGTGCCCCGACCGATCGGCGCTGGCGAGATAAGACTGGTGTAGAGGGCCCCGAACACATTTCCGCCCACCTGTATAAGCTGTCCGCGGCTGCTATTCGTATGGGAGTATGTTCCGGCGATCGTATAGGTGGCGGCGTCTGAAATATCATAGGCCAGCTTGAGGTTGGCCCCATAGGCTTCCAGGCCAAGGACATCAGGGCCTGTGAAATTCTTGATCAACGGATTCTGATCGCGGTAGAAACCCGTGGCACGCAACCTCAACCGATCCGTGATCGGCAGGTTTATCATCGTGCGAATGCTATACTCCTCGTCGTTCGTGACGATCGCTTCTGCCATCGCCTCGACCTTGCTCGTGGGCTGCTGGGTGACGATGTTGAGCACACCGGCAGTGGAATTCTTGCCGAATAGCGTACCCTGCGGGCCGTTCAGTATCTCAATCCGCTCGATGTCACCAAGATCGATGATGAATTCTGACTGGCGGGCGATCGCCACGCCATCGATGACAATCGCCACGCTCGGCTGGATACCGTTCTGGATCGCCACCGAGCTCACACCACGAAGGGCCAGCCCCTGGGCATTGGCACTATTACCCGTCGAAAAGTTCAGCGTCGGCGAAAGCGTGGAAAGATCCTGCGTGTCCTGAATTGTTTTGCGCCTGAGCGCTTCCGGGGACACCGCCTGCACTGAAAGAGGCACATCCTTCAGCGCCTGCTGGCGGCGCGTGGCGGTGACCACGATCTCGGCGATTTCGGCAGAGGCGGTTTCCGGCGCAGGCGAAGCGTCGGCAGCCTGGACTTGCTCGGCGCCAAGCGTGAACAGTAAGGCCGAGCTAGCACCGGTGGCCAGTAGCCTTGCCCTTATACTCGATGATTTCATGACACCCTCCCCGTGGTATTTAAATTTAGCCTATTATGCTGAGATTCAGGTTTATTTGGATTTTATATTATTATTCGCCTTATCGGCGAATTTTTTAGATGAAACCTCATTCGATGATATGCGATTTCTGTCTACCCATATAGATTTCGGTACGATCGCGCCCTTGTCCGAACGTCCATACGGGGGATCACTCCGAGCATCTCCCACTCCCGCTATGATGCACGCCGACGGATGCATCAAAGTGTCGATCGATCTCAGGCAAAGCCCGGCCGCTCGAATCTACCGGTCGGTAAGTAGCTACATTGATGCGCTCCGTCAAGGCGAGCCCCCGATTCCGACATGGCCCATGCGATTCGCCGACCATGAAACGAAATCCCTCTCGCCCGCCAGAGGAGAGTTGCGCTGCATGACCCCGAGGGAAAGCATCCGAATGCCATACCTCTACCAGGCATATCCCGCGGCTTTATAAGCATTATTTTTCCAAATTCTGCCCTCCGACGGTTTTTGGAAACCCTGCCACTGAACCATTCCTTGTCCCGAGATGCGCTCACTGACAACCGCCAACATCTCCTCTATCATCGCCCCTCAGCAGCGCTAACAGGGATGACAGCCGACGGTATTCATTTATCGACGCTTGCCAAAGTGAAGAGTTGCACCAGCGTCAAATATGAGCCAGAACCTACCGGTCGGCATATTGATACTTACCGCGGGTCAGCATCGATATGTCCATGGGCTTAAATCGATCCGGCCTTTGCATCGATATCCTTGGAGAGGATATTCCCCATCGAGCGACGCGCCGGTCCAATCATGAAGTGACAATCAGCCAAAATAATCACGAAAGGCTTATCGATGCGCCTTATGCCCCTTGCCTTCGCTTGCTTAGCCGCCTTTTCGGTCGGCGCAGCGCCCTCTCGCTCGGTCGCGCAACCCTTCACCGCGGACCGCTGCGCGGCGCTAAAAGGGCTTCAGATATCTGCCGCTAAGATCGGCCTGCCGACTCAAGGTGCTGAGGTTGTCGATGCCGTGATCGATGAAAAGGCCGGCAGCGCATGCATTGTGTCGGGTCGGGTGCGGGCCGTGGATCCCAAAGCACCGGATATCCAGTTCCAAGTCGCGCTGCCGGGAGCGTGGAACGGCAAAGCGATGATGCTTGGCGGCGGAGGGCAGAATGGCGTCATTCCCGTTCTGACCACGAATGATCCGCGCCTGATTACCAAGGTGCCGTCACCCTTTTCGCGTGGATATGCCGTTTTCGGCAGCGACAGTGGCCACCAGGGCAGCCCGCTCGACGGCTCCTTCGCACTTAATGATGAAGCATATCGAAACTGGTTCGGCGACGCTCTGAAGAAAACGCGTGACGTATCCATGCGCATCATCCGCTCCGCATATGGACGGAAGCCCGAACGGGCCTATTTCATCGGCCGCTCGACGGGCGGACGCGAGGCGCTGACGGTAGCATCGCGCTGGCCCGCCGACTGGGACGGTGTCGTCTCCATGTATCCCGCCCGCAATGTTGCCGTGGCATCGATGGCTAGGCTGGCTTTCATGCAGGCGCTGTCCGGTGACGCATGGATCGCGCCCCCCGCCCGCGTCCAGCTGCTGAAGGCCGCCAACGAGACCTGCGATGGCCTTGACGGGTTACGAGACGGGGTGATCGGCAACCTCAAGGCATGTCGCGCCATCTTCGACCCCGCCACCGCGAAGGTGGACGGGCAGCCGCTCCGCTGCGCCATGGGTGCAACGGCGCCGGCTCCCTGCCTCACGGACAAACAGATCGCTTTGCTCAAATGGGCAGATGCCCCGCTCCCGCTGGGTGTCAAGTTGGCGAACGGCGAAGACAGCTTCCCCGGCATCAACAGCCTGACTTCCGATCTGGGCATACCGGACATATCGCCGGTCGCGGCCTGGAATACGCTGCTCGGCCTCGGCCTGGCCGCACCGGCCTCGCCCCTCAGCGATCGCATGCCGATTGCGGCGGCCTTCGCGGACAGCAACGTCAAATACTCGATCGTCGGCGACGGTACGTCGGACTGGGCAAGCTTCGACGTGCGCAATCCCGGCAAATATCTTGCCCGCCTCAATCGCGTGGCGGCTCTCGATGCACTGGATACCCAGCTCGGCGCCTTTGCCAAACGTGGTGGCAAAGTCTTGATGATTCACGGCGACAGCGATCTACTGGTCAGCCCGCGCCTCACCGAGCGCTATTATGAAAACCAGGTTGCCACGCTTGGGCAGCAGAAGGTGGATGCGTTTCTCCGCTTCTATATGATCCCCGGCTTCGGGCACAGTGTGAGCAGCGTCTTCCTTGCCGACTGGGATGCGGCGGCAGCGCTCGAGGCCTGGGTGGAGCGCGGCGTCGATCCCCGCGACTCCCTGGTCATGACGGACATGATCGGAAAGCCCGGCCGCACCCGTCCGATGTGCCGCTATCCGGCATGGCCGAAATATCGTGCCGGCGATCCCGACATGGCAGCGTCCTTCGTCTGCGCGACGGAGTAGACGCATGACGAGCACGACGTTTTCCCGCCTGTTCGAACCGCTGGCAATGGCGCGCGGCCCCGCCATGAAAAACCGGTTCGCGCTTGCGCCCATGACAAATCAGCAGAGTTTTCCCGATGGCGTGATGTCCGACG
This sequence comes from Rhizorhabdus dicambivorans, assembly GCF_002355275.1. Taxonomy (NCBI): domain Bacteria; kingdom Pseudomonadati; phylum Pseudomonadota; class Alphaproteobacteria; order Sphingomonadales; family Rhizorhabdaceae; genus Rhizorhabdus; species Rhizorhabdus dicambivorans. The sequence continues at coordinate 2,132,922 of NZ_CP023449.1, read as the reverse complement.
ATGAATATCGTTGGCTCACCTTGCGGGCACGCGGAGGCTTCGGTCTGGTGCTCACTGCGGCCGCTCATGTTCAGGCCACCGGTCAGGGCTTCCCGGGCCAGATCGGGGCCTTTGGCGATCAACATATCGAAGGCCTTGCGCGCCTGGCCTCGGGCTTAAAGGCGAGCGGCGCCGTGGCAGCGCTGCAGCTCCACCACGGCGGCAACCGTTCGGTCGCCGATCTCGTCTCGGAACTGGTCTGCCCCTCCGACGATCCGGCGACGGGCGCACGGGCACTGACAACCGGTGAGGTCGAAACGCTGCGGAACGACTTCATCGCCGCGGCGAAGCGCGCAGACCTGGCGGGCTTCGACGGTATCGAGATTCATGGGGCACATGGCTACATCATCACGCAGTTCCTTTCCCCCGTGATCAATCGCCGAACCGATCGATACGGCGGTAATGTGGAGAATCGCGCGCGCATTGTCATGGAGATCATCGACGGAATTCGCGCTTCCTGCCGCGCTGATTTCCAGATTGGCCTGCGCCTGTCAGGCGAACGGTTCGGCCTGCGGCTCGGTGAGATCGTATCGCTGACCGCGGAGATTTTGCGGCAGGAGAAAATCGACTATTTCGAGCTCTCCGCATGGGACGTCGCTAAGGAACCCTCGGAACCGGGCTTCGAGGGCCGCACGCTGTTAAGCTGCTTCACCGAACTTCCGCGCGGCAATGTGCGGCTGGGGGCAGCCGGCAAGATCATGAGCGGGTCGGTTGCCGCCGATGTCATCGAGAAAGGCTGCGACTTCGTAGTCATCGGGCGTGCAGCGATCCTGCGGCACGATTTTCCCGAGCAGGTCCGCCGCGATCCTGATTTCGCCTCTCCCCCCCTGCCCGTCTCGGTCGAGGCCCTGCAGCTGGAGGGCGTCGGCCCGGCCTTTATCGACTATCTGCGGAGCTTTCCCGGCTTCGTCGGAGAGCCTGTCGCGGGCCTGGACCACTATGCAGCGATTGGCGAGTGGCTGAAGACAGAGGGCTGACAAGGCAGTCCGAACGCGGGGGATGACCAGGGTCGGCTCCGATCAACTGGACAATCGAGAGGATGAACATGGGCTATTCTGGACAGAGGGCCGTGGTCACGGGCTGCGCTTCGGGTATCGGAGCTGCGCTGTGCGTGCAGCTTGTGAGCCTCGGTGCGCAGGTACATGGCTTCGACGTGCGCCAGCCGGCCGATTGCGATCCCGCGATGCGCTTCAGCCAGCTGGATCTGCGAGACCCCTTGGCGATCGCCCGAGCCGCCGGGACCATCGCGCCGTCGGTCGATCTGCTGTTCAATTGCGCGGGTCTCTCGAGCGTGGCCCCGCCGATGGACGTCGTTCGGGTTAACTTCATCGGCATGCGGAGCTTCGCGGAAGCCGTCATATCCAGGATGCAACGCGGAGGGCGGATAGCGACCGTGGCCTCCATCGCGGGCGCGAACTGGAACAACCGGCTCGATACGGTGCGAGCGCTGGTCGACACCGAAGACTATGCCGCAGCCGATGCGTGGGCCGCCGCCCATCCGGATTCGGTTGGCGCCGGCTACGCCCTGTCCAAGGAAGCCTGCATCGTCTGGACGATGACGCGCGCTGCGCGCGATGCCGCGCGTGGTCTGCGCTTCAACTGCCTGTGCCCCGGTTCGGTCGCCACACCGATGCTGCACGAGTTGCAGAAGCAAGGGAGGGGGCATGTCGTGGATGCCATCCAGCAGCCAAGCGGCCGCCCATCGACGCCTGCGGAACAGGCCGGGCTGCTCCTTTTCCTGAACAGCGACGTCGCCAGCTATGTGAATGGCCATGCGCTGGTCGCGGACGGCGGCTACACTGCGGCCCTCACCATCGGCGAGACTCCCCGGGCGGCATTCACCAAATGACCGCGATCACCGGGGGGGAATTGCCGCTCAGGGCATGAAAGACCAGGTCGTGTCGCCGTCGGCCCCCTTGGTCACGTAGCCCATCTTTCCCACCGGCTCCACCTGTCCGTCGGTCAGGAAAGCGATGTCCGCGGCGCGTTCAGCGGAAACCCTGGCTAGGAGACGCTCGCCGCCGGGGGTGCGAGCAACGATCGCGCCCCCCGTAGGCGTGGCATTTCGATCATAGGCGATGGTGTAGGTTTCGATCGCCGCCGGACCTTCATAGTCGGGATTCAAAGGCGGCACGGCGCCGCGTGCCCGGTCAGCCTCGGCTTGGACATCGAAATCATGCGGCAGAAAGCCGTCCGGCGGCCGATTGCGGCCGATCACGATCGTATGATTATGCGTCGCATAGCCCCCATTGGCGAACAGCAGGCCCGTCCGGCCGCCTTGGCGAAGCTTCCGCACCATGCAGACGACGGCGTGGCTCATGTAGTTGCCGATCGGCCCCCCGCCGAAGGTCAGTCCGCCGAAAACCGTCGCGGCCCTGTCCGCCGGCCATCCGAGAATCCTGCGGGCCATTTTGGGAACGCAGGGAAAGCAGCTGTAGAGCTCGGCGAAATCCAGATCGCCTGTATCTATGCCGTTCCGCCTCATCGCCTCCCGCAACGATATCTCCATGGCGGTCGTCCGGTCGAAACGATCGCGCAACAGGATATCGTCAGGCTCGTGGGCAGCGGCACCCCGGCCCACATAGACGAGTTGCTCCTCCGGAATACCGGCGTCGAGCGCCGTCGCCAGACTCGTCACCAGGAAAGCTGCTCCTTGGTTGACCGAGCTGTTGGCTACCATCAGCTTGGTGTAGGGAAATGCGATCGGGCGGTTATCTGGTCCGGCGGTGACGATCTCGTCAGGCGAACGCGCCGATCTGATCCACGCGCCCGACGTTTCCGCCGCGACCTCCGAGAAGATTGACAAGATCAGTCCGCTTTCTTGCTGCGCCTCCGCCAGGCTCTGCCCGGAAGCCGCGCGCAGGGCGTTTTCGTAAAGCGGATATATGTCCACCGGGGCGCTCAAACCATAGCGGCTGCGATAGCCGTATGCGTGCTGGCTCGCGCGCTGGCGCATGATGTTCGGGCGCGCCCCACCTGCGGAGCCGGCGGCACGGGCGGCCGCCGAACGCAGGGCTTCGCCGCCGGCGACCGCCGCGACGCGAATTTCCCCGCTGGCGATCCGGTTGGCGGCCTCGTTCAACAGAAGGATGGGGCCGTCGCCGCTCGGCGTCGCCGTTTGATAGGCCAGCCGCGGCGCGGCGCCGAGCGTCTCGGCCAATGTATGCGGGATCCGGTCCAGTTCCGGGCAGGATATCTGTTTCACTACGGCAAGCGAGTCGATCCGTGCCAGCCAATCCCCCCGCCGCCATCCATCGCGGCCTCGCGCAACGCGGCCGCCATGAGACCCGCCGAATCTAGCCCATCCTGGGGATTGGCCGGACGATCGTTGATCTGACCCACACCAACGATAACCGGAATTCGACTCTCATTCATGGCCGCCGTTCCTCGCAAGACAAGTTGGTACGAGCTATCGCCCTTGCCAGACCGGCGCCCGCTTCTCCGCAAAGGCGACGGGCCCTTCCTTCGCATCCTCGGAGAGCCAGACGAGCGCGGCCTCGCGGCGGCTGGCTTCCCAGGAGGCCTGCTCGCTATCAATCCGGCCATCATGAATGCCTTGTGCGGTCCGCTTCGTCGCCTGAACGGCCAGCGGGGCGTTGGCCGCCACGCAGTCCGCCAACCTCAAGGCTTCGTCCATAACGGCACGGGCCGGTACCACCGCGTTCACAAGCCCCAGCACCAGGGCGCGGTCGGCGCTGATGGCATTGCCGGTCAGCAGCAATTCCATCCCGATCTTGCGGGGCAGCTGCTGAACCATGCGGAAGGCTCCGCCCGCCGCCGCGATAATGCCGCGTTTCACTTCCGGCAGGCCGAATTGTGCGGTGTCCGCAGCGATGGCGAGATCGCTGGCCAATGTGAGTTCGGTGCCGCCGCCAAAGGCGCTGCCAATCACAGCGGCGATGGTCGGTTTGGAAATATGATGTCTGACATAGCCGGCGAAGCCCCATGCGGCCTTGGCCGGATCGTGCGGGATAATCGGTTCGCCGCGTGCCAGCGCCTTCAGATCCGCGCCCGCGCAGAAGGCCTTGTCGCCGGCGCCGGTGAGGATCAATGCGCGGATATGGGGATCGCGCTCCGCCTCCTCCAGCGCCTCGCCAATGCCCAGGTGGACCGCCAGATTGACACAATTGCGCACCTCGGGCCGATTGATCGTCACGATCATCACATGCCCCATACGGTCGACAAGAACGTCTGGTCCCTCACCCATGGTCATTGCACGGCTTCCTTCCCAACACTTTTTCGAACCTGTGTTTCTCGCACAACCGCTGCCGGACGGGGGAAGATCGCGTTCGATCATATCGATTGACCATCATCCACGGTAAGCATCGCACCCGTTACGGCACGGGACAGGTCGGAGGCGAAATAGAGCAGGGCGCCGTCAAGATCGGCCTCCCGCATGAGGCGCCGACGGGGAAAGGCCGCCACCTGCGCGGCGCCGCTCTCGGTCAGAAACCAATCGCGGTTCATTTCCGTCTCGATGTAGCCGGGCGCTATCACGTTCACATTAATGCCCTGGCGAACCAGTTCCAATGCCATGACCCGCGACATCTGTGCGACGCCCGCCTTCGAAGCGCCATAAGCGGCAAGGCCAACTTCCGGAGCGGTTGCGAGAATGGAGGTGATGAATAGGATCCGGCCGTGCCGTTTCTCACGGCTTCCCGCCTGGACGAGGCGCCGCGCGCCTTCGCGTGCGGTGAGGAACGGGCCACGCAGATTGATAGCGATCTGTTGATCGAACTGCTCGGTGGTCATTGCAATCGATCGCTGGCTTATGCTGACGCCGGCATTCGCGATGATCGTATCGACCACACCAAATACCGCTTCCGCAGCATCGAAGGCTGCGGTGAGCGAATGTTCATCGGCAACGTCCAGGACGACGCAGGACGCCTGGCCGCCATCGCGTTCGATATCGTTCCTTACCGCATCAAGCCGATCGAGCCGCCGCGCCGCGAGCACGACCTTAGCGCCATGCCGGGCGAGTATCCTGGCGAAGCGCGCGCCAAGCCCGGACGACGCGCCCGTAACGAGAGCGATACGACCTGTTAGATCAAAGGGGTCCGCCAGGATATCTGTCATCGACCCAGCGGCCGGTAAGGATCGAACGGCCCATTCGCCAACATCCGTTGCGCAAGAGCGTGGCGATGTATTTCGGACGGCCCGTCGTAGATCCGAAAGGGCCGGATATCGCGATAGATGCGCTCCACCACGGTATCCCGGGTAATGCCGATCGCACCCAGTATCTGGAGAGACCGATCGACCACCCGGCCGAGCAGTTCGGAACATAGCACCTTGGTCATGCTGGTTTCGTTGCGGGCGCGATCACCCCGGTCGAGCAGCCAGGCGGCATGCCAGATGGCGAGCCGGCATTGCTGCAGTTCGATCTCATTGTCGGCCAGCATGAAACCGACCCCTTGATGCTCCAGCAGAAGCTTGCCGAAAGACTGGCGCTGCCGCGCATGCGTGACAGCGATGCTATGGCAACGCACGGCCTGGCCCAGCCAGCGCATGCAATGGGTCAGGCGCGCCGGGCCAAGCCGGACCTGGGCCTGTCGGAAGCCCTCCCCGACCGCACCGAGGACGTCTTCTTCCGGCACGAACATACCGTCGAAGGTCACCTCGGAATGGCCTCCGGGGGAATTGGTATCAAGGGTAGGCAACATGCGGTCGATCCGGAACGCCGGGTTGTCGATCTCGGTCAGGAACATGGTCGCACCCAGATGCTGTCCTGAACGATCGAACGTCCGCGCCATGACGATGTTCAGCGTGGCTCCGACGGCGCCCGTGATCATATATTTGCGGCCGTTGATGACATAGCCGCCATCGACCGCATGTGCGCTGGTCTGCAGCAGCGAGGGGTCCGATCCGGCCCCGCCCGTCGCCGTTTCGGTCATCGAGAAAGCCGTCCGGATCTTTCCGCCCGCTATCTGCGGCAGCCACTTCGCCTTCTGCCCGGGCGACGCGATCTTGTTCAGCAGATTGACGTTGCCCTCGTCGGGCGCCTGGATGTTCAGGGCTATCGGGCCCAGCGGCGACCAGCATGCCGCTTCGAAGACCACGGCGTTGCTGCGATGGTCCAGCCCCATCCCGCCATATTCCCGGGGCGCGTGAGGGGAGAGAAATCCTGCCGCGCGGGTGAGTTCGATCAACTCGTCGCGCAACGATTCCTCGACCACATGGCCGTGGTTGCGAGGATCATCCTCCAACGGGACGACGCTGTCCCGGATAAAGTGGAGCACCCGGCCGCGTAGATCCGCCAGCTCCGGCGAAAGGTCGAAATCGATCATTCTGTCTTCTCTTTCCCGATAAGGTCACCGGCGATCCGCAGCAGGCACAGGATCGAAGGCACGAACCGTTCCCAAACGGCATCGACGCGGCGCCCGCTGCGATGAAGCTTCAGATTGAGGCCTGCGATCGAGCCAAGGCGGAAGTGGGCGAACGCCCGATACCATCCGAGATGATCGATCACGCCGCCCCCGCCTGCTCGATAGGCCGCCAGCAGCCGGTCGATCGGCGGCGCCCCGCGCGGTTTCCAGCCAGCTTCCCATCCGTCTCGGTCGGCCATCATCACGAGCCAGCCGACATCGATGCCCGGTGCACCGATGCCGCCGAGATCCCAGTCGATCAGGCCGGATGCGCGACCATTATGGTACAGCACATTACCCGGCTGAAAATCACCATGGATCACGCTTGGATCGCCCTCTGTGGGGATCGTCGCCATCAGCCTGGCGTAGAGATCCTCGGCGGATCGCCGCCAATCGGGATCTTCGGTGTGCCTCAGCAGCGCCTGCCACCTATCGAGTTCGGCCCGTAGGGTCGTCGGCTGCTCCCAATCGACAAGGGACGGCCGCCAGGGGAAGCTGTGCAGCGCCCCCATCATCATCGCCGCCTGGGTCCAAAGGCCGAGCATGAAATCGGGGTCGTCGGAAAAGGTCTCGTGCGGCTCCCAGATCACGAAACTCCGTCCCGGCAGTCGCTCCATGGCGATGAATGGGGCACCTATTTCGGTGTCGTCCGCCGATGCCATGACCACATGTGGGACGGGCAGCCCGCTCGCGTGAAGCTCGGTCAGCAGCCGCGCCTGCCGGTAGACGTCCGTGCTGCCGCGCAACGGCACGCCGCTCGGCGCCATCTTGAGAATGAGGCTGAGCCTTTGCCCGCCATCCACGGCATCCACGCCGAAGGTCAGCCCGGCGTGGCCGTCGGTCATCACCTCGAAGCCTTCCAGCCGGACGCCCTCCCCCATCCTGTCGCGCAACATCCGCCCCACACGGTCGCGGAGAAGGCTGCTCGCACCGGCGCCGCCAGCTGTGAACGGCCCGGTCACGCGAGAAAGGATCGCGCATGGGACAGGAATCGCTCCAGCCGATCATGATGCAGCCAGTGGCCCGCATTTTCGAACATCGCGATTGCAGGCGGCCGAACGAAAAACCCCATGCTCTCATCATCGGTCGGAGAGGCTATCCAGCTATCCCGGCCGTGGCACAGGAGGATCGGGCAGCGTATCTCCTTCCATAAGTCCTGCCCCAGCATCACGAAACCATCGATCGGACTGGATATCCAAAGATGGCTGTCGAATTTCCAGCTAAAGCTTCCATCTTCGTTGCGGTTGACACCGAACAACGTCAGATGCCCCGCCTGGTCATCGCTCAGATTGGGGTTGGCCTTCTTCATTCTGGCGACGGCTTCTTCAAAGGTCGCGTAATGCCGGGGCCGCCATTCGGAAGCTTCTCGCTTCCTTTCTATCCAGAGCCGCAGTTCCGGCACGAACTCGGAGGGCATTTCCGATCCCGAAAGACGGGGCATCTGAAATGTGCCTTCGATGATAATAAGGCGTTCGACCATCTCCGGGAAAAGACTGGCATAGCGGACGGCAACCTGCCCGCCCACGGAATGCGCAATGATCCGGACAGGCTTCTGGCCAAGCTGGTAGACGAGTTGCGCCAGGTCGCATGTGAAATCGGTAAGATCGTAATTGCCGTCCGCGGACCAGCTACTGTTGCCATGCCCTCGCAGATCGGGAGCGACGACATGCCAATCCTTTACGAGATCGCTCGCTACCCAATCCCAACTTCGCCCATGATCCCTTCCGCCATGGACGAGCAGCAGGGCCGGCGCATCGGCATTGCCGTAATCATTGTAGCTCATCATCAGGCGCTGAGAGACAAAGCTGTAGATGTTCGGGATGCACAGGCTCATCAATACTTGTTCCCTACGCGGCTCGGACCTGGCGAGGGCACAAGCGGCCGTCGCGCTCGAAGCCCGGGCGCTCCAACAACTAGCCGATGCGGCGCTCCGCACCCTGCCAGAAGGGTTTGCGCAATTCCGTCTTGAGGATCTTTCCGACCGCCGACAGCGGTAGCGGTTCGTGGCGCAATTCGAATGATTTGGGCCGCTTGTAATTGGCGATCAGCGGCCCGCAATGGGCCAGGAGATCATCTGGGGTGACCGTCGCGTCCGGCCGCACCATAACGACGGCATGCACGGCTTCGCCCCACTGCTCGCTGGGAATACCGAACACCGCGCACTGGAGCACATCGCCGTGCGACAACAGAGCCTGCTCCACTTCGCACGAATAGACATTCTCGCCGCCGGACACTATCATGTCCTTCACGCGGTCAACGAGATAGAGGAAACCATCCTCATCGAGATAACCGGCGTCCCCGGTCCTGAGCCAGCCGCCCACGATCGTCTGCGCCGTCAGTTCGGGCTGCCCCCAATAACCCTGCATCACATTGGCACCGCGGACCGCGACCTCCCCGATCTCGCCGATGGCCAGGGTCCTCATCTTGCTATCCACGATGCGAAGATCAACGCCTGGCACCATGCGCCCCGCGGAGCGCAGACGCCCTCCCAAATGGTCGCGATGCTCCAATATGGTCGCGCAGGGCGACAGCTCGGTCTGGCCATAGGCCTGGCAGAACCGTGCATTGGGGAAGGCCAGCAGCGCCGCCTTCAGCACTGGTTCAGCGATCGGCGACCCTCCATAGGTCAGGCTTCGTATCGACGACATATTCTGCGGATCAGCCGCCAGGGCCTGGCAGAGCATGTCGATCATCGTCGGGACCAGCATCATGTCGCTCACCTGATGCTGAACAATGGCCTCAATCACCGCGGCGGGCGCGAACCCGGGCAGCACGACATGGGTCCCTCCCAGCATCGTGATCCCGATGATCTTCGCGGCATCTGCGAGATGAAACATCGGGGCCGCATGCAGATAGACGGCGTCCGTGGCATGGGGGTGCATCGCCTGCATCATGAAGAAATTCAGGATGAGGTTGTTGTGACTGAGCATGACACCCTTCGATTTGCCGGTCGTTCCCCCAGTGTAGAAGATGACCGCCACGTCATCGCCGCAGCCGCAGCGATCCTCGATAGCGTCATTCGCCCATATCACCGCCTCGATGGAGGAACCGCCGATCGGTTCATCGATCCCGATCACGGTCACGCCCGCACGGGCGAACTGCTCGCTATAGGATTTGAAGGCCGATCCGAGAAATACGATCCGCGGCATACAATCCGTCAAGGCGTGGGTGACTTCGGCTTCCGCCCAGCGGGTGTTGAAGGGCACGGCCACGCATCCGGCCCAGGCAATGGCAAAATAGGCCTCGAAATAGAGATCGCTATTGAGGTCGAATATAGCGACCCGGTCGCCCCGCTCGACTCCATATGAGGCCAATCCGCCGGCAAGTCGTGCGACACGTTCCTGGATCGTGCCCCAGCTGCGGCTGCGATCGCCGAACACCGTTGCGGTCCGCGACCGGTATAACTTGCTGCTGCGGTGCAGGCCTTGCGTGAATTGCATCGATCCATTCCCCGAAATCGCAAAAGCCGGCGGCAATCCGGCAAAAGGCTGGCACACGGCTCCCGTCCGGCTTCGGCGACGAGACATATTCAAAGCCCGCCGCCGGCGCCGCTGCCCTACCAATCGTCAAAGCCGTTCCTTCGCACCCTCCGGCAAAAAAGCCGCTCCGAACAACGGTCGACGCTTGTCGCGGATGGCGGCAAGCGCCTCTTGATGATCGCGTGAGACATTGGTCAGGCTTTCGTAGCCAAGGCCCACGTCCATCATCGTGCTGGCGAGCTGGCGGAGCGCCACATTGATGGTCGCCTTGGTATAACGGATGGCGCTTTGCGCTCCGCTTGCCAGTCGATCGGCGAATGCATCGACGGCTTCGGCGAGCCCACCGTCCGGAACAACATGGTTGACCAGCCCGATCCGGGCGGCTTCCAAGCTGCCGATCCGATCTCCGGTGAACAGAAATTCCTTGGCACGCGCGAACCCGATCAATTGCGGCCAGATCACGGCGCCGCCATCTCCGGCCACCATACCGACATTCACATGCGGGTCGGATATATACGCCGACTCCGCGATAAATATGATGTCGGACAGCAGCGCGATGGTCGCGCCGAGGCCGACGGCCGGCCCATTGATCCTCGCGATGATCGGCTTCTCGCAATCGAGTATGCCGAACACGATCTGCTTGGCTTCACGCACCGTCACGGCAAAGGAACCGGGATCGTCGGCCGCCGACTGCTGCCAGCCGAAATCACCCCCGGCACAGAACGCCCGCCCGTTACCCGTCAAGATGATGACGTCGCTTTCGTCTTCAGCCGCCAGCATGGCCAGCGCACGCGGGAATTCCGTGTGGAGGGTGGCATCGAACGCATTCAGGACAGCGGGGCGGTCGAATGCCAGGGTAACGACCCGTCCGCGGCGCGAAATCTCAAGGGTATCGAACTGCGACATTTCAGACCATGTCCAGCGCTTGCGGAAGCATCCCGCCGACCCATCGCCGCGAAGGGAGGGAAACCGACGCCTGATGCAATACCAGAAAACCGCCCATTGCCCCTCCTCGCCCATCGCGACGTCGTCTTTCGCGACCCGAATCCTTTGATGGGTTGTTACTACCACTTGGTAGATATTCTGCAATAGTTTGTATGGCGCCTTCCGGATGCCGAAATTCCTAAGCAAGCTAATTCCGCTTATTATCTCTAACCGACATCACTTGACTCACTATCGACCACACCTCTACCGAATGGTAGATATATTATATGGAGCTGTGATGTCGGAAAGTTCGCCTTGGATCGATGAGGAACTGTCCCTGCTGCAGGACGGAGTCAGGCGCTTTATCGAACGTGAGCTCCTGCCGGTCGCACCGGCATGGGAACACGATCACCGTGTAGACCTCGGATCCTGGAAGAAAGCGGCGGAGGCTGGCCTTCTTTGCGCGGCCATCCCGCAGACCTATGGCGGCGGCGGCGGCACGCTGGGGCATGAAGCTATCATCCAGCAGGAACTGGTTCGTGCCGGCCTTGGCGGCAGCTTCGCCATTTGCCACGGGCTCCATTCAACCATTGTCGCGCACTATATCCACGCTTACGGCACTGAGGAGCAGAAGCGGCGTTGGCTTCCAGCGATGGCGCGTGCTGAATTGATCGGTGCCATCGCGATGACGGAGCCCGGCACCGGCTCCGACCTGCAGGCAATCCGCACTACCGCGAAGCGCGAAGGGGATCATTATCGGCTCGATGGGCAGAAAACGTTCATCAGCAACGGCCAGAGCGCGACGTTGATCCTCGTTGTAACGCGGACCGGCGATGCGGGTGCGGGGGGCCTTTCCCTGCTTGCCGTGGAGACCGACGGAGCCGAGGGCTTCCGCCGCGGCCGCAATCTCGAGAAGCTTGGGATGCACGGCCAGGACACCTCGGAGCTGTTCTTTGACGACGTGCGGGTGTCCGTCGGCAACCTGCTGGGCGGCGAGGAAGGAAAAGGCTTCGTCCAGCTTATGCAGCAACTCGCCTGGGAGCGCCTGAGCATCGCGCTCATGGCAACCGCCAGCATGGAGCGCGCCGTGAAGCTGACCACGGAATATGTCCGGGAACGCAAGGTGTTCGGCAAGCCCCTGATCGACTTCCAGAACACCCAGTTCGTCCTGGCCGACGCCAAGACGCAGATGACCGTCGGACGAAGCTTCGTGGACTCGATGATGGTGAAACTGTTGGCCAAACAGCTGGATCCAACGACTGCGGCGATGGGAAAGCTCTGGTGCTCCGAGACCGCCTTCAAGGTCATCGATGCTTGCCAGCAGCTTTTCGGCGGATATGGCTACATGACCGAATATCCTATCGCCCGGCTGTTCGCCGACGCCCGCGTCACCCGTGTCTATGGCGGTGCGAGCGAGATCATGAAGCTCATAATCTCCCGCGATCTATAGTTACGCCTGCCGTTGTACCGCAAAGGAAGCCGAAGGCGGGGGCTTCATTCCTATCGGACAAGGCCGAAGATGATCGCGAATTTCCCCGCAGATGGAACGAGCAATAGTTCCATATCTTCGAATGTCATGCTGTCCTTGTTCAGATCGATGCTGCGTATCCGCCGATTTGAAGAGACCGCGAGCGATCTTTTCCAACGCGGCTTGGTGAAGGGCACCGCCCATAGCTACGCCGGACAGGAGGCGATCGCCTCGGGAACATGCGCTAATCTCAAGCGCCTCGACTATATCGGCAGCTATCACCGCGGCCACGGCCATTGCATCGCGAAGGGCGCGGCGATGGAGCGGATGATGGCCGAGTTGATGGGCAAGGCGACGGGAAGCTGCGGCGGGCTCGGTGGCTCGATGCATGTTGCCGATCTCGATCTGCACATCATCGGGGCCAATGGCATCGTCGGTGCGACGATGCCATTGGGAACGGGGGCGGCGCTCGCCGCCAAGCTGCAGGGGACCGACCGGATCGCGGTAGCCTTCTTCGGCGATGGTGCCGCCAATCAGGGTGTGTTCCACGAAGCGCTCAATCTGGCCTCGGTGTGGACATTGCCGATGCTGTTCATCTGCGAGAACAACCAATATGCGCTGAGTACGGCCTATCGTCAGGCGACATCGGTTGCGCAGATTGCCTGTCGCGCCGCCGCCTACAGCGTGCCGGGCTGCACGATCGACGGGAACGATGTCGTCGAGGTCCACGACGTCGTCGGCCGAGCGGTTGAACAGATCCGGATGGGATCAGGTCCGATACTGATCGAAGCGATGACCTGGCGCTCCGGCGCGCACAGTATGCGTACGAACCTGCGCGACCCGCGCACCGATGCCGAGATGGCGAATTGGAGAGAAAATGATCCCATTCGCCGGCTAGAACGCCGTCTTCTCCTGAGAGAGGAGGCCATGATGGTGGCACGGATCGAAGAGATACGCGCCGCCGTCGAGGCCGAAATCCAGGCGGCCCTTGACTTCGCGGCGAGGAGCCCGGCCCCCTCCCCGGCCATATTGGAAAGCGCAGTATATGCGCCGCACCAGCCGCATCGTGAGCCGACCGAACGCGGCATGCGCGAACTCAGCTATGTGGAGGCGCTGAACGAAGCGCTTCACCAGGAGATGGCGCGTGATCCCGAGGTGATCCTGCTCGGCGAGGACATCGCCGAAACCGGCGGCATATTCCAGGTCACCGCAGGCCTTGCGGGACGCTTCGGCCCGGAGCGGGTACGCGACACGCCGATATCGGAGGCCACCTTCTGCGGCACCGGCGTAGGGGCTGCGATCGCCGGCCTTCGTCCGGTCGTGGAGGTCCAGATCTTCGACTTCGTGACACAGATGATGGACATGATCGTCAATCAGGCTGCGAAGTTCCGGTTCATGAACGGCGGTATCGCCACGGTGCCAGTCGTCATCCGCGGGCCACAGGGCGGCGGCATCCGCCTGGCTGCGCAGCACAGCCAGAGCCTGGAAGCGTGGTTCGCCCATATTCCCGGTCTGGTGGTTATCGCGCCCTCGACGCCCTACGACGCGAAGGGCTTGCTGGCGGCAGCGATCCGCGACGACAATCCGGTGATCTTCCTGGAACACAAGATGCTCTACCTCGGCCAGCGAGCGGCCGTACCGGCGGAGAGTTATGCGATCCCCATCGGCAAGGCCGATGTCAAATGCGTGGGCGAAGACGTCACCATCCTCGCAACCCAGGCCATGGTCGAACGCAGCCTGTCCGCCGCGCGCATCCTGAAGCGCGAGGGCATCAGCGTAGAAGTCGTCGATCCGCGCACCATCCGTCCTCTCGACGAGGAAACGATCCTGGCCTCGGTACGGAAGACCAACCGGCTCCTGATCGTTCACGAGGCCTGTCAGACCGGCGGGTTCGGCGCGGAAGTCGCGGCGATGGTCATGGAGAAAGCATTTGACTGGCTCGATGCTCCGGTGACCAGGCTCGCCGCCCGGGACGTTCCGATGCCGTTCAATGATGAACTCGAAAATGCCGTCATTCCGTCACAGGCGGCGATAGTGGCGGCCGTGCGTTCGATCGTCGGGCGAAATTGACGCGCTCAAATCGGTCGGCTCGGCCGCCTACGGCCAAGGCTCATGCTCCGTATTCGACCAAACCGTTCTGCAGCACGACGATGTCGCGCTCCACCACTTTGGCTCGCAGTGAGAACACCGGGAATAAAAGGGGCCACGGATCGGCCAGTCTCACCGGATTAAAAAGGGGCCAGTCCTGCTAGACCTCCGTTTTTGGGCGGAGGTGGAGGATGAAGAGAGTGGAGCTTTATCAGAAGGTCCGCCGCGCCGTGCTGATTGACGGGATGAGCCGTCGCGCTGCCGCCCGGTATTTTGGGATCAATCGCAAGACCGTCGACAAGATGCTGTGCTTTCCAGAGCCAGCAGCGCACGGCCGGAGCGGGCAAACCTACAGCCGCAAGCTGTCCGGATTTACCGACATCATTGACCAAATCCTGGTGGATGACCGCAAGGTTCACATCAAACAGCGACACACTGCCGCGCGTATTTTCGAGCGTCTGCGCGATGAACATGGCTTCACCGGCGGCATCACCATTGTTCGCGACTATGTGGCGGGCGCCAAGTTGCGCAGCCGCGAGGTGTTCATACCATTGAGCCACAAGCCGGGGCATGCGCAGGTGGATTTTGGTGAGGCGGACGGGATCATCGACGGCAAGTTGGTGCGGTTCCACTATTTCTGCATGGACCTGCCGCACAGCGATGCGCCGTTCGTTAAAGCCTATCCTGCCGAGGTGGCTGAGGCATTTTGCGAAGGGCACGTGGCGGCCTTTGCCTTCTTCGGCGGCATCCCGCAGTCGATCCTGTATGACAACACCAAGCTGGCAGTGGCGCAGATCCTGGGCGACGGGAAGCGCGAGCGCAGCCGGATGTTCTCGACCCTCCAGAGCCATTACCTGTTCGAAGACAAATTCGGGCGCCCCGGCAAGGGTAACGACAAGGGCAAGGTCGAGGGGCTGGTCGGTTATTCCCGGCGCCACTTCATGGTGCCGAGGCCAGAGGCGCCCAGCTTTGATGCGCTGAACGCGCGCTTTGTCGAACAATGCATGGAGCGACGACAGGCCATCTTGCGCGGGCATGAGCGCAGCATCGGTGACAGGCTGGTGGCTGATCTGGCGGCCTTTATGCCGCTACCGGCGGTGCCGTTCGATCCCTGCCATATGGTGACGGGGCGGGCCTCGTCGATGTCGCTGGTGCGCTATCGTACCAATGATTATTCGGTGCCGACGGCCTATGCCCACCAGGAGGTCGTAATCAAAGGCTATGTCGATCGGGTTGCGATCATCTGTGGCGGGGAGCTGATCGCAGTGCATCCGCGCAGCTATGAGCGGGAGGACTTCATTGCCAACCCGCTGCACTATCTGGCGCTGTTAGAACAGAAACCCCGCGCGCTTGATCAGGCAGCGCCGCTCGATGGCTGGGTGCTGGCTGAACCGATGCATCGCATCCGACGACTGATGGAGGCGCGCAGCGGCAAAGAGGGACGGCGCGAGTTCATCCAGGTGCTGCGGCTATGCGAACGCTTCGAGCAGTCCCTGGTGGAATGGGCAGTGGCCCGCGCGCTGGAGATGGGGGCAATCAGCTTCGATGCGATCAAGATGATCGCGCTGGCCCGCCTCGAACAGCGTGTGCCGCGCCTCGATCTGCAATTTTACCCGCATTTGCCGCGCGCGAATGTCGGGCGTACCGATCCGCGCACCTACATGGGCCTGCTCTCGCAGGCAGGCACTCCAGCGACGGGAGTGGCAGCATGAGTGATCCCATGATGCCGCTGCCAGCCATCGAGGCCGAACCCACCAGCGTGCCGCCCGCTGTACTACTGGCCAACCATCTCAAAGCGCTCAAGCTGCCCACCTTTGTGCGCGAGTATGAGAAGGTCGCCTTCGAGGCCGCGCAGGATCGGGCCGATTACCCCCGCTATCTGCTGCGCCTGTGCGAACTTGAACGGATTGATCGCGAGCGCCGGATGGTGGAGCGCCGTATCCGCATGGCTCGCTTCCCGCACACCAAGAGCTTTGACACCTTCGACTTTGCAGCCCAGCCATCACTGAACAAGGCCTTGGTTCTGGAACTGGCGCGCGGTGAATGGATCGAGCGGCGGCGTAATGTCATTGCGCTGGGCCCCAGCGGCACCGGTAAGACCCACACCGCCCTCGCGCTAGGACTGGCTGCGTGCCAGAAAGGGCACAGCGTGGCCTTCACAACGGCCGCGGCGTTGGTCCATGACCTGATGGAGGCTCGCGACGAGCGTCGCTTGCGCAGCCTGCAAAAGCATCTGGCATCTGTAAAGCTGCTGATCCTCGACGAGTTGGGATATGTACCATTCACCGCCGTGGGCGGCGAGTTGCTGTTCGAGGTACTCAGCCAGCGCTATGAACGCGGCAGCACGCTGATCACCAGCAATCTGCCCTTCGATGAATGGACATCGGTGTTCGGCTCCGAACGCCTGACCGGCGCCCTGCTCGACCGGCTGACACACCACGTCCACATTCTCGAGATGAATGGTGACAGCTTCCGTCTCGCCAGCAGCCGCAAGCGCCAGAAGGACAAGGGGGAGGATAAATGACCTAAGAACGGGCGGCCATCGGCAGCGGGAAATCGGCTTCCGCTCCGCTCCAGCCGCTTCCCCGCTGCCGATGCTGCCCAGCCTCAACCTTGGGGCTTTTTGTTCAAACCAACTGGCCCCATTTTAAACCGGTGCCTGGCCCGTTTTTATCCCGGCGTTGACAGCGCTCACGGACAAAACCCGCGCAATATGGTTCGGCCTCGCCTGCATATATCCTCCCTCATTGCCTCCGACGGTCATCGCCGCCGAAGGTCGCTCGCTCCGTCCGAGCCCTTTCACGCACCAGGCGTCAGCCGGATATGCTCACTCAGATTGTTATTCACATATATTGAGCATTTATTCATATTAGCGCGGTCCCGCCAATCCTGCAAGTCGAGCAGAGCTACAATCGAGACCTAGTTCCGGATCTCCGATCACAGGAGGAAATCATCCGAAAATTACGCTAAAAGAGATGCGCAGGACCGGTAAAATCCGTTACGATCAGCTTGTCATCGGTTTCCGTAATACACGCCAGAATTCACATCGGGATACCATGACGCGAACCGATACTCAGTCCTGAACGGCGGCCTCCGGGGTATCCTCGCCGCCCACAGTCGGGTCGTCGGCGACGAGCGTTTGGGCGATTGCCCACAGCGCATCGAGCGCCGCGAGATGCTGTTGTCGCCGGACCAGCGAGAAGGCCACCGGCGCAACGCCATCGACAGGTCTGCGGATTCGTCCCTCGGCAGCCATCCGCTGCCAAAAGATCGTACAGAAACCGATAAGGGCGTGGGAATCATCGTCAGCAGGCTCGTCCTGAGACCAGAAGGAGCCGGTTTCGATGAGACGGCCACCACAGGCGGCTATCTCCCCGAACAGATGATCGAACAGCATGGGATTGAGGCTGCGGGTGAAGACCCGGATATCGCGGCCCGCGAGATCAGCGGGTGTCAGTTGCCTCCCTGCCAGCGGATCACTCACGTGCATCTCGATTTCGAGCCCGCTTGCCTTCAGGTCGAGGCGCTCGAAACCTTCATCGGGCCACGGACCGAGCACTAGGCTCGCGTCGAGATCGTCGCGAGCGAATTTCTCCAGCAGATCACGTGACCAGCCAACGTTGAGATCCAGTCGAAACCCGGTCGCCTGCGTGCGGAACCTCGTCAACAGGCGGCGGGTTATCTCCAATTGCCCGGCATAAGGTGGCGCGCCCAGGCGCAGGGCGGATGGTGCGCTTCCCAGCGCCCGCGCCGTTTCCCGAAACTCGCGGAGAGCCGCGACGATTGCCTTGGCTTTGGGGAGGAGTTGCTCTCCCTGCTCGGTCAGTTCCACCCTTCTGGTGGTGCGCGTGAACAGCGCATATCCGAGCTGACGCTCTAATCGCCGCATCCTGGCCGACAGCCAGGGCTGGGCCACATTCAGCTTCCGGGCCGCAACCGTGAACGAACGGTGTTCCGCGATCTGCACGAACTGCTGGAAAAGCGCACCATCATTCATCCGGCTATTTAGCCGAATATCATCTGAATTGACCAGCCAACACGTCTTGGACGAGAAAAATCTATCCTCCTAGGTGTGATCGGCAGGGCCGCGAGGACAGCGGCGACGTCGACAGAAGGATGCTCATGACCACAGCAGCGACCAGGCCACTCGGTGACCTACGCGTGCTGGATCTTGCGAGCGGCGCCATCGGCGGCATCGGGCGCCTGCTTGCCGAACTGGGAGCGGACGTGGTCAAGGTCGAACCGTGCGGCGATTATCCCGAGCGCACCGAACAACCGGCATATGGTGGGTTGAGCCTGGGCTTCGTCGCCGCCAATCTTGGCAAACGTGGACTGACGCTCGACCTGGCCCGCGAGGAAGATCGCGCCATCCTCGACGCGCTCGCGGGCGAGGCCGATCTTCTCCTCGAGGCGACTGTCCCCGGATCAACCGAGGCGAAGCTGCTGGACGTCGCCGGGCTGCGAAACCGGCATCCTACCCTCGTGGTACTTTCCGTGAGCGCTTTCGGCCCAGGCACATTCCAGGATTTCGTCGCGACCGATGCGGTGCTCCAGGCGCTCAACGGCGTACTTGCACGCTCCGGTCTTGCGGGCCGCGCACCTCTTCTGCCGCCCGGCGAGCTGGCAATCCAATGCGCTGTGGTCCAGGCGGCCTATGCCGCTCTGATCGGTTGTCTGCATCGCAGACAGACCGGAACCGGGGATCATCTGGACCTCAGCCTGCTGGATGGCGCCGCCCAGGCGCTTGATCCGGGCCATGGCATCGCCGGCAGCGCCAGCGCCGGCGTGCTAGCCTCCCAGATGCCGCGCGGCCGCCCCGAAATCACCAACTATTATCCGATCTTCACCTGTCGGGACGGACAGGTCCGCTTATGCATCCTGGCCGCACGCCAATGGCGGGGCATGTTCGAGTGGCTGGGACGCCCAGCGCTTTTCTCCGATCCACGTTTCGACAGCCTGAGCGTACGCCATGCCACCCCCGAACTGAATGTTGCGATCGCCGCGCTCGTCGCCGGGAAAACCCGGGCGGAAATCGAAGCCGAAGGCAAACGCTTCGGCGTTCCCACCGCCCCCATCCTGACGCTCAAGGAAACACTGGACAGCCCGCATCTGCGCGATGGCGGCCTTCTCCGCGACGTCGAACTCGCCCCTGGCCTCACGGCTCCCTTTTCCGACGGCGTGTTGAAGATCGACGGAAAGAGGGCGAGGACCGCGGGCATCCTCCCCACGGGCGAGGTGAACCCCAGCGAGTTGCTCGCCGAATGGTCGCGCGGCGGGACGGCACCGGTTATCGATGGTTTTGGCGCGCCCGGCCGTCCTCTGAAGGGTCTCCGGGTGATCGATCTCGGGACCATCGTGGTCGGGGCCGAGCAGGGCCGTCTGCTTGCCGATTATGGCGCCGAGGTCATCAAGGTGGAGTGCGCCGAGTTCCCGGATGGGATGAGGGCGAACAGCGATGGCGGCATGTCGGCCAGCATCGCGGCGGGCCATCGCAACAAGCGGAGCCTGGGCCTCAATCTGCGCAGCGAGAAGGGACGCGAACTCCTTCTGGAGCTTGCCGGCCAATCCGATGTCGTGCTCTCCAATTTCAAGCCGGGCGGAATGGCGTCCCTCGGCCTGTCGGCCGAGACCCTGCTGGCCCGAAACCCGCGCCTGATCGTGGTGGAGAGCTCGGCCTATGGCGATGAAGGCCCATGGGCCGACAGGATGGGTTACGGGCCCCTCGTGCGGGCCTCGGCCGGCCTGACCGCACAATGGCGCTACGAGGACGATCCAAAGGCGTTTGGCGACACGGTCACGGTCTATCCGGATCATGTGGCCGCGCGCCTCGCCACGACGGCAGTGCTGGCCCTCCTGCTGCGCCGCGCGCGTACCGGCCGCGGCGGCCGGATCGCTCTCGGGCAGATCGACGTCATTCTCAGCCAGATGGCCGCGATGGTCGCGAAGACCGTTCTGTCCTCACGCGGGGTCCTTCTCGCCGATGCGATCGGTCGGGACAGCCCGTGGGGAGTATTCCCAAGCGAAGGCGATGACGACTGGATCGTAATCTCCATCCGCGGCGATGAAGACTGGCGCAATCTTTGCACGGCGATGGCCTGTCCCGATCTGGCATCCGACCCCGGCTCGGCGAACCGGGCCGGCCGTGTCGCTGCCCGCTCGCGTATCGACACGGCCGTCGCAGCCTGGACGCGCGTTCGTACGGCCACCGAGGCAATGGCGAGCCTCCAGCGGCACAAGGTTCCCGCTGCGGCCATGGCGAGGGCGTCAGAGATGCCGGAGTCGCCATTTTTTCGAAGCCGCACGATGTTTCAGACCTTCGTGCAGCCCCAGCTCGATATTCCAGTGACGGTTGACAACGCTCCGGTCCGGGCCAGTCGGCTTGCATGTCCGCCGCTGGCCCCGGCTCCCATGTTCGGCGAGCACAGTATCGAGATCGCGCGCGATCTCCTGGGGCTGTGCCCGGATGATATCGCATCTCTGATCGCCGAGGGTGTTCTCCAGACCGGCTCGTCGGTCGATCGGCGCGTCGAACCGGCCGCCGCGTAGCGGAGCCCCTCCCCCAAGCTGAATGTGAGGAGACTGATTGATGAAGGCCGCCGTCCTGCGAGAGGTCCGCCAGCCGTTGCAGATCGAACAAGTGACGATCGGCAAGCCCGGCCCGCGCGAGGTTCTGATCCGCACCGTCGCGGCGGGGGTATGCCACACCGACCTGCATTACATCGAAGGCGCCTATCGCCACCCTCTGCCGGTGATCCTGGGCCACGAAAGCGCTGGCATCATCGAGCAGGTCGGATCGGAGGTCCGCACGGTCAAGCCAGGTGATCATGTCATCACCTGCCCCTCGGCCTTTTGCGGGCATTGCGAGCATTGCCTGACGGGCCACATGTCGCTGTGCATCAATCCCGAGACCAAGCGCCCCAAGGGCGCCGAACCGAGGCTAGCGAAAGAGGGCGAACGAATGAATCAGTTCGTGCATCTCTCCTCCTTCGCCGAACAAATGCTGGTCCATGAACATGCCTGCGTGGCGATCGACAGGGACATGCCGCTCGATCGCGCCTCGCTGATAGGATGCGCGGTGATAACGGGCGTCGGCGCGGTGTTCCATACCGCGAAGGTGAGACCCGGGGAAACCGTCGCGGTGATCGGTTGTGGCGGCGTGGGACTCGCCGTCGTCAACGGTGCGGCGATCGCCGGCGCAGGACGCATCATTGCCATCGACATGCTCGATTCGAAGCTGGAGCTGGCCCGGCGGTTCGGCGCGACCGACATCATCAACGCCGGCGAGGGCGACACCGTTGCGAGGGTTCTCGAACTGACACGCGGCGGCGTTCATCACAGCTTCGAGGCGATCGGCCTGAAGACCACGACCGAGCAGGCTTTCCAGATGCTGGCTCGCGGCGGCACCGCCAATGTTCTTGGCATGATTCCGGTCGGGACCAAGATCGAGCTTCACGGCGT
The DNA here is from genome assembly GCF_002355275.1 of Rhizorhabdus dicambivorans. Taxonomy (NCBI): domain Bacteria; kingdom Pseudomonadati; phylum Pseudomonadota; class Alphaproteobacteria; order Sphingomonadales; family Rhizorhabdaceae; genus Rhizorhabdus; species Rhizorhabdus dicambivorans. Next base: position 2,111,104 of record NZ_CP023449.1, on the reverse strand, counting down.
CGACTTCTTGGGTGAGAAGCGCATCCAGGGCTCCATCATGGGTTCGAACCGCTTTCCGGTCGATATGCCTCGGCTGGTGGACTTCTATATGAATGGGAAGTTGAATCTGGACGATCTGATTTCCCGGCGGATCAAACTGGAAGGCATCAACGAAGCCTTCGCGGAAATGAAGACAGGCGGGGTGGCCCGTTCGGTGATCATGTTTGATTCCTAGATTTTCGAGCCATTTCCACGAAGCCACGTTCAGGATCGCCCCGGCCGCGGCCGGCCATCGCCATGCCGGCTGCGGAGAAGTGCTTCTCAACTCATCCACATATTCACATAAGCTGCGCCCTGCTCCATACCGGGAGCGCGACACGCCGCATCATGGCGGGGCCACGAGCCCCCGATAAGCGGCAAGGTCGACGAAAGACAATTAGGGCAGGCAATGGGCGCAGACATCGAAGAGCGGGAAAAAGCGGCACAGCGGCGTGTCGGCTCGGTAAAGGCCGCGATCTCCATTCTACGACATCTTGAAAAAACAGGTTCGGCCATGGGTGTAAACGCGCTTGCGCGGGCACTTGATATCAGCCCCAGTTCCTGTTTCCTTCTGTTGAAAACACTTGCGGACGAGCAATTCCTGGATTTCAACCCCGCCACCAAACATTACAGCCTTGGCCCAGGAGCCATAGCGCTCGGACGCAGCGCGATCGATCCGGCCGGCTCCTTCGCACTGGCTAGGACGAAACTCGAGGAAGTCGCGGCCGCTCACGATGTAACGGTTTGCCTGTGGCGCTTGCGCTTGTCGGAGCAGCTAATTGCCGTCGGGGTGGCAGAAAGCGTCGCCACTACCCGAATCCACATCACCACGGGGCATCGCCTTCCGATCGCGGCGGGTGCCGCTGGCCGGTGTGCCCTGGCATTCTCGAAAAGCGATGCTCAATCGATCGTCGCGCGAATGGCATCGGTCCGTTGGGCCAACACCCCCGATCTCGAAACCTACATGCACGACCTCGAAAAAACCCGGGAGCGGGGATGGGCGATCGACGAGGGCGATTTCCTTCATGGGGTCACGACGGTCGCCGCCCCCGTCCTCAACAAGCAGGGTTTGCCGGAACTGTGCCTGGCAGCGACGATGTTCAACGGGCAGCACGACAGCGCACGCCAGCAATTAATCGCGAAAAGCCTGCAGGAGGTGGGGAGTTGGCTGTCCGAGCGCATGTTCCTCGCTTCACCCTGACAGCCGCTCCGCACCACCGCATATACCCGGTAATGCCGCCCCTCGGCGGCACGGCGGCCAACGCCCTTCATTGAGGGACGGCCACCTTCCCGCTGGCTGCCCCGGTGCCGCGCCGGGCGCGGCGGCATGGTGGGCTCAGGCCCCTTCGAGACCGACGATCGCGACGGCCGCCACATTCTGGTTGGGCATACCGCCCAGATTGTGTGAAAGACCGAATACCGGAGGCTGCGCGCGCTGCCGCTCGCCCGCCCGGCCTTGCAGCTGCAGATAATGCTCGTAGATCATCCGCAGACCCGAAGCGCCGATCGGGTGCCCGAAACATTTGAGCCCGCCGTCGATCTGACAAGGCACCTTGCCGTCGGCGTCGAACATACCGTCCAGCACGTCACGAACAGCTCCACCCTCCTCGCTCAGCCCGAGATCCTCCATCGTCACCAATTCGGTGATCGAGAAGCAGTCATGCACCTCGGTGAGCGAAATCTGCTGCCGCGGATCGCTGATGCCGGCTTCAGCATAGGCCTTCTTCGCGGCGATACGGGTGGTGTGGAAATAGCTGCCGTCCCATCCTGCGCCCTGAAGTTCCCAGCCGTTGGACACGGCGAGTTGCAAAGCCTTCACGGTCACCAGATCCTTCTTGCCCAGGCTACGGGCGATCTCCGGCGTGGTGACGATGGCGCAAGCGGCACCGTCCGACACGCCGCAGCAGTCGAACAGGCCCAGCGGCTCGGCGATCATCGGTGCGTTGATCGCCTGCTCCTCGGTGATCGGCTTGCGCAGATGGGCCTTGGGATTCTTCGCTCCGTTGGCATGGCTCTTGACCGAGACATGGGCGATGGCACGCTTCAGATCCTCTGCCGCCATGCCATGCTTGGCGCGATAGGCGGAGGCGAGCTGGGCGAAGTTGCCCGGGGCGGAGCCGACGATGCCGGTCATGTCCCACATGGTCCCACGGGTACGGACCGGCAGGCCGCCATAGCCCGTGTCCTTCAGCTTTTCGGCTCCCATCGCCAGCGCGATGTCGCAGGCCCCGCTGGCCACGGCATAGACGGCCCCCCGGAAGGATTCGGTGCCCGACGCGCAATAATTCTCGACCTTGGTTACGGCGATATTCGGCAGCCGGAGCGCGATGCCCAGCGGAATGCCGCTAGGCCCGACATTGATGAGGTCGAAGCCGACCCCGAACCAGGCCGCTTCGATCTGCTTCGTTTCGATGCCTGCGTCCAGCAGAGCCTCTTCGAAGGCTTCCACCATCAGCCCGTCGGAATCGACGTCCCATCGCTCGCCGAAGCGGGCGCAGCCCATGCCCAATATGGCGACCTTGTCGCGAATTCCGCTGGCCATCAGTTTTCTCCCCGGCCCAGGTCGGCGTCCGCCGGCAGATAATCCGGCACGGCTTTCCAGAAATATTTGGTGAATTGGCGGGTCTGGTCGACCGCCTTGACGCGGAACATCATCCGCATCGGCATCCCAACCTCGACCCCCGCTTCGTCCACGTCTGCGAAATCCATGGTGATGCGCCCTCCCCCGTCGAAGGTCACTGCGCCATAATAGGCGGGGGGATCGGGCGTGAAGGTCAGGCGATCGGCCGTATAGGTGAGGACGCGGGCCCGACGCTCCGCTAGCGGATAATCCTCCTGAGTCAGCACTGCGCGGACATCCTGTGCCACGCTGACCGCCGATTTGGGAAATTGCACGGTGCCCGTCTCGGTGCAGCGGCCGCCGACCAGAGCCAGCACCGCCTTGCGGTTCCGGTAAAGCGCGGTCAGCGCCGTCTTCTGGTCAAACTCAGCTCTCATGCCGCGTTCCAGCAGAAGATGGCCGTTAAACGTCAGATATTTGAAATAATTCGTTTCCATGGCCCGGCGCGCTATCCAGCCAGACACGCCCATCGCTGGCGGCTGGTCCGCCTTGCCGGTCGCGCGGAACAGCAGCGCATCGCAGCCTTGCCCGAATCCCACCACCAGAATGATTTCGCCGGCCGCTGCCGTTTCCAGCGCTCGTGCCAGCAGGATCAACGGCTGCGCCGTCCCGGCCTCACCCATCACCGACGCAAGCGGATCGCAAACCGCTTCGCTGCGCATTCCGCAGGATTTGGCAACCACCGCATTCACACCTTTCATCGGCGCGCCCATGACGAAATGATCGACATCGCTCGCTTCCAGCCCGGCCCGTGCAAGCGCCTCAGCTACCGTCTTTGGAATGATGCGGGCATAACCCTCGTCGCGGATCCAGCGCGATTCCCAGTCGTAATCGGCGTCAGCACCGGCCGCGCGGAAATGGTCGACAAAATCGACCGCCGTGGAAGCCGCCCCAACAAAAGCGGCCACCCCGTCCCCCGGCCCCAGCAGCAGCGCCGCGGCACCGTCCCCGGCGATCAGTTCAAGCTCGCTTCCAGGCCGTGCCCGCCGCTTCTCGGACGCAACGCACAGCGTCTCCCCGGCGCCGCCGGCCACCGCGTGAAGACCATCCAGCAAAGCGGACGTGGCCGCACGCTGGCTGCCGCTCACATCGATCGCACCCACCGTATCGGGCAGGTTCAGCGCCTCCTTGAGGACGACGCTGTTCTGCCGATCCGAGAACGGATGCGAGGTAGACGCCAGCACGACCTTGGCCACGCATGTCCTGTCTATGCCGTTCAGGCAATCACGGGATGCTTCCACCCCCATGGTGATCGTATCCTCGTCCCAAGCGCACATCGAACGTTCGCCCGCCCCGAGCCCCTTCAGTCCGGGGTTGAACCAGCTATGTGCGCCCACCACCGCGCTTCGCTGCAGGCGCAATCGCGGCACATAGGCGCCGAAGGCCAATATTCCGGGCATTAGGCCACAAACTCCAGCGAGGTGGACATGAAAGCGGAGCGCCGCACCATCACATCGGATCCCAACAGAAGACCTCTGGAGAGCGGCGCAGCGGGTGGAAGCTGGACTGCAGCATGGGAATCAGTTCGTCGGCCACGGTCTGCGGCGTCCAGCCGTCGCTACGATGCGCGGAGCGACGAATCTCCGGCCGGCTGAACAGGAACACCTCGTTCTTACGTACGCCGAACACCTGGCCCGTCACATCCTTCGCCGAATCCGAACAGAGATAGACAGCCAGTGGGGCGATCTTCTCAGGCGTCATCTGCTTCATGCGCTCGACCCGGACGCGCTGGGCCTCGGTGTCGGTCGGAATCGTCGCGATCAGCCGGCTCCACGCGAAGGGGGCGATGCTGTTCGAGCGAACGCCGAAACGCTGCATGTCGAGCGCCAGCGACGTTGAAAGACCCACGACACCGAGCTTCGCGGCCGAATAGTTGGACTGGCCGAAATTGCCGATAAGACCCGAGGTGGAGGTGAAATGCACGAATGCGCCCGAGCCCTGCTCCTTGAAATGCAGCGCGGCCGCCTTTGAGATGTAGAAGGCGCCATTCAGGTGGACGTTGATGACGTCGGTCCACGCGTCGTGGCTCATCCGGTGGAAGATCGCATCCCGCAGGAAGCCCGCGCTGTTCACCACCGCATCGATACGACCGAAATTACGCACGGCGTCTTCGACAACCGAAGTCGCGCCCGCGGGTTCGGCGATACTGGCGATGTTGGCGACCGCCTCGCCGCCTGCGGCCCGGATTTCGGCTACAACCTCATGGGCAGGCCCCTCATCGGCGCCTGCGCCATCGGCGGCGCTGCCATAATCGTTTACGACGACCCGCGCCCCTTCCGCGGCCGCCATCACGGCCACCGCGCGTCCGATTCCGCGACCGGCGCCGGCAATTGCGACGACCTTACCTTCGAGCAGACCCAATGCATCCTCCCCTGATTGCGACGCGCGTCGGGCGGCGCGATTGCCATTCCCATAATGATCACAAAATGCGCATCTATGTGAATAGTGTTTGGGCGTAGGCACGTTTTGTGTCAAGCTCCTTTGAAATGCCGCTGGGAAGGATGCAGATGTCGCAACCGCAGCGCACACCCATTTGGAGTGAGGAGAGGTGATAATGTTGCCGCGCGACCTGTTCGGGGAGGAACACGAGATTTTCCGGCAGTCGGTCCGACGCTTCCTGACAGACAATTTCGTGCCGCAACATGACCGGTGGGAAGAGCAGGGCGTCGTCGACCGCGAGGCTTGGCTGAAGGCCGGCGAACAGGGCCTGCACTGCATGTCCGTCTCTGAGGCGTATGGAGGATTGGGCGCGGACCGGCTTTATTCCGTCGTCCTGTTCGAGGAACTCGCGCGGTTGAACCTGAGTGGCCCGGCCTTTCATATCCATTCCGGTATCGTCGCCCCCTATATCGAAGGTCACGGAACCGAAGCTCAGAAGCTGGCCTGGCTGCCGCGCATGGCGCGCGGAGAGGCTATCGCGGCGATTGCCATGACCGAGCCCGGCGGCGGATCGGATCTGCAGGCGATGCAGACGGTAGCCCGGCCCGTCGAGGGCGGATATGTGCTGAACGGCCAGAAAACGTTCATTTCGAACGGTCAGCTGGCCGATGTCATCGTCGTGGCCGCAAAGACCGATCCGACCCTCGGCGCGCGCGGCGTCACCCTCTTCCTCGTAGACGCCACCACAGCCGGTGTCGCCCGCGGCCGTAACCTGCGCAAGATGGGTTTCCACGCCCAGGACACTTCCGAGCTGTTTTTCGACGATGTGAGATTGCCCGAATCGGCCGTACTCGGAGAAGTTGGCCGCGGCTTCTATATCCTGATGAAGGAGTTGGCCTGGGAACGAATGCTGATCGCTGTCCGTGCCGTCGCCATGTGCGAAGCCGCGCTCGAATGGACGGCCGACTATGCACGCGACCGGAAGATGTTCGGGGGCGTTCTGCTGGACAAGCAATATGTGCGGTTTATCCTCGCCGACTTGAAGGGCCAGACCTTGATGGCTCGCGCTTTTGTTGACCGCTGCCTCGAGCTTGTTCTGCAAGGGCGCCTGACGGCCGATGTGGCGGCCGCCGCCAAGCTGCAGACCACCGAGCTCCAGAGCCGCTTATTGGATCAATGCCTGCAATTCCATGGCGGCGCCGGTTATATGTGGGAAACGCCGATCTGCCGCGCCTATGCCGACACGCGCTACATGCGCATCGCCGGCGGCTCCAACGAGGTCATGCGCGATCTTGTCGCCCGGACGCTCTGAAGTCTTCGGCCCCTCGCCGATGAGCGGAAAGTGACCAATGAACAGCCGATCCGAAATAAAAGATAATGCCATGAGCACCCCGGGAGATAATACCGCGGCAATCGCCCGCCCCCCGTCTCACGGCGCCAGCTATGGCCGCTACGTCCTGTGGATGCTGCTGATCATCAATTTCCTGGCGTTCCTGGATCGGCAAATTCTCAACATCCTGGCCGAACCGATCAAGCAGGAACTCAAGCTGTCCGATACGCAGCTCGGCCTTCTGACAGGCCTTGCCTTTGCCTTTCTCTATACATTCCTCGGCCTGCCGATCGCACGTCTGGCCGAGCGGGCGAACCGGGTTGGGATCATCGGGATTTCTCTGGCTATCTGGAGCGCCTTTACGATCGCCTGCGGTTTCGCCAACAGCTATGCCCAACTGGCCCTGGCGCGCGTCGGCGTCGGCGTCGGCGAGGCAGGCTGCAGCCCCGCTTCCCATTCCCTGATCAGCGACTATGTGCCGCGCGAGAAGCGGGCGTCCGCTCTCGGCTTCTATTCCATGGGCGTGCCGCTGGGAACGATGGCGGGGCTCGCATTCGGCGGGCTGATCGCCGACGCCTATGGCTGGCGGGTGGCCATCGTGGTGGCCGGGGCTCCCGGTATCCTGGTCGCCATCCTGGCGAGGCTGACGATAAGGGACACACGACGACAGCACATCGCCGATCGTGGCAAGGCCAGCCCTCCTGCGCCCGCCCTTGGCCTGGCCATGCGCGAACTGACTTCGAAGCGAGCCTTCTGGTGGGCGGCGCTTGCTGCTTCCAGCTCCGCATTTCTCGCCTACGGGCACAACGCCTTCTATGCGTCGTTCTTTCTTCGCAACCATGCGCAAGGTATCGCGGAAATCGCGGCAACGGTGAGCGGCGGAAGTCTCAAGGCTTCGGGCTTCCTGGGTATAGCCTTGGGCCTCATATTGGGACTCGGCGGCCTGATCGGGTCCTTCCTGGGCGGCCGCATGTGCGATCATTTCGCAAAGCGTGATCCCCGTGCCAATGTACTCCTCCCGGCCGGCGCGTTTCTGGTGTCGCTGCCGTTCGTCCTGGTGGCGGTGTTCATTCCCCATACGCTCGTGGCGTTGCTGATGCTTGGTCCCGCCATATTGCTGAAGACGTTCTGGTATGGCCCGATCTTCGCAACGGTCCAGAATGTGGTGCAGCCCGGCACGCGCGCGACTGCGGCAGCGATACTGCTCGGCATGATGAACCTGATCGGGCTTGGCCTCGGTCCCGTGACCGTAGGGATTTTCAGCGACGCCTTCGCAGGCACGCTCGGCCCTTCCGAGGGGCTACGCTGGGGCCTCGCTGTGACAGCGATCATGGGCATCGTTCCTCCGGCCTGTCTCTGGATGGCAAGCCGCACCCTTGTTTCGGAAACGGTGGAGGACGGGCCAAGCACCGCTTAGCTCCGCCCCGGTTTCAACCGGATGATGAACAGCCATGGGACTGCAATGTCATTCGGCGACGTGAATGACTCTCCCATTGGTAAATAGGGTTATGCCCCGCTGCAGGCGCAAGAGCGCGATGGAGGGCCGATTGGCTATCAGAACCAGGATAACGCAACTGCTCGGTATCGAGGCCCCCATCGTCCAGGGCGGCATGATGTGGGTCGGGCGCGCCGAATTGGCGGCCGCCGTATCGAACGCCGGCGGCCTGGGCATGCTCACGACACTTACCCAGCCTACGCCGGATGAGTTGCGCCGCGAGATCGAACGTTGCCGCTCACTTACCGATAGACCGTTTGGAGTGAACCTGACGATCTTGCCGTCGGTCAACCCACCGCCCTACGCGGACTATCGGGACGCCATCATCGATTCTGGCATCAAGATCGTCGAGACGGCCGGATCTCGTCCGCAGGCATTTGTCGAGGCGTTCAAGGCGGCAGGCGTCGTCGTCCTTCATAAATGCACATCCGTGCGACACGCCGTCTCTGCGGAACAGATGGGCGTCGACGTCATTTCGATCGATGGATTCGAATGCGCGGGCCACCCCGGCGAGGACGACGTTCCCGGCCTGGTGCTGATCCCGGCCACTGCGGACAATATCCGTATTCCGATCATCGCCAGCGGCGGCCTCGGAGATGGTCGCGGACTGGCCGCCGCGCTCGCCCTGGGCGCGGAAGGCATCAACATGGGCACACGCTTCTGCGCGACCGTCGAGGCGCCGATCCACGAGAATGTGAAGCAATTCATCGTCAACAATGACGAGCGCGCCACCCATCTGATATTTCGCCGGTTCAAGAATACGGGACGCGTCGCGAAAAACAGCATCTCGGATGAGGTCGTGGCCATCTCAAGCCGGCCCGGTGCGGAATTCGAGGACATCCGGCCGCTGGTCGCAGGGCAGCGGGGGCGTGCGGCGCTCGAAGAAGGCGATGTCGAGGCCGGCTTGATCTGGGCTGGCCAGGTCCAGGGGCTCATTCACGACATTCCGACATGTGAAGCGCTGATTTCCCGTATCGTCGCGGAGGCGGAGACGATCATCCGCGGCCGGCTGTCCCGCGTCCTCCATCTCGGGCAGGATAGCGTGGGCAAGCACGCGATCGGCTAAGGCATACGGCTTCGGGGGCCGGCACCCGTGCCGAAGGCACTGGACCACCGGCAGCCCGCAGCCGTCGCAGAACAACTATAGCTCAACCTTGGAAGGGCAACCCAGTGACATATGAAGCCATCCGTTTGGACATAGAAGGCCCGCTCGCGACGATCACGTTGAATCGACCCGAACGATTGAACGCCTCTTCCCAACAGATGGTCGACGAAATCGCCGACGCTCTAGACCATCTCGGCGGTGCGCGGGCGGTGGTCATCACCGGCGCCGGGCGGGCTTTCTGCGCCGGGGCCGATATGCAGACAACGGGGCAGGATGATTCCCCTGGCGATACCATATATCGGCGGCTGAGCAGGCATTACAGCGCAACCCTGCTGAAGCTCTCACGGCTTCATGTTCCGGTCATCACGGCCGTCAACGGCCCGGCTGTCGGGATGGGATGCTCACTCGCGTTGTGCGGCGATCTCGTGATCGCAAGCGAGAACGCCTTCTTTCTTCAGGGTTTCGTCAATGTGGGCCTGGCAGCGGATGGGGGCGCCAGCTGGCTGTTGCCGAGACTGGTCGGACGATCCCGCGCGATGGAAATGATGCTGCTGGGCGAGCGGGTTTCGGCGCGTCAGGCGGTCGAATGGGGCATGATCTACAAATGCGCCGATGCCGAAAGCTTTACGGACGAGACCCGCACGCTGGCCTTGCGCCTGGCCAACGGTCCTACTCTGGCTATCGCGACGGTCCGCAGGCAGGTCGCAGCCGCGCTGGAATCCAGCTTCGCTAATGCACTGCTTGCCGAGGCCGAAGGGCAGCGCGACGCGATGGTGACTTGGGACGCGGCGGAAGGCCGTCGGGCCTTTATAGAGAAGCGCCAACCCCTGTTCGAAGGCCGCTGAGACACCAAGCCTGGCGTGTGGCAAATGCCGGGCCCGCCTTGCAAAGCGGCCCGGCATTCACATTCCAATATTGTGAATAAAAGAGGCGAGGGCGCTCAGAATTTATACAGAGCCGATACCCCATATGTCCGCGGCTCAAGGTAGCTCGCCCCATCGCCATTGGCGGTCTGCGTGATCCAGCCATACACAACCGCATTCGTGAGGTTGCGGCCGAACAGCGCCAGGCGAATATTGGAATCCGCCGGGGTGAAGGAAAGTTCACCGTTCAGACGATTATAGGCGGGTTGGTAAGTGCGGTTGTTGGTATCGAAGTAGAAGCGCGAGGATCGGAAGAAATTACCGTTGATCCCGAAATCGCCCGCACCTGTTTCGACCGTGTAGTCGGCATTCAGGCTGAAAGTCCATTCCGGCGCCCGAAACATACGATTTCCGCTGACGTCCTGAATAGAGCCGACATTCCCCGTCAGCGTCGGATTGCCGGCCGCGTCGCGAATGGGATTGAAGACTTGCGCGGCGGGAAAGCTCTTATATCTCGCGTCGAGATAGGCCACATTGCCCGAAAGGCGCAGGGCGGAGGTGGGCGCGAAAGTGACTTCCAATTCCGCGCCATTGATCCGCGCGCGCGCGGCATTGGTGAGAACCGTCAGGGACGAAACCGGATCACGGCCAGTCAGCTGGATATCGCGATAATCATAATGGAACACGCTGAGGTTGGTCTGCAATGTCGACAACGGGTTGCTCTTGATCCCGATTTCATATGCATCCAGCTTCTCGGGCCGCACGACGTTCCTGGAGACGGCACCGCTATTGTAGGTGCCGCTCTTGAACCCACGGCTGTAGGAAGCATACACGTTGGTAGCGCCAAAATCACGGCGCAGCGAGGCGCGATAGGTAGGCGCGTTCGAGCGTTTACGAGCATCGCTGACGCTGCTGATCAGCGCGCCAGCGCCGGTGAAGGACCGGCCATTGAAGATGCGAAGATCGGTCGTATACCGCGCGCCCGCCAGGAGGAACCAGCCGGGCGAGAATTCAAGCGTCCCCTCACCGAAGCCCGAGAAGGAACGGGTCTTCTGGCTGCCCTCGGAGCGCTGCGTTACGGCTCCCCGGCTGACCAGCAGGATCTGGTCGAATTTGCCCTTGCCGATAAAGGCGTAACCGCCCACGATCCATTTGAAGGGCCCGCCGTCGCTCGACAGCAGCCGTACCTCCTGCGAAAAATAATCTGAGTGATTGCGGCTGGGAATTCGCAATATGTCGGCGGATGTGAAGTCGTCGTCCGTTTGGGAATTGCGCGAGCGCGTGGATTGATAGCCGGAGGTGGTCTCCAGCACGGTGCCACCCAGGTCGAACGAGGTCCGCAGCGACGCATTGAACTGCTTGCTGCCGATATCGGGTTCGGCCGTCATGGTGACGCGCCATGGCGCGGTCGGGATGACCGCACCCGCCACGGTACGTCCGCTGGTGTTGCCCGTATAGGCATTGCGATATTCGTTCGACGGATCAGTGACGTCGCTATAGCTGAGAGCCAGAATGATACGCGCGTCTTCGGTCGGCTCGAGCAGCAGCTTGCCGCGGAACAGAAAGCCATCACGCCCTCCAACCCGCTTGTTGCGGACAACATCCCGAAGATACCCGTCGGTTCTTGTACCGAACGCCGACAGGTTGACCGCGACGTTGTCGGCAAGCCCGGTTGTTACATATAGCTTGCCCGTGGCCTCATTGAACCGGCCATAGCTCGCAAAGATGGTTCCCTGGGTTTCATAGCTCGGATCGGCTGTGATGACATTAATAAGGCCGCCCGTTGCGTTGCGGCCGAACAGAGTCCCCTGCGGACCACGCAGCACCTCGATCCGTTCTATGCCGACCAGATCGACCGCGGTCGCCGCCATTTCCGGCTGGTAGACACCGTCAACATAGACAGAAACATTCGGCTCGTCGCCGACCGAGCTGTTGCGGGTGCCCACGCCGCGGATGAACGGCTGATAAGCGTTAGAAGCGCGAGTGAGCGTCAAGCCGGGCGCAATCTGGGTCAGATCGCGCAGGTTGTTGATGCCGGACTGCTGAAGCGTCGATCCTCTTACAGCGGTGATCGCAGTGGGCACGGTCTGCAGCCGTTCCTCGCGCCGGTTGGCGGTGACGATGATGTCCCCAATCGCATTGGCAGCCGCCGCCTGCGCTTCAGACGAAGGACGGACGCCGGCATCTTGGCCCCAGGCCGATGCCGGGACTGCCAATAGGCCGATTCCGCATAAAAAGGGTGCTTTGCCGAAACGCATGAAATTTCCCTCCCATCAGGCCTCCGTTCACGCGGGGCTCTATTCTCATATGTAGATGATTTTAATTTTTTTGTAAATAGACTGGGCTGCTGGCGACGCTACTCCCGATTCAAGAGGGTGGATTGCGCTGATCGGGACGGCATCTTTCGGACGCGGAGATGCATCGGGACGCTCCAGCCGCCGCTTCGGGCTCCGATATCACTTCCATGGTCGGAAGCCTGAGATCTGCTGCGATCCGATCGTGCCAACCTCGCCAGGCGGGCAGCGTGGAACAGGAGATTGCCCCCCGGCTTCAGCCCGCCAGCGCCGCCAGACAGCGATCGATATTGCCGTCGTTCAGCCCGGCGATATTGATGCGTCTGGATGCGTCGATATAGATGCCGTGCTCGTCGCGGAGTAACTAGATCCTTGTCGGCGCGAGCGGCAAGATCGCGAACGGCCCCGTTGCATCCCCACTCGATATGACAAACGCGCGGATATTTTCCTGTCCGCCATACTCATCGTCGCCGCCATCGTCTGGTGGGCTAATTGGGTCCGGACCCTAGAGCGATTTCTAGGCAGATGGAAACATCTGCCGACTCAGAAATCGCGGCAAAACAATGAACTAGAGCCGACGAGCCGATGCAATCGGATCGTGAAGGGCTCTAGGAGCGCTGGAGCACAAAAAGCCTCTTGTTTTTTGAGCTTTGGCCAGATTGGCGTTCAGCGAAAGACCATTAGACTTAGCTCTGGGCCTCAATTTTGGCCCAGAATCTCAAAGCCCCGTTTTATGACCAAGTGGGCCACTTTTGTTCGCGGTAAATGTTAAAGGCGACTTTCGAAGCCCTCTCGGCGCGACACGACGATGTGGGAGTAAGGCGGTTGGCTAGACGGTCGGTGCTCCGCACTGTCGACTGGCCCCGTCAGTCCGCCCATCTGCTCCTCATGTCATCCTCCAGTCTCAGCCTCTCATGAGCCAGAGCAGCTTGGGCGACCAACGTGGAAAACAGCACGCGCTGGTGAGGCGCTATGGGATCACGACCATCATCGCGGGCGATTCCCAAAATCGCCAGCATCCCGAGGGATGTCTTGAGAGGCTGAAATTGCCAGTTCGCGGAGGAGAGAATATCGGTTCCCGCCCCGCTCTCAATCCCGTTTCGCCACGCCCAATCCAGCGCCGCCTGATCCACGGGGCCAAGTTGCGGTTCAGAAGGTGTGGCGGCTGCCACCAAGAGCTCTCCGCCGATCTCGCGAAACACGGTCGCATGCACCTTGAGGAGGCTTTCGACATATTCGCAAAGGGTGGTCGCCGTATCGGTCCAGGTGCAATCGGCGGCGAGCCGTTGCGCGAGTGACGCGATGCTGGCGTTTTCGCGGGCGCTGCGATCACTCAGGACAAGTCGGCCGCGCAAACGGTGCGTCAGCATTCCAGTATAGATTGTGACGCCGGTCAGCACGAGCGCCATAATGATGTTCTGAGGCGCGCGAAGATCGAAGTCGAACGCTGGGGCCAGCAGAAAAAAGTTATAACAAACCACGGACAGGGCAGCGGCGAACAGGCCCGGGCCGACACCCCAGCGCGCCGCGATGGCAATCACCGGAAACAAGAAGAGGAGATCGAGCGATCTGGTATTGATGAAGAACTGCAAGCCCTCTGCCAGCACGAGAGTGAGCAAGACCGCGAGCGCCGCATAGGCGAAACTCAAGGGGCGCGCGGATATAAATGACGAGCCAAGCCTCGTTGGAACCCTGATCTCCCGTTCGACAGCTCTTGCGGGGTAAATGTGCAGCGCTACGTCGTTGCGGGCCGCGAGTTCGTCGAGACCGGATCTGCTCCGGAAAAGCCGGCGCCGCAGAGCCCTCTTCCCCAGCACCAGATGCTTGATGGGAGCGTTCTCGAGATAGGCGCTCAAACCATCGAGCACCGTGGCTGCGGGGACAATGGCGATCGAGGCGCTCAGTTGCGCTGCCAGCCGCATTGCATCGGCAATCCTTCCCGCCGCAGCAGGGTCGCGCTCTTCACCTGGCGTTTCCACATGTACTGCCTCCCAGCTCGACCCGAGCGCCTGGGCCAGTTCATGCGCTGAGCGCACGAGCTTTTCGCCGTCGCCCGAGCCGCCGATGGCGACTGCTATCTGTCGCGGGAGGTCAGAAGCCAAACTCGTCACGCTCGAAGCCGTGACAGCTGGAGAGGTCACCTGGTTCATGCCATAGCATATCGCCGACCTCCTCGGAGAACCATCCCGACGCCCTCGATGAGGCGACAATCCCTGACAATAGCGACGATCGCGGCAGCGGACGAAGGAGCCCGCGACCTCGAAGAGGCTTAATGACTTGGAGAGCCGCGTTCGCCCTGCCAGCTGAAAAGCCGGGCGGCCCGCGCCCGCCCCTCGTGCAGCGTTGGCGTAGCGGACCGGTCCGGCGGCGAATGGGCCATCAGGCGCCGCTCAGAATGGAAAGGCGTAATCAATAGCGATGATCGCGACTGCGCAGGTGATCAGGTTCAAGGGCAATCCGATACGCACGAAGTCCATGTAGCGATAGCCGCCCATCTGATAGACGATCACATTGGTCTGGTAGCCAAAGGGCGTGGCAAAGGCGGCGCTCGCAGCCATCATCACGGCCACCAGAAAAGGGCGCGGGCTAACACCCAAACTCTCGGCAAGCGCGACGGCTACTGGTGTCACGAGGACAGCGACGGTTGCATTGGAAAGCAGTTCCGTCAGCACCATCGTCAAGACGTAAAGCACGGCCAGGGCTGCCATCGGGCTCAATCCGTTGACGCTGGCGATCAGAAGCTTGGAGGCGCTCGCGGCAAGCCCGCTCTCGTCCATGGCGATCCCGATGACGACCATGCCGGCAATGAGGATCAGGATTTCGGGCTTGAGCCCGCTATAGGCCTCGTCTGCGCTGATCACTCGCAGGAGGATCAGCAACACGGCACCCGCGAAGGCAGTCGCCGCGATGGGCGCTACGCCCATAGTTGCGAGTGCCACCGCTCCCAGGAATGTGGCCAAAGCAATGATCGCCTTGCGCCAGACGAGCGGCCGCTTCTCGGCAAAAACAGTGGCGTCACCCACCTGGGCGCTGTGGATTTGAAGCGGCTCGACGACCGCAATGTCACCTTGCGGCATTTCGTCCTCATGGCGCCCACCAAGAAGCCTGCCGCTGACCAGGAACAGATAGATGCCGCCGGCAATGGCCATAGGCACGCCGACCGGCGTGACCTCGAACATCCCGAAGCGAGGTTGTCCCGAGACGCTAGCCATGTCGTCGACGAGAAGATTGGTCGAGGTTCCGATCAACGTACAGCAGCCGGTCAGGATCGTGACGTAGGACAGCGGAATTAGGAAGCGTCTCGGGGAGAGCTTCAACGTTTTGGCTACGTCACGCACTACCGGGGCGCCCAGCACCACGATCGGCGTCGAATTGAGGAAGCAGGAAACCGAGCCGATCATCGCCAGCAGCATCCAGATTCCGATCGCGCCGAAACGGCGACACATCATGACCGCCGCGGCGATCGCGCGATCCAGCAGCCCGGAAAGCTCCAGCGCGTAGGCAATGACGAACAGCGATGCCAGGGCGATGATCGCGGGGCTGGCGAACGCTCCCTGGACATCGACTGGACGCACGACGCCCGTCATCAACAGCACCGCAGCGCCAGTGAGCGCCACGACATCGGCGCGGATCTTGTCCCAGACCAGCGCGCCGACAACCGCGGCAAGAACCACCAAGGTGAGGATCTGGTCGGCCGTCATGCCCGTGCTGCGTCGGCTGCAATCGCCGGAGTGTCAACGCTGTAGAAGATATTTTCGCCTTTTTACACTGGAGGATAGGCTCGATGTTGCTATCTATCCCTCATGCGCGAACCCAGCATCAGGACAAGCCGGCTCGCCATCGCGGCTGGGCTGGTGGCTGTCCTCGCCGTAGGTGGTGCAGGCTACTTCCTAGGCCGCGCGTCGGCTCCACGCGCCGAACAGGTGGTTCCGGCGCCCGCGCCGCAACCACCGATTCCTATCCGCGCCGAGGCGCCCAAGCCGCTGCAGAGGGCCGACCTCATAGCGTTGGCGCAGCAGGCGTCGGACGCGCGTGCATCTGGGAACCCGCTACCGCCGACCGTGACGAGCGCAGCCGGCCGCCGATTCGAGCTGCTGCTGCCGTTTGGCTGCGCCGGTCCGTCGGAGGAAGGCAGCACCCAGCCGATGCGGTGGCGCTACGACGAGGCAACCGAGGCGCTTCGCATTTCGGTGACGCCCGTCGCGTGGAACGGCCAGGATTGGGACTTCGCGGCTGCAAAGGGCCTCCGGGCCGACGGGTTCTGGATTGCCAGGCCATGGACGTCGAGCGAGCGCTGCCCGCCTTCCGTGGTGCAGGTCAGTCCGTCCGGTACTGAGCCTGTGACCCTGCCGGGGCAGACCTTGGCCATCGCGCAGTTCACCGCCGATGCCAAAGGTGGACTGTCGCGCGATGACAGGCCCTTCGACATCGTAAAACGCGTACCGCCCGATGCATTGGACGCATCTCTGGGCTTCCGCCTCCGGATCGTGGGCCGTGTCGATCGGGACTTTGGCCCCGTTCGCTGTGTTCAGCCAGCGGGCGTGGAGCAGCGTCCAATCTGCGTGATCAGCAGCCGTATCAATGAAATCCGGATTGAGAATCCTGCGACTGACGAGGTGTTAGCCAACTGGCCGATCCGCTGAATAACGATCCGACCCGCGGGTCTGAACATCTACTGATGTCCAATCCATGTCTGCGCCGACGTGTGAAACAGGGAGATGAAGGCTTTCGCCAAGATGCCGATCGACGCCGCCGCGACCTCCTTTGCGCCCGCTCCTTCCTTGCTTGATGTCCAATCTCAGCCCCATCTGCCGCCTAGCCGCGAAAATTATGTCCGAAAGTCCGGGGTTTTGCAGGCCCTGGCATGCCCAACTGTCCGCCAAGAGGGCGACGCGCGGCATCGTTGCACAGGGCGCGATAGCCAATCTCAGCCTGGCCGGGCCCCGGCTCGCGCGCTTCGCTGTCGATCAGGCCCCGAAGAGTTTCGGACTCATTCGCGCGGGGGTTCACGCCACGTCAGGACCGCAGTTTCTGCATGGCGGAATGTACGAAGCGCCCCGTTGATAGCATGCCGCCAATCGCACATGTCATCCCCGCGCGGCAGCGATGCACGGTGAGGATGGTGACAGCGATGGTCGACGAGCTTTTTGATGTGGCGGGCAAGGTTGCCCTGGTCACTGGCGGAACCAGCGGGATCGGCGCGATGATCGCCGAAGGATATGCCAGGCGCGGTGTCAGAACCTATATCGCCGCGCGCGACCTTGACCGCGCCCGGGCAGCCGCCGCCGAGATCGCCGCCGCTGGCGGGCATTGTGTCGGCCTGGCCGCAGACCTCCGAGACGCAAGCGGCGCTGCCGCCTTGATCGATGCGCTCAAGGCCCATGAAACGAGGCTCGATATTCTCGTCAACAATGCCGGCGCCAATAATCGCGGCCCGATCACCGACGTCAGCGCGGAAGCCTGGGACGACGTGATGGACGTCAACCTGCGCGCGCCCTTCCTGCTCACGCAGCAAGCCCTGCCCCTCCTGCGCGCGGCCGCGAGCGATGAAGAACATGCAAGCGTCATCAATATCGGTTCAATCGGCGGGCTGCACATCCCGAACTGGGAAGCCTATCCCTATGGCGCGTCGAAGGCGGCGATCCATCACCTGACGCGCGCATTGGCCAAGCGGCTCGGCGTCGAGCAGATTCGTGTCAACGCGATCGCCCCTGGCCCATTTCATTCGCGCCTCACCGATACCGGTTCGGAGGCGGTCAGGAAAAGTATCGAGACCTATATCCCGGTAAAGCGCGCCGGCACACCGCAGGATATCCAGGGTGTATGCATCTTCCTCTCCTCCCGCGCGGGCGCCTATATCAACGGATCGACCATCGCACTGGACGGCGGCTACATCGCTGCGCTTTGAAGTCGGAGCGCCGTCATTCCAGCCCGAGGTGTAGGCACATCGACCGAGTGTGAACCGGCGATCACCATCTACTCGAAGCGTAACGCGATCGTTCCATGGGGACCATAGTCGAATTCGAACCGATCCCCGCGCGCGACGGGATAAGGTTTGATCACGGATCCCGAGAGAACCATGTCTCCCGCCTCGATTGCCCGGCCCTGCTCCGCCAGTGCCCCGGCGAGCCACGTCAGAGCACGTTCCGGCCGTCCGAACACGAGTGGGAATAGCCCGGAATCCTCAGCCTCGCCATTGTGGTAGAGCACAGCCCCGATGCGACTGAGATCGGTGTCGCCCGGGGTCATCCGAAGGGGCGAGACGACGAAGCCCGCCGCGCCACCCGCGTCTGCGACGATATCGATGGCGGACCGCGCCTGGCCGCTCGCGGGATCGAACATCACTGTGCGGCTATCGAGTATCTCGATCGCCGGCGCGATCCAGTCGATCGCGGCAATCGCATCCGCCTCGCTGCACGGGCCCGCCAGTCGCTTGGCCATGCGAAAGCAAAGTTCCATCTCGACCTTCGGCGCAACGAACCGGTCCATTGGAATCGGCGTGGCTTCGTCAAATTCCATATCGTCGAGAAGGACGCCAAATACCGGCTGGTCTGCGCCGAATGCGCGCTGCAACCCGCGCGTTGTCAGTGCCACCTTGTAACCGATCGCCCGCCGCCCCTCGCCGGCGATACGTGCTGCGACCCAATCCTGCTGCACGGCATAGGCCGTCTCCAGCGTAAGCTCGGGATGACGTGCACGCGGTAATGCCACCGAGGAACGCGTCCGCCGCGCCGCATCCAGCTCTGC
Organism: Rhizorhabdus dicambivorans; assembly: GCF_002355275.1. NCBI lineage: Bacteria > Pseudomonadati > Pseudomonadota > Alphaproteobacteria > Sphingomonadales > Rhizorhabdaceae > Rhizorhabdus > Rhizorhabdus dicambivorans. The sequence goes on along the minus strand of NZ_CP023449.1, from coordinate 2,092,253 downwards.
TATCAGCGCCTGTCGTCCGGCCAAATCCAACATCGCCAACCTAACCCAGGATCGCCTTCACCTCGAGATATTCCTCGAAGCCGAAAATGCCGAATTCACGCCCGTTTCCGGATTGCTTGTAGCCACCGAACGGCAAGCTCCGGTCGAATGGCGCGCCATTGAGATAAACGCGACCCGCCCTGATGCGCGCGGCCACCCGAAGCGCATGATCACGGTCGCCAGACTGGACGAAGCCCGCGAGCCCGAACGGTGTATCGTTGGCGATACCGATGGCTTCCTCCTCGTCATCATAGCTCATGATCGACAGTACGGGGCCAAAGATTTCTTCGCGGGCAATCGTCATGTCGGGGGTGACGTCGCCGAACACCGTCGGCCGAACGTAAAATCCCCGATTCAGTTCGGCGGGACGTCCCACGCCTCCCGCTATCAGGGTAGCTCCTTCATCCAAGCCTGTCTGAATCAAGGCCTGGACCTTGTCGAACTGCGCCTTGCTGACGAGGGGCCCCATTGTCGTCGCCGGATCGAGCGGGTCACCAAGACGAATGCTACCGACCGCCGCACGCGCGGCATCAAATGCAACGGCGCGTTCGCCGCGCGGTATCAGCATGCGTGTGGGCGATTGGCAATTCTGGCCGGCATTGACGTAGCAGGCATATACGCCCTCCGCCACCGCGGCCGGCAGGTCGGCGTCGGCGAGAATGATGTTGGCGGATTTCCCGCCCAGTTCCTGCGCGACGCGCTTGACGGTATCCGCGGCGAGTTTGGCCACCTTGATGCCGGCCCCGGTGGATCCAGTGATCGAGACCATGTCGATCTCGGGATGCGACGCGATAGCTTCGCCCACTGTCGGGCCGTGGCCGTTGACAAGATTGAACACGCCGGGCGGAACGCCGGCATCGTGGATGATCTCCGCCAGGCGCATCGCGCTGAGCGGAGCGATCTCGCTCGGCTTGAGGACGACCGTGCAGCCCGTTGCCAATGCGGGTGCGACCTTTGAGGCGACCTGGTTGAGCGGCCAGTTCCACGGGGTGATCAGGCCGCAGACACCGATGGGCTCGCGGCGTATGATGCCCGGGCCCATCCGTTCCTCGAACCTGTAATTCGCCAGCACACGTGCCGCTTCTTCGAAATGAAAGAGCGCAACGGTTGCCTGGCGCTCGGTCGCAAAGGTTATGGGCGCGCCCATTTCGAGCGTCATCATGCGTCCGAGTTCTTGCAGATTGGCGCGGAAACCTTCGATGATCCGTCGCAGATAGCCGAGCCGCTCCTCCAAGCTTGTCCGGGAAAATTGGGCAAAGGCGGCGCGAGCGGCTCTGGCGGCCCGATCGACATCGGCATGCGAACCCACGCAGATCCGCGCGAACCCTTCCTCCGTGGCGGGATTGGTGATGTCCAGCGTCGACGGCGACACCGGATCGGTCCACGCGCCGTCAATGTAGAATTTCAATCTGTCCATGACCCTCACCGGCAAACCGCGATCGACCGTCGCGGCCTTGGTTCATCGTTCACCACTTCGGCTTCCCACAATTCTGGAGGCCGGGCTTGCGGCGCTTTGAAAACGCGAAACGCTCTTGTTCCTTTCCGCCCGATGTTCACGGGCGGCGCCTCAAGGCGAATGGCGCGGTCTGCAGGATGTGGTGCCTCACGCCGCGGTTATCATTTCAGGCGTTTCGCCTCCTCCAACACGCTCGTATCGATCAGCGCGGCGATTTGCTGCCGGGTTCTCGGCGCGCGGCCGTCCTGCGCCGCAAGCCAGGATTCCTCCTCGACCATCACGTCGAGGATATTCGGGGAGGTGTCGCACAAGAAATTATAGTTCCAGGCAGCAACGATATCTTCCTTCGAACGGCCAGTATTTTTGGAAAGAATATCCTGGATACGCCCCGGATTGGTCGCCCCCTGCTTGCAAGCCAGGATCATCTCCCGAACATATGCCACGATCTGCGCTCGCTTGGCCGGGTTCCCCAGGGTCGCGGCGGTTGCGTAGAGCGAATAGATTTCCCGATATCCGTTAGCGGGTTGGAAGGTGATGACGTCCGCGCCAATGGCACGAATCGCATCTTCGGCGTGGGGCTCCCACATCGACATCGCATCGACCGTCCCGGCGATCAGCGCTTCGGCACAGGCTTTCGGCGGCAACTGTACGATGGTGACGTCCTTTTCCGTCAGGCCCGATCGTTCGAGCGCTTTGCGCAGATAGAACGCCGCCGACGTGCCGGGATATGTGGCAATGCGCTTTCCCTTCAAGTCCGCCTCATGGGCAATGCCTTTGGACTTGCGGGCGACAATGCGGTAAATTCCCTCGACCACGGTGAAAAGATAGCGCCCATCGGGATGCGCGACCGTGGCCCGCAGGAACTGGGTTTCGGCATTGCCCGCCAGATCGGCCAACCTGTCATGGGACGTGGGCGCTACGGGACCTCCGGCCGTAACGACCGCCGTCAACTTCGGCAGCCCGGTTTCCCAGAGGTTGGGCACCCCGCCCAGGCTGAACTCCACTGTCCCTTTGGGGGAAGTTTCCGCCGCCAGAGCCATGGCCCCGGTTTCAAAAACCTGGGTGTTTCCAACAACGCGGAGAGGTTCGGCCAGGATCGCGGCAGGGATAGCTGCCAAAGTGATGGCAAGAACAATTTTATCTATTACACGCAACATGGCCAAACCTCTCTCGATCAAGTCTTTCTCAGTTAAAATTGCTAACTGGGAATGATCTCCTTGAAAACCTACATCCTTGCGCGGATGCCCATCTTATAGGCACGGCCAATGGGGTTGAAATACAGTCCATTACCGTTCAGCCGCAGTTCCGGCGGAGGATCAGTATCAAAGACGTTGGTCACGCCCCCGAACATCTCGATGTTGCGGTCCTCGCCTCCAAACAGTTTCACCCTGCCGCTCAGATCGAAATAGGTGCGTGACGACACATGGTTATACGTCACGCTGTTCGGGAGGTACGGGCTATATCCCTTTTGCTCGGGCCCAATCCAGTCCGGGTTCTGCAGCCCCTTCGGAATGTGGGAGGCATGAGCGGTGATCGAGAAAGTCGGCTGTGAATATGTTATCACCGCATCGCCGCGCCACCGCGGAACGCCCACGATGTTGGTTACGCCGCCGGAATTGCCCGTGAAGTTCGACAGTTCCTTTCTGGTCCCGTCAGGCAGCTCAGTCGTCAGTTTGTTCACGAGCGAGCCGTTGAGGGCGATGTCGATATTGCCACCGAGGAAGCTGCCGACATCCGCGAGGTCGAACGAATATTTGGCCACGAACTCCCATCCCCGAGTCCGCAGTCTGTTGATATTCTGGTAGGTGGCAAAGAGCGCCAATATCCGATCCGGATTGCCATTCACGTCCGTTCCCAGCGTGCAGATCGCAGGATTGCTGCCCGAACGGCATATGTTGACGGCCAGGTTGGCCGACGGGATGTCGATCGCGCCATCCACCGTGATGTCATAATAATCCACGGACAGCGCGAATCCGCGAAACCAGCTCGGCTTGATGGCGATACCCGCCGTGAATGTATCGGCCGTCTCCAGCTTCAGGTTCCGGTTGCCGCCGCTGAAGGTCGGCATGAGATACTGGACCCCATATTTCGGATCGGCGAGCGAAAATGTCGTCACGGTCCTGTTAGGGTTCAGTTCCAGAGGAGATGGCGCCCTTATGTCGTGCGACCGGGTCACGCGAAGCATATAGTCATCGCTCAGCTGGTAAACTGCGCCAGTCTTCCAGGTCGTGGCGCTGCCCGACAGGCTGTAGTGCGTCTGGCGAACCGCGCCATCCAGCTCCAGAGATTTGCCGAGTGCCCAGTCCTTGAACACCGGCAGGTTGAGCTCGCCATAGACCTCCGTCACCTTCTGCGTCGTGGAAGGCAGGAAGGTCCAGGCGATCTGGGAGAACAGCCCCGCCTTGCTGTTTGGATCGTTGTTGCCCTTGGAGTTGCTCGTCCGATATTCCCCGCCGAACGCCGCAGATATCGGCCCGGCCCAGCCTTCGATCAGCGTACCGCGGAAATTTGCCGCGAACGTGTGATCGGTGAAGTGGCGGGTGGACCAGGCAACGGTGTTGGCCCAGGCCGCCGCTGCCGCGCTTACCTTTCCTGGCCCCATGATATTGGCGGGAACGCACCCGTTTGTCGGATTGGCGATCGTGGTGCGGCAGATGATCGTCCCGGCTGCGATCCCCGGAAGTCCAGCCGGCGCGAAAACCGCGTCGATCGAGTCCTTCCAGCGCTGCTCCAGTCGTGAATTGGCGTTGCTCTGGCGACCGTTGGTTCGTCCGAACTGATAATAGGCGTCCCATTTCCAGTCCGCGAAGGCGCCGCCCTTCAATCCCACAAAGGCATGCCAGGTTTCGTTGGTGGAGCTGTATATGTTCGGGCCGAGTTCGAAATTGATGCGGCTCACCGGAATGAAGCTGACCCTTGCCGCGTCCATCATCGCCGCCGTCGCCGGCGTCAGATAGGCATTGTCGCGGTTGATCCTGAGCGCGCCATTAGGATCCGATCGCGGGTTCGCGCCCGTCGGGCCGCCATCGACCTTCGCATAGCCCAGTTCGGCGGACAGGGTCAGCGATTCCGTCAGTTCGTAATCGGCGTGGCTGAGCAGCGACAGATGCTTGGTTGCGACGACCAATGGCCCCACCGCACCATAATAATCCGTAATGCTCGGATCGCCACCGATCATCAGCGAGCTGGGCCTGGCCCTGTTATACAAGGCGCCAAACTGGAAAGGGACCAGATTGCCGTTGCTGTCGAACTGCATGCCCTGCAGCGGGTGGACGACGGTAATGGTTCCGGCGGGCGTCAGCGATGTCCTCACATCGTTCGCGCCGACATTGGCGGGCAAGCCATTGCTGAGCGCCGGATTGGTGGAAAAGAAAGGATTCGGAACGAAATCGCGATGCCGCCTGCTCCAGTCGCGACTGTTATAGTCCGAGACGGGGCCTTCGTCCGCATATTCGCCGCCCAGCACGACATGACCACGTCCGCCGGCGAAGTCGCTACCAACCTGGAACGCGATATATTTGTTACGTGCGTCGCCCTTGTCGCTTACGCCATAGCTCGCTTCGGCCTTGACGCCGCTGAAGCTGGTATCGGTGATCAGGTTGACCACGCCGGAGACCGCTCCGGCGCCATAAGCTGCGGATGCGCCGCCGGTCACGACTTCCGATCGCTGTATCATGATGGACGGGATGGCGTTCAGGTCGAAATTGCCGTCATCGGAACTGGCGACATGTCGCCTGCCATCGATCAGCGTCAATGTCCTGATCGAGCCCAATCCCCGAAGATCGAGGCTTCGGCCGGCGATGTTCGCGCTGGATCGGAACTGCTGGGTGGCTGGGCCGGTGATCGGGCGAAAGGAGGGAATCTGATTGAGGGCATCGCCGACGCTCGTGATGTTGAGATTCTGCGAGCGTTGCTGATCGATCACGTTGACGGGCGTTGGCGAATTGAAGCTGGTCCTGCCCAATCGCGATCCGGTGACAATGATCTCCTCAGCGGGAGCCTCGGAATCGGCAGATGCGCTTTCAGCCTGCGCCCAGCCGGGGGCGGCGTTTCCTAACGAAAACATCGTCAGCGCGATAACCGACACTGCCGTCCTGCTAGCAAATTTAGTCGCCACGTCGTGCTCTCCCCTCTATATTTTTCCGTATGAGCATATCCACGACCGCGCCGAGAAAGCGCTGTGCGTGATCCACGATCCGAGCGCTTGCGCCCTTCATGATCTTCAAGCTCCCACGTCCATTTCTTGGCGGACCCGCCCGCCTGCGGAAAGTGCTAGATTTGAGTTTTCCGCAGGGTGGAAGTTTCCAACTGTCGAAACATTTGTCCTGCGTACGGGTAGCGCGTCATAGCACGCCTTCAAAATCTCAAGTTTAGGTCAGGTAACGTCGTCCACCCAAGCAAACACTCGGCTCTAAATATCGCAATCATTTCGGATACAACCCACCTACCGAGCTATAATCGGCTGTTCGGTGGGACCGATTATCGGGATGTAGTTGCGGATCTACGGCTTCGGAGCCTCGGAGCTGCGCCGATTTTTCGAGCGCAAATCGAGCCTGTTACGGCGCAGGAATGCCGAGAGCTGATCCGCAACGGCGACGTTATTGAGATCCGCGAAGGGAATATGCGTATTCCCTTTCAAGCCCGCAGCAGGAAGAAACAATATCTCCGCCTTTCCGCCGCGCGCATTTACGAGATCGACGAATTTCTGGCTGGTTTTCGCGTAGGCGGTCCAGGTTGGCGATTTGTCGAGATTATCGCCGAACACGAACTGGATCGGGATCCGCGTGAGCTTCTCGAAATCTTCGGGCGATACGATGACCGGGCCGAAGCGGGTCGGCTCGCTGGGCGGGTTTACGTCGCTGGGAAACACATAGCCCGGATTTTCATATGCGACGATCGCCTTGACCTTGCTCGTCTTCATCGCCGCCAACAAGGCCCGCATGCCTCCTGCGGAATTCGTTACCAATACGGTCGGCCCCACACGCTCGATCGCCTTCGCCGCCGCTGCGGCCTCCAGTTCGGCATTGGGCGTCGTGTCGAACTCCTGATAGCGCGCGCGCACGGCTTGCTCCCAGGCCTCCGCATCCCGGGTCGGAAACTGCACCCCCGGGAAAAAGTCAGGATATTTCGCGCCCAGCCGCCATGCCGTGAAATTCTGCTGGTCCTGGCCGACGGACGGCTCATATGTATAGTGATCGCAGCCCCAATTGGCTCGTCCGACGCGCGGCCCATCCCACAGATAGACTGGAAAACCCCGGCGCAGGAAGATCGATTGATAGCCTTCTCCGCCGTCCCAGCGCGTTTGCCAGACCTTCGTCGATGAGCTGTGCCACATTAACAAGGCGACGTCCCGGGCATGTCGGGGAATCTGATATTCGACATAGCCATGATCGCAGGAAAGCGTGGATTGCCCGCTGCCCAGAACGGTGCCGCCGGCTTCGAACGCACCCTGCTTTTCGATCTGGATCGGCCCGGACTGAGCGGGAGCGCCGGCTGTCCACAAAATCAAGGCTGGCAATAGCGAAGCGCTGAGCCAGCGTGAAGCGGATCGCCGTATATTAGCGCGTGCTATCATCAACTTGCTCTCCCGTCTGCCCTAGGGATTTCCCTCACCGCGGCTCATTGCGCCATATAATTTCGATGAACTCACGAAAATAGTCGGGGATGCCTCGATTGACCCGTCATGGTGCGACCAGCGTCCCCTAACCTGTCCAGCCAAGCATGATCCGCCGCCCTGTGTCGTGAAGCACCTTGCGACGCTCCTCGTCCGTGAGCAACTCGGTCGCCGCTATGGCGCGGGCGACCATCATCTTATACGTTCCCGATGACGTGCCGATGTCCGATCCCCACATCGTTCGATCGGCACCGTAGAAATCGACCGTACGGCGGAGCACGCGTTCAGGGGCCACACCCTTTTCGCGGATGACGTCCATGCTGAGCGACGTGAACTTGACCGAGATATTTTCACGCCTGGCGAAGCCGTCAAATCTTTCGTCGATGCCGTAATTCGGTTGGGTACAGTCCGGCAGAAAAACATGATCCAGCACGATCCGCAATTCAGGAAGATGATCGGCCATCTGCTCGATAACCGGAATCAATACTTCGCTCCCAGTCGCGGGCGCCTCGATATCGACCAGCAGGCCAAGACTGTCGGCCAGTTCCCAGACTTTTAGGGAAGCGGGCGAACTCAGCCAGGCGCCCTTGTCGACCACGCCCACACCGAAGAAGCGGATTCCGACGATCCCGCGCGACGCGCATTCGCGGATCATATCGGGCGTCTCCGGCGCCTGCGGATCGACGATGATGATGGCGCGCATTTCGTCGGGGAAGGCGTCGGCCGCATCAACGATATAGCTGTTGTCCGTGCCGTAGATCATGCCCTTCTGCACGGCCGCGATGCCAACTACATTTTCTTCGGCCATCCATTTGTGCATGAGCTCGGCGGTCGGCTTTTCATTGATCGGTTCGGGGCCGTGCATACCGCCCGGGGTTCCGATGGTGCCGGGGATGCGCGGCATTCGAAGCGACGTGTTCTCGAATGGATAGCTGCGGGGATAGCGGATTTCGTCGTCCGACACCAAATGGGCATGCGTATCATAAAGGCGTATTTCATCGCTGCTCATGATGTTGTCCGCGGAAACACTGGCCACCCCTCTTTATTGCTGCTTGCCCGCCGATCTATGCAGACCGAAGCACAAGGCAAAAGTCGGAATTGCGAAATTTCCGTCAGGTGGAAAAGTAATCCCTCCTCCCGCGAGCATATCCGTCAGACTATTGCTGGATAACGAGTCAAATGACTTCGCAAACCCCTATGGTTTCGTCAGTCATCGGAGTGGACGGCACAAAGTTCGGACGGCAGAAGGATTTTCTTCCCGCCCTGGATAATGTGGCTATCGCCGATCAATTGTCGGTCTTCTTGAAGCGTTCAGAGCACCATGGCCTGCCGGCATCAAAGCTCAGTAGAAGGCTCGATCGTCCTGCGGAGGGTGGGGAGATAGCGGCTGCCGAGCGGATCGCTTGGCTAATTCCCGCGAGATCGCATCCGTCATCTCGAAAAGTTGCGGCACGTACTGATCGACGGCCTCGTCGAGCGACATCGCAGCGGTAATCCACGTCAGACCGAGGCAGGCGACAAGGCGCTCATCATCAAAGATCGGCACGGCGATGGTGGACGAACGCGATTCGATCGTTGGATCGCGGAGAGCATAGCCGCGCTCACGGACCTGCTTGAGCATCCTGGCGATCGCGGCGCTGTCATGCGCCGCCGCATCCTCGGGATTCTTGCTCTGCTTGGCGATTTCGATGAGGATTTTACGCTCATTGGCCGGGCTATGCGCCAGATAGCAGCGCCCGAGCGCGCGGCTGACCAGGCTCCATCGCATGTTGAGGGACGAATGGAGGAAAGAGAGCGAGGTGTGCGGTATGGTGCTGGCCCGCACCACCACCGCGTTGACGTCGAAGAGGGCCAGCGCAAGAGGCCATCCTTCCCGCTTCGTGAAGTCGATCATGATCTCCTCTGCTACCTCGATCACCAGCGGCTCGTGATGAAAGCCGCTCGATAACGATTTGACCCGCCCGAGCAGATGATAGGTGCCATAGCTTGACGACTGCGCCGCGAGCCCCTTCGCCTCGAATGTACGCAGCAACCGTACGATGGACGATTTGGGCAGCCCCGTCTCGCGATGGAGGTCATGTAGTGTCGAGAACGGACGACGGTTGAGCGCCTGGAGCAAGTCGATCGCGCGCTCCACCGCGCGAACGCCGTCACTCTTCTTCTCCGCCGCATCATTGATCATGTCCGACATCCGATCCCTGGCCGGTAGCCGTCGCGGTTATCGCGCCTACCTTTTCCACCAGGTGAAACTATCGTTGTCGGCTTACCACCGCAATGCGCCTGGATCGGCTTTCCGCAGAGCGAAATCCTCCGCGATCTACCCAGCAACCGGCGGCTTCCGCCGGAGCGCGGGTACCGAGAGCATCGCCGCGGCGCCGACGAGCGACGTAGTCGCCATAGCGTAGAAGCCCAGACTGAAGGAGCCGGTCGCGTCGCGCAGCACACCGAAAAGGAAGGGGGTGGTATAGCCCGACAGATTGCCGATCGTCGTGATCAGCGCAAAACCGGCGGCCGCGGCGGCGCCCATCAGGAACGTCGCCGGCAGCGAGAAGATGGTACCGGAAACGATCGTCACGCCCGAATATGCCAGCATGAGTCCGCCGAGCGCCAGCCATGCCTCCTCGGAGAAAGTTCCGGCAAGGCACAAGCCGAACGCGGTAATCGCGAAGCCCACGGTCGCGTGCCACCGACGCTCTCGGGTCCTGTCCGAATGGCGCGCGTTGATCACCAGCACTGCGCAGGGAATGATCGAAAGCGCCGCGACAATCAGCCCCGTGTTGAACACGGTCGCGCCGCTCACGCGCTGGACGATCGTCGGCAGCCAGAACTGGATGCCATAAAGAGTCGAAAGGTTGCAGAAATTGGCGAGGACGACGCACCAGATATTCGAGTCGCGAAATGCGTCACCAAAGCGATGCCCCATACCGGCCTGGGCCTGAGCCGCGTGTTCCTTCGCGAGTTCGCGCGTGACCAGCGCCTTTTCCTCGTCATCGAGCCAATGCACTTCGCTCGGCTGGCTACGCAGCTGGACGAAGACGATGACCCCGAGGATAGCCGCAGGCAGCCCTTCCACCACGAATACCCACTGCCAGCCGGCAAGGCCGGCCCAGCCATCCATGAAGCGCATGATCGCACCGGAGAGAGGACTGCCGATGATCGCCGCAAGCGGCGTGCCGAGCAGCATCACGGCGACCGCCTGTGAGCGCACATAGCTCGGGAACCAGTAGGTAAGATACAGCAGCGCGCCGGGATAGAACCCCGCTTCGGCTATGCCGAGCAGGAACCGGATGATATAGAAATGGGTCGGGGTCTGGACGAACATCGTCAGGGTCGACAACAGCCCCCACACGACCATGATCCGCGCGAGCCAGACGCGCGCACCGATACGGTGCAGCATCATGTTGCTCGGAATCTCGAACAGGCAATAGCCGATGAAGAACACACCTGCACCGAAGCCGTACATCGTTTCGGTGAGCCCAAGCGCAGGCCCCATCTGGAGCTTGGCGAAGGCGACATTGACCCGGTCGATGCTCGCAAAGATATAGCTGACCAGGATCAGCGGCAGGATGCGAAGCGCGATCTTGTTGTAGACGCGCCAGCTGAAATCATCGGCCACGCTCGCTCTGCCGATCAAGGCCATCTGTCTCTCCCCTCGGCCGCAGCCGGCCATTGCTCGCACGTATCGCCGGAGCGATGACGCCATTTCCCGCTCATTCCACCGCGAAACAATGCGGCGCGCCCTTGTTCGCGACAAGTCCCGAGATCGGGTCTGCCGCATTGCCCTTTCATGGCATGGGATAGTCTTCGGCGTTCGCGACCAGCCCTTCACGCAGCGAGAAATCCATGCGCGGCGGCGCGAACACATCGACCAGACGGCCAGGCTCGTCGCCGATATTGCGGCTGGTGTGGACAACCGTCGGGGGATCACCAGCAGCGATGGGCTCGCCATCTCGATGTGCTCATCATCCCGCCAGGTCGCGAAATCCGGGCCCCACGGGTAGCGGATATGGTGGATGTAGGTACCCCCGATCGCGAGCGATCCCTGCTCGAAATCGGCATGCGCGTGCGGCGTCAGCTTGCTGGTGTCGCGCGGTACATTCCGGGCCGTCATGACGTTGAGCATGAGATTGGTCGAGCGGAAGATCCGCATGTTGGTGCCTTCGCGTATGTAATCCGCAAGGCGATAGGTACGCAGGCGATAGCCGCCGATCGGAAGCGGCCAGGGATCGAGCGGCGCGACATCGACAGGGCGCTCCGCGTAGGCCGCGGCGTTGGTGGCGCGGGCGGCAAGATCGGAAGCGCGGCTCGAAAAGACGCGGATGATCTCGCCATTGCCATTCAACGTGACACTGCTGGGCCCCGGAGGCACGATCGTCAGGCTATCGGGTGCGACCTCGACCGTCTCGCCACCGGCGGCGACCGTCGCACCGATCTTGTCCGTAAGGATCATATATTCGTCGGGATTGTCGGCGCGCTCCAGGCGCGTTCCTGCCGTCGCCTTGCTGACCACGGTGACGAAATTCGCGCCACGCGCGATCCAGCTCTCGGCCCCCTCCTCCAGGTCCGTCAGCGGCGCGTCTCGATAATGCCATGCGCCCATCGCTGCTCGTGCTGTGCTCATGCTGCATGTCCCTTTTTCTGCTGGGTTGCGAAGGCGGCCACGTTGCGCGCGCCCTGCCGCAGGATCGATTGATCCGATCCGATGACAAACCAGTCGGCGCCCAACGGAGCGAACTTCGCGCCCTCCTCGGGCGAGGCCACGAACATGCCGACGCGTTTGTTGGCGGCAATGCCCGCGGCGATGATGCGCCGGGTGGCGGCTATGACCGCCGGGGTGCTGGCACTGGCCTCGCCGATAGACAATGACAAGTCCGATCGGCCAATGAACACGCCGTCTATCCCAGGCGTCGCGGCAATCGCCTCGCACTCCTCGACGGCAAGGCCGCTCTCGATCTGCGCCAGAATGACCGCCTCATCGCCGCGCCTGAGCGCCTCGGCCATGCCCAGCGAGCCGTAGCCGGCATAGCGCGGACCACCCGAATAGCCGCGCTGGCCGGTCGAGAAACGGGTGTTGCGGACGATCTCCGCTGCCTGAGCCGCGGAATCGACATGCGGCACCAGCAAGCCGGCCGCCCCCATGTCGAGCGCCGAAAGCAGAGTCGAGTGGCGGTCGTCCGGCACACGGACGAAGATCGGCAGTCCGGCGGCGCGGCCTGCGAGGATCATCAAGTCGATTGCAGCCCTATCAAAGGGTGCATGTTCAGCATCAACGACAGCGAAATCGAGTCCGCAGGTGCCCAGTACTTCCACGATGTGTGGCGAGGTGGTCTTGAGGAAAATGCCACACTGAACGGTCATGCCGTGGTCTCCGGAAGCCGTGCGGCGCTGTCGCTGACGCGGCGACGGATATCGATTTCGTCTCCATTCGACGTCATGGCCGCCATTCTCTTCCTCCTCACTCCGGTGCATCTTCGCGCTGAGCCCCGTTTTTGGAGGAAAATGAAGATAGAGGACCAGCGTCGAGTTCGAACTTTCCGAACGGCGGAACTTTCCGAAGAATGGAAAATTGGACAATCGGTATTGCGCGACTGCGGCCGATTTGGTGCGGTTCCACCAGCATCGGCTTCCACATTTTCTGTATCGAAAGAACCTGGCCACCATGGCGAGCAAGACAATCATCTCATGCGCCGTCACCGGCAATCTCGTGAAGCCGGAACAGCATCCCGGCTTGCCGGTCACACCGAAGCAGATCGCCCAGGCGGCGCTTGACGCGCGCGCTGCGGGTGCAGCGATTGCGCATATCCATGTCCGCGATCCCGAGACCGGGCGCGGTTCCATGCGCCTCGATCTCTACAAGGAGGTGGTCGATCGTATCCGCGACAGCGGCAGCGACGTGATCATAAACCTTACGACGGGCGAAGGTCAGCGTTTCGTGCCGTCGGACGACGATCCGAAGGTCGCCGCTCCCGGCACGACGCTCGTCCATCCGTTGCGCCGCGTCGAGCATATTGTCGAGCTGAAGCCGGATCTCTGCTCACTCGACTTCAACACGATGAATTCCGGCGGGCAGGTCGTCATCAACACGCCCGCCAATGTCCGCAAGATGGCGGCGGCGATCGTCGGCGCGGGAGTCAAACCCGAAATCGAAGTGTTCGATAGTGGTGATATTCACCTCGCCAACGATCTGATTGCGGAAGGACTCATCCCCGGAAGGCCGTTCTTCCAGATCGTTTCGGGCGTCAGATATGGCTGTGCGCCCACGGTGGAAACGATCGCCTATATGCGCTCGCTGATTCCCAATGGTGCGATCTGGTCGGCCTTCGGGATTGGCCGCCATGAATATCCGATCCTTGCCGCGGCGCATCTGCTTGGCGGACAGGTTCGCGTCGGCATGGAGGACAATATCTACATTCGCCGGGGCCAGCTGACGCGCGGAAATGGCGAGTTGGTTGAACAGGCCGTGCACTTGCTCGACCTGCTCGGCGGTGAGCCGGCGACGCCAGCCGAAGCGCGCGCGATGCTCGAACTGCCGCCCCGTAGCTAGGCACAATGACATGCCGGCCCGGCGCCGGAAGCCTGTAGCGAAGGCTTCTGCGGTGTGCCGCACAGCGGCCTGGCCGTGGCTTTGCATCATAGCTGCACCACAGCGAATGGTGGCTTTTAAGTGAACAAGATCAGACCAGAGGTTCGCCGCCCGTACGCCCCGGGTTCAGTCGAATATTGGTAGCGCGGTCGTCGACTTGATCTCCTGCATCGCAAACGACGAACTGACATCATGCAGTTCGGCGACCTTGGTGAGCTTGCGGTAGATCCTGTCATAATCGGAAATGTCCCGCGCCACGATCTTCAGCAGATAGTCGATCTCCCCGCTCATCCGGTAGAATTCCACGACTTCCGGGATCTTCGACACGCCATCGGCAAAGGTCTGCAGCCAATCGTCACTGTGGCGCGAGGTGCGGATCGCGACGATCACGGTTATGCCGAGCCCCAGCGCCTCGCGATTCAGGATCGCCACCCGGCGTTCGATCACGCCATCCTGCTCCAGCCGCTTGATCCGTTTCCAACAGGGCGTGGCGGACAGGCCGACACGTTCCGCAAGGTCGGCCATCGAGACGGTTGCATCTTCCTGCAGGATCGCGAGCAGGCGACGATCAACCGCATCGAGAGAGATATTTTTCATAAATTGTAGTTCATGAAATGAGATTTCCTGAATTTGCTATTCCATAGGCAAACTAAGAAGCACTTTCTTCATTCGCAACCCTATCCTCGTGTCCGGACCGAGGAGACGAGCATGATAGATCGATATTTCCGCGAACATCCTCGCAGCGTGGACGAAACCTATCGTCAGCATCTCCATACCGCGAGTTGGTTCGCCGCGACCATGACGCTGGCCGGGTTGGCCTGTTTCATCCATGCCCTGGTCCCGCATCTCTTCCAGAAGACCGGGAGCGCGGTGATCGAGCGGCTGTACGATCGCATGGTGAAGAACCGCAGGCGCACCCCCGCGCCGTCCAACCCCGCCCCCTGAGGCCCTGCGGGACTTCGGCACGGCTGATGATGGCCTGGTCCCGGATCACGAAAATGACAAAGCAGCCGGGCTGGCATTTCCCGTTAAGGGCGGTTCTCGGCAGAGCATAGCGGCGGTCTCGATGCCATCGGGCTTGGAGGGTCGACCGAGGCGCTGCTGTTCGTCGATTGAACCGAACCAACCAGACCGTCGCCCCGGCGGAGGCCGGGGTCGCAAGAGGGGATGTCACCCGATCTGCCGGCTGCTGTGGTTCCAGAAGGAGGCGCGCAGTTCGCGCTTGAGGATCTTGCCGCTGGCGTTGCGGGGCAAGGCGTCGACGAAGCTGTAGCGGCGCGGCAGCTTGAAGCCGCCCAGGCTCTCGCGGCAGTGCCGGTCGATCTCGGCTTCGCTCGGCCGGGCCCCGGCTTCCGCCACGATCACCGCCATCACCGTCTCGCCCCACTTCTCGTCCGGCACCCCTATCACCGATGCCTCGGCGATCTGCGGATGCTGGTGCAGCACCGCCTCCACCTCCGCCGGATAGACATTCTCCCCGCCGCTCACGATCATGTCCTTCAGCCGGTCGCGGATGAACAGATAGCCTTCCTCGTCCAACGATCCCGCATCGCCACTGTGCAGCCAGCCGTCGCGCAGCGCCGTCGCCGTCGCCTCAGGCAGCTTCCAGTAGCCCGGGAACACCTGGGGGCCCCGGATCAGTATCTCCCCGATCTCCCCCGGCGCGCAGGCCCTGCCCCCGGCATCGACGATCCGCAGCTCGGTGCCCGGCAGCGCCCGGCCCGCCGACGCCAGCAGCTCGGGCCGATCGGACAGCGCCCGCACATGGTCCGCCTCGCTCAGGAACGTCCCCGCGCAGCTCAGCTCGGTCATCCCGAAGCCCTGCAGGAAGGCGCAGCCGAACACCCCCATCGCCTCGACCAGCACATGCTCCGCGATCGGCGACGCCCCGTACATGATCTGCCGCAGATGCGGGAAGCGCATCCCCGCTATCTCCGGCTGGCGCAGCATCATCTGGATCAGCGTCGGCACGATGAACATGTGCGCGATCCGCTCCTCCACGATCGTGCGCAGCAGCACCGCCGGGTCCGCCGCCGCCAGGATCACCAGCGTCTCGCCATGCGCCATCGCCCGCAGCGCGAACACCGCCCCCGCGATATGGAACATCGGCAGCACATGCAGCGATCGCTGCCCCGGCGCGCTGCTCCCCGTCGCAAGCTCGATCTGCCCGATATTCGCCACCACCCCGCGATGGCTGATCATCGCCCCCTTGGGCTTGCCCGTCGTCCCGCTCGTGTACAGCTGCAGCACCGCCGCCTCGTCCGTCACCGGCACCGGCGGCAGCCCCGGCGCCGCCCGCTCCACCAGCTCGTCCAGGCTCAGCCAGCCCGGCAGCGCCCCCCGCGAGCAGATCGCCACTTCAGGCCGGCCCCCCGCCGCCTCCAGCGCCTCGCCATGCGCCGGGTCCGCGATCACCACCCGCGCCCCGGCGTCCTCGATCATCCCCACCCATTCGCGCGGCGCCAGCCGCCAGTTCAGCGGCACGCACACGATCCCCGTCCGCGACGCCGCATGGATCAGCAGCAGCGCGTCGATCGAATTGCCCAGGATCGTCACCACCCGGTCGCCCGGCTTCACCCCCAGACCCAGCAGCGCCGACGCCATCGCGATCGACCGCGCACGCCCCGCACCATAGCTCAGCTCGACCCCACCCATCCGCGACAGCACCTGCCCGCCCCGGCTTCCCGCATGATAGTCGAATGCTTCATGTAACAGCACTTCGTCACTCCCGCTTGCGGCGCCGAGGCGGCGCACTCCTCCCGATCATGATGATGTGAACCGGCCGTCCAGCAGCGTGCGGCCGGCCTGGCGCAGCGTTCCGCATCCGGTCAGCGTCATCGCGACGCGCAGTTCCACCTTGAGCGCCTGGAGCATCGCG
Organism: Rhizorhabdus dicambivorans; assembly: GCF_002355275.1. Classification (NCBI taxonomy): domain Bacteria; kingdom Pseudomonadati; phylum Pseudomonadota; class Alphaproteobacteria; order Sphingomonadales; family Rhizorhabdaceae; genus Rhizorhabdus; species Rhizorhabdus dicambivorans. The sequence goes on along the minus strand of NZ_CP023449.1, from coordinate 2,075,683 downwards.
ACGACGCCGCGCTCCCCGCCTGCGGCCAGCGCGAAGGCCCAGGCACGGCCGAGCAGGCAGCCGTCGGCTCCCAGCGCAAGCGCCTTCAATATATCCAGGCCGGAACGCACCCCGCCGTCGACCAGCACCGTGCCCCGGCCGCCGACGGCATCGACGATCGCGGGAAGCGCCTCGATGCTGGAGGAGACGCCGTCCAGCTGCCGGCCGCCATGGTTCGAAACCACCACGCCATCGGCGCCGGCATCGAAGGCGGCGGCGGCATCCTCAGGGCAGAGCACTCCCTTGATCAGGATCCGGCCGGGCCAGCGCGCGCGGATCCAGGCGAGGTCGTCCCAATTGGTGCTGCAGTCGAAATTCTCGCGGATCCAGCCCCAGTAGTCGCCCAGCCCGGCCCGGCCCGTCATCGCCGCCGCGAAATTGCCAAAGCTGTGCGGCCGCCCGCGCAGATAGACGTCCCATAGCCAGCCGGGGCGAGCGATCCCCTGCCAGATCTGCCGCGCAAGACCGCGAGAGCCGGCATCGTAAAGCCCGGACCGTGCATCGCGATGGCGGATCCCCGGCAGCGGCATGTCGACGGTGAAGACCAGCGTCTCCGCGCCAGCCGCCAGCACGCTGTCGATCAGGTCGCGCATATAGGCGCGATCCCGGATCATGTAGAGCTGGAACCAGGGGGCGATGCCGCCGCCGCGCCGCACCTCGTCATAGCCGCAGACCGAAACGGCCGACAGGCAGAAAGGCACGCCTTCCGCCACCGCCGCCCGTGTCGCCTGCACCTCGCCACGGCGCGCATACATGCCCGCGAAGCCGACCGGCCCCAACGCGATCGGCATCGCCGCCGGCGCCCCGGCCAGCTCGGCGGACATGTCCAGATCGGACATGTCGCGCATCACCCGCTGCTTCAGCCGGAAATCGCCGAAGCCGTCCCGGTTCGCCGCCAGGGTGCGTTCGTCGAAGGCACCGCTGTCGATATATTCGAACAGCATGTGGGGCAGCCGCCGGCGGGCGGCTGCGCGATGCTCCTCATAGCTTGGCAAGGCCAATCATCGCCCTCCCGGCATTCTATCCGAAGGCGACGGAATTCCGCCCCTTCAGCCCCAGCATCGCGCGGGTCTCGTCCGGGGTCGCCGGCTTGAGCCCGAGCTCGCCCAGGATCGCGACGATCTTGCGGACCTGATCGGCATTGGACTCGGCCAGCTTGCCCGGCCCGATCCACAGCGAATCCTCCAGGCCGACGCGGACGTTGCCGCCCAGGGTCGCCGCCATGGTCGCGATCTGCATCTGGTTCCGGCCCGCCCCCAGCACCGACCAGTAATAGTCGTCGCCGAACAGGCGGTCGGCCGTCCGCTTCATGTGATGGACATCCTCGGGATGCCCGCCGATGCCGCCCAGCAGGCCGAACACCGACTGGATCAGCAGCGGCCCCTTGAGGATGCCGCGATCCATGAAGTGCGCGGCGGTGTAGAGATGGCCAATGTCATAGCATTCGATCTCGAACCGGGTGTCATTCGCCCCGCAAAGCTCCAGAATGTTCTGGATATCCTTGAAGGTATTCTTGAACACCCGGTCGTTGGAGCCCTCCAGATAGGGTCGCTCCCAGTCATGCTTGAAGTCCTTGAACCGCGACAGCATCGGATAGAGGCCGAAGTTCATCGATCCCATGTTCAGCGACGCCACCTCGGGCTTCAGCTGCAGCGCCGGCTGCAGCCGTTCCTCGACCGGCATATTGGGGGCGCCACCCGTGGTGATGTTCACCACCACGTCCGATTCCCGCTGGATGCGCGGCAGGAAGTCGCGGAACCGGGCCGGGTCCTGGGTCGGCTGCCCGGTGATCGGATCGCGGGCATGGAGATGGACGACCGACGCGCCGGCCGCCGCCGCGGCGAGCGCCTCATTGGCGATCTCCTCGGGCGTCACCGGCAGATAGGGCGACATCGAAGGGGTATGGATCGATCCGGTCACCGCGCAGGTGACGATCACATTCTTTTGCTTGGCAGCCATGATTATCTATCCGTCACTTGATGGCGATGGGGTTGATCGGCGAGCCGACGGCGCCGGTGATCGGCAGCGCCGGCGCGCAGAACAGGAATTCGTAGGCGCCGTCCTGCGCGCAGTCCTCGGCAAGCTCGCGCACGTTGAAGATTTCGCCCATGCTGATGCCGATCATCGGAATAACCACCCAATGCCATGGCTGGTTGATGTCCACACTCTCGTTCGGGCGGACCTCGCAACCCCAGGTATCGGTGCAGATCGCCGCGATCTCCTTGCGGTAGATCCATTCGGCCGTCTCGAAGCGCAGCCCCGGCGCGTCGCCGCCGGCATAGCCGCCCCAATCGCCGGCATCGAGGCAGCGCTCCATATGGCCGGTGCGGACCACCACGAAGTCGCCGCGCCGTATCTCCACGCCCTGCGCGGCTGCGCACTCGTCGAGATCGGCCGAACTGATGCCATAGCCATCGTCGAGATAGCCGCCCTTGAACCGCGCCACGTCGAGCAGCACGCCGCGCCCGACCATGCGGTCGCGCGTCTTCTCGATACCGTTCTTCTGGGCGCCGGTGGAATCCACCAGCCGCGCGTCATAGCCGTTCCACATCTGCTCGTCGAAGAAGACGTGGCCCAGCGCGTCCCACTGGGTGCCGCACTGGAGCGGCATCGTCACCATGTCGTCGGCATAGCGGATGCCGATCTTGTCCTGGTTTCCGGCCACCGCGTCGGTTCCGGTCTGCAACATGGTGTGGATCGGGTTGAAACGGTTGCCCCAGCCCTTCTGCGGGCCGTTGAAATTGAAATCGAGGCCCATCGAGATCACGCGGCCCTTGCGCACCAGCCCCGCCGCGGCACGGACCTCCTCGTCGCCGACGAAGTTGAGCGTGCCGATCTCGTCATCGGGTCCCCAGCGGTTCCAGTTCCGAACCTTGTCCGCCATCGCATCGATATCGGCGCGGTTCAGCTTGCGGGCCGGATTATTGGATGGGACAATCTTCACCTGCGGCCCCGTACTCGCCATATCCATCATCAATCCTCTGCTGTGCGTTCTCGGTAGCGCCGGCACTCGAAGCGAACTCGGTCGCGGGCGGCGGGAACTGGCGACAGGCGAACGGGACGGCCGATAGCGTCGGACGGCGTCTAGCCTGCGTGACACCTTTTCCTCGCCGCGCTTATCGCGTCCGGCCGGCGAGGCCGCCAATCTCAATCCGAGATAGGGAAAATCGCGAGATTGTAACCAGACGCACCGCGCCCGGGATGACAGAAGCAGGGAGAGCAAGGGCCAAGGGGAGAGGGACAATGGAGCAGTTGCGGGGATCGTTCTTCATTGGCGGTGATTGGGTGGAGCCGGCGAGCGACCGGCGCTTCACGCTGGTCGATGCGTCGAGCGGGGAAGCGATCGGCACGGTGCCCGAGGGTGTCGAGGCCGATATCGACGCGGCCGTCGCCGCCGCCCGCAAGGCGCTCCATGCCTCCGGATGGGCCGATGCCTCCCCCGCCGAGCGCGCCTCCGTCATCGAACGCTTCCTCGCCGCCCTCACCGCCCGCAGCGAGGATATCGCCCGCTCCGTCAGCACCCAGAACGGCATGCCCATCGCCGTCAGCCGCGCCCTCGAAGGCGGCTTCTCCCTCGGCCTCGGCCAATATTATGTCGATCTCGCCCGATCCCTCGGACAGCCCGACATCCGCCCCTCCCAGATGGGCCGCGAAACCCGCGTCGAGCACAGCCCCATCGGCGTCGTCGCCGCCATCATCCCCTGGAACTTCCCCGTCACCCTCGCCATCAGCAAGATCGCTCCCGCCATGGCCGCAGGCTGCACCATGGTCATCAAGCCTTCCCCCGGCACCGTCCTCGACAGCTACATCCTCGCCGAGGCCGCCCTCGAAGCCGGCGTGCCCCCGGGCGTCCTCAACTGGGTCGCAGCAGACCGCGACGTCGGCGCCTATCTCATCGCCCATCCCGGCATCGACAAGGTCGCCTTCACCGGCTCCACCGCCGCCGGACGCGCCATCGCCCGAACCTGCGGCGAACTGCTCCGACCCGTCACCCTCGAACTCGGCGGAAAGTCCGCCGCCATCCTCCTCGACGATGTCGATCTCGATGCCTTCATCCAGGGCGTCCCCATGGCCTCCCTGCTCAACAACGGCCAGACCTGCTATCTGGGAACCCGCATCCTCGCACCCCGCCGCCGCTATGCCGAAATCGTCGATGCCCTCGCCGGCCTCGCCAACTCGCTCGTCATCGGCGACGCCCTCGATCCCGATACCCAGCTCGGCCCCCTCGCCTCCTCCGCCCACCGCGACCGCGTCGAAAGCTATATCGCCATCGGCAAGAACGAGGCCCGCCTCGTCGCCGGCGGCGGCCGCCCATCCCACAGCAACCGCGGATGGTTCGTCCAGCCCACCATCTTCGCCGATGTCGACAACCAGGCCCGCATCGCACAGGAGGAAATCTTCGGCCCCGTCCTCGCCGTCATCCCCCATGATGGCGAGGAGGACGCCATCCGCATCGCCAACGACAACCCCGCCGGCCTAGGCGGCTCCGTCTGGAGCGCCGACAGCGCCCATGCCACCGACGTCGCCCGCAGGATCGTCACCGGCACCATCGGCATCAACGGATATCTCCCCTCCGTCGGCGCTCCCTTCGGCGGCGTGAAGGCTTCCGGCATGGGGCGCGAGTTCGGGCCGGAAGCCCTCAACGCATACCAGAACACCAAATCCATCTACGTCATGGGTTGAATCGATTATTGAACGGCTTCAGCTGGAACGAAGCCCGACTACCGTGGAAGTGGCCACAGATTTCTCCGCCCCCGGGCGGTTTGTTTGCAGAAGGAAGTAAAAATGAAAATTGCCAGGATCAATTGGGCCGGGAAGGTCGTGTGGGCCGAGTTCGCCGATGATGGCAACGCCTATGAAATCGGCGGGCCGGGCGGCAATCCGGCGCGCGGCGCGAAGCTCGGCCCCATCGATCAGGCCCGCCTGCTCGCGCCGATCGAACCGCAGAACAAGGTCGTCGCGCTGATGGGCAACTGGTCCGGCCGCAATGGCCGCCAGGGCTCTGGCCTGTGGATCAAGCCGAACAACTGCATCATCCCGACAGGCGCCCCGATCCGCTGGCCCAAGGCGCTCAACCATGCGCCCTATTTCGAAGCCGAACTGGCCGTGGTGATCGGAAAGAAAGCCAAGGACGTCTCGGTGGAGGATGCGAAGGATCATATCTTCGGCTTCACTATCACCAACGACATGACCGCCTTCGGCGTGCTGCAGGAAGATACGGTCGCCGCACAGTCCTTCCGTTTCAAGCTGTATGACGACTTCCTGCCGATGGGCCCCTGGATCGAGACGGACTTCGACCCGAAGGGCCGCGAACTGCGCGCGATCCTCAACGGCGAAGTCAAGCAGCGCGGCGTGTTCGACAATATGGCGTTCGACATCTACGAAACGCTTTCCTGGGCCAGCGGCGTGATGACGCTCGAAGTCGGCGACATCATCAGCATGGGCACCCCGCCGGGCTATGTCGAAATGGCCCGTGGCGACGTCATCCGCTGCGAGATCGACGGCATCGGCGCGATCGAGAACCAACTGATCTGATCCGATGCGCGGAGCTTCATGACGCTGGACCGAGCCGGGGGGATGGCGGCATGCCGCCCCCCGGCCACCGCCGGCCCGATCCCGCCGAGTTGTTTTCGGCCTGCACGCTTCGTATAAACTACCCGCTTGTCGAGCAGAGGTGTTGGCGGTGTCGGTAGATGAAGCGGATCAGGCGTCGACGAGGGCAAATCCAACGACGATGAGAGCGGACGCCCAGCGAAACCGTGAGGCCATCCTCAAGGTAGCGCGCGCGATGGTCGGAAACGACGGGACGAAGATGTCCCTCCGCGCAGTCGCCCGCAATGCGGGCGTCGGGCTTGGTACGGTCTATCGTCATTTTCCCACCCGGGACGATCTCCTCCAGGAAATCCTGAGCAGCAGCTTCGACGACCTCTCCGAAAAGGCCCATGTCCTGGCATCCAGCGAAAGCCCGCTGAACGCCCTGGAACGCTGGATGGAGGAGGTCGCGACGAACACCTCGGCCTATCAGGGCCTCGCCGCCTCGATGATCGAGAAGCGCGAAGACCCCACCTCCTCGCTCCATGCCTCCTGTTCCTCGCTGAAACAGTCCGGCGACCTGCTCGTGCGCCGCGCCCAGGACGCGGAGCTGGTGCGGCCCGATATCGAAGGCACCGACATCATATCGCTGGTCGCGGCGATCGCCTGGCTGTCGGATCTGGAAAGCTTCACACCGGATCGGCGGAAACGGCTGCTCACCTTGCTGATGGAAGGCCTGAAGAAATAGCTGGCCGGATCGCGGCCGCGCCCTTCTTCAAGGCCGTGGAAAATCGGCGGAGCGGGCGACCTCGCCCAGCCCACCGATCTCATCGATCCTCTCGGCCAGCCTTTTCATAACCATGGCATGACCCATCCCGCCCAGCACCAGGTGGCGCGGCGCATCCGGGGCAAGCGCCACCGCGATGATCGCGCGCGCGGCGCGATCGGGATCGCCCGGCCGGTCGTCATCGGCACCGCCGGCCGCCTGCATCCGCCTCGCCACCGTCTGCACATAATCATCTATGCCGCAGTCGGTACGCTCCAGCGAGCGGCTGGCGAAATCTGTGCGGAACGGGCCCGGCTCCACGCAGCTGACCTGGATACCCAGCGGCGCGACCTCGGCCAGCAGGGCATCGGACCAGCCCTCGACCGCATGTTTGGTCGCGGCATAATAGCCCGAGCCGGCGAGACCGAGCAGCCCGGCCACCGAACTGATGCTGATGATATGGCCCCGCCGCTGGCGCCGCATGATCGGCAATATCGCGCGGGTGAGCGCGAACAGGCCGAAGACATTGGCATCGAACATCGCCCGGATGCGCGCTTCCTCGCCCTCCTCGACGCTGCTCTGATAGGCATAGCCGGCATTGTTCACGAGGATGTCGATCCGGCCGAAACGCGCCTCGGCCTGTGCGACCGCCGCCATGATCTGCGCCGGGTTCGTCACATCGAGTTCCAGCGCGATGGCGCGATCGGGCGCGCGGGCCACAAGATCGGCGATGCTGTCGCGATCGCGGGCCGTCGCCACCACCTGATGGCCTGCCTGTAACACCGCCTGCGTCAGCGAGCGCCCGAAACCCGTCGAGCAGCCGGAGATGAACCAGGTCGTCGGATCGCCGCCCATTGCGGCCTCAATGCCCGTCGAGCCGGGTGCGCATCCATGCCACCGCCGCCGCCAGCCACGGCTTGTCCGGGTCCGCCGCCGTCAGCAGGATCGTGGCGTGGTTCACGCCATCCACCTCCAGCGCCTCGACCGGAACACCCTTCGCGCGCGCCACCAGGGCGAATTTCTCCGATTGCACCTTCAGATGCGGCAGATCGTCGGATCCATGCGCGATGAGGAAGGGGGCCGCGCGATCCGACAACTGGAAGATCGGGCTCGCCGCGACCTCGTTGAACAGGCCCGGCGGCCCCAGGAAGCGCGGGCGCACCGAGGAGCCCGCGCCGGGGGTGAAATCATAGCTGCCTGAAATCGGCAGGCAGCCCCGGATGACATTGCCCGGCAGGCCGCGCGGTGCCTGCCAGTCGTCGCGGGTCGCGAGCAGGCTGGCGAGATGCCCCCCGGCCGAATGCCCGCCGACGAACAGCGCATCCCGATTATGGCCATGGACCTCCGCCAGCCGCCAGGCCATCGCCACAGCGTCGGCAACATCATTGAAATTGCTGGGAAAGACATGGCGGGGCGCCAGTCGATAGCCGGCACTGACCAGGGTGACCCCGGCCGCGTTGAACGGCGGCGCGAGGAAGGCCATCTCTTCCTTGTAGCCATTGGTCCACCCGCCCCCGTGCAGGAACAGCAGCACCGGACCATTCGGCCGGGCCGCCGGGTAGACGATCAGCGACTGGCTCGGATCGTCGCCATAGCGATGCTCATGGCCGCCGATCCCGTCGGCCATCCGCATCAGCGTCTCGTGGATGAACCTCAGGCCTTCGGGCACGGGCTCCTGAGGGGGGTAATCGTCTATCCGCACCGTTCCGCTCTAGCGGGTACGATCGACGATCGGATCATGAACCGAGCCCAGCCAATCGCCCAATCGCGCTGGATCGCCATCGATCCGCATCTCCCCGCTCTCGATGAAGCGCCCCAGCGCGGCGTGATAGGCCGGGTCGGCGGCATGGAGCAGATTGAGCTCACGCGCCGCGGCGCTGGTTATCTCGATCAGGATGTCGCCGCGTTCGGTCGGCCCCGCGCCGATCCTGAAGCGCGGCTTGCCCGCGACGATCTCGAACCGCAGGCCCTGGATCAGGCCGTTGAGCAGCAACGATCCGTCGGTATAGCGTTCGACCAACGATATGTTGAGATCGGCGGGTAATCCGGCCCGGGCGGCCGCATCGCTCATCACGGTCCCGACCATGTCGAACCAGGCCTCCGAACCCTGGACCAGCTTGCTGTCGACCCTCGCCATGCGGCTCAGACCGTGCGGTCGACGACGATGTCGTGGACCGGCCCCAGCCACGAACCCAGACGCGAGACATCCCCGTCCACCTTCATCTCGCCATTGCCGACCAGGCGGCCGACGGCGGCCTGATATCGCGGATCGTCGGTGTGCAGCATGTTCAGCTCGCGCGAACAGGCCTTGGTCACGTCGAGCGTGATGTCGCCGCGTTCCTCACGACGCGCCCCGATTTCGAACGACGGCTTGCCGTTGACGATGTTGAAGCGGAAGCCCTCGAACAGTCCGTCGGACAGTTCGGCGCCATCGACGAAATGTTCGACCACCGAGATGGTGAAGTCCGACGGCAGGCCGGCCTTGGCGGCGGCGTCGCACATCGCCTCCCCCAGCATTTCGAACCAGGCGGTCGTGCCGTGCTTGATCTTCAGGTCGGTGGTCATCGTCATCTCCTGTGGCCTGCGGTTCAGTTGGCGGCGAGTTTCTTGTCGAGTTGCTGGGCTCGGCTGAAGAACTCGATCAGATTGGGCGGGGCGTCATCCGCCTCGATCTCGCGGAAGATGGTGCCGACGGTGATGGCCAGCCGGCCACCGTCGGGCCAGTGGCCCAATTCTCCCCGGGCCAGCTCCTCGGCTATCTCCTGGGCGGTTTGCCAGCTGTCCATGCCGGCCGCATGGCGCCTGCGCGTCTCCCGGTCGACGAAGCGCAGATAGTCCTGCATCCGCTTCACGCCCGCCTTGTCGGTCAACGGACCATGGCCGGGCACGATCACGTCGGCATCCAGCGCCATGATCCGGTCGCAGGCCGCGATCCAGCTCGTCACCGAACTGTTCCAGGTGAAAGGCGTGTTCCCGACGAACAGCGCATCCCCCGCGAAGACGACCCGATCGGCGGGCGAATGGACGATGACGTCGCCCGGCGTGCTCGCCGGCCCGACCTGGATGAGGTGGACGTCCTTGTCGCCCACCTTCAGGCTGAGCTGGCCGGTGAAGCTGCGATCGGGCGGGCGCACCTCCAGCCCTTCGAACTGGTGGCCACCCCATCGGTCGAGAAACCACTGGCCCAGTTCGCCCATCCCGCCGGCCGCGCCCAGCAGCTTGCCGATCTGCTGCGGCCCGGTGTCCTCGGCCATTTCCAGCGCGCTGGGCTCCGACGCATAGATGGTGGCGTTCACCAGCAGGCGATTGCCCCAGCTGTGATTGCTGTTCTCGTTGGTGTTGACCAGCGTGCCGATATTATCCGCGCCGAAGCCGGTCCGGCTGCGCATGGCATCCAGCATCTCGGCCGTCAGCCGCTCGTCCACCAGCGTATCGACGAGAAGCGCCTCGTCACCGTCGGTGATCAGGCCGGCGTTGCTCTGGTTCCAGCCGCCGGTGGGCATCAGCCAGGCCCATGCGCCCGACCCATTGCCAAGATCGTGCAGGCCCTTGGAAAATGTTTGTGCCGACATCTGCTCTCCCCGGCATGGTGCTGGAGGCCGCAAGGCGGCCCGGCGCGGGCGGCCCGGTCCGTGCCGACCGGGATTTCCACCTCGGCCGGCGCGGATCGGGTCCTCCGCCTGTCTTCAGAAGGCTTCGTCGAAGAAGCTGATCATCGCGGTCCAGGAGCGCTTGTCGGCGGCCTTGTCATAGGCGATGCCGGGATGACCCATGTCGCCCGCGTTCGGGTTCGAGAAGCTGTGCTTGGCGCCGCCATAGACGAAGGACTGCCAATCCACTTCGGCCGCCCGCATCTCTTCCTCGAAGGCGGCGCGCTGTTCGGCGTTGACGATCGGATCATCGGCACCGGTCAGCGCCAGGATCTTGGCCTTGACCGCGCCCTTCTCCGCCGGAGCCCCGGTGACGAGATTGGCATGGAAGCCGACCGCAACCTTCAGTTCCTCGCCGGCGCGCGCCAGTTCGAAGGCCAGCGCACCGCCCATGCAATAGCCGATCACGGCGACATTGGCGGCATCGGCCTCGGGCTGGGCGAGCAGTTGGGCGAGCCCGGCCTTGCCGATCGCGCGGAACCGCGCCGGATCGCCGAACAGGTCGCCTGCCCGCGACATCAGCTCCTCCATCGGCAGGGGCTTGCCGCCGCCATGGAAATCCAGCGCGAAAGCGGCATAGCCCAGGCCGGCGAGCCGCTTGGCCACGTCCCGGGTCGTATCGCTCAGTCCGGTGCCTTCATGGCAGACCAGAACCGCCTTGTGCTTCCCGCCACCCGCCGGCGCGTAGAAATTGCCGACCATCTGGCGGCCATCGGCCTCATAGGAAATCTCGCGCGAAATCATAGCTGTGGAGTCCTCTCTCTTGCCGCGGAATCCGACCCGCCCCACCGGGCGGGTCGGTCAGTTATCATTTGATGATGGCCATGCCTTCCATCTTGCCGGAAGCACGCCAGTCCTCGAGGATCTTGTTGAAGGCGTTCGACCCGGGAGCATAATAATCTCCCGAAAACGTCGCGACCGATTCCTTGAACTTTCCTTCGTTATTATAATATCCCGGCGTACAACTCTCCAGGAACTTGTCATTATATCCGGCATAGGAGCGGATGGTCTTCACCCAGGCATCCTCACCCTTGGCCGTGACTTCGACGACCGCATCGTCGCCCGCCTTCTGGGTTTGGGCGATGATGTAGGAAACCTGCTTCGCCACTTCGTCGACGATCGCGCAATAGTTCCACGATCCGCCCACCTGGGTCAGGCCCACGATGAAGTAGTTCGGGAAGTTGTGGATGGAGTGACCATGCAGGGTGCGCATGCCCTTTTCCCAATGGTCGTAGAGATCGATCCCGTTACGGCCATAGACTTCGAACCCGTAGCGGCGGCGATAGGTGCCGCTGACCTCGAAGCCGGTCGCATAGATGATGCAGTCGACTTCATATTCCTTGCCGTTGGCGACCAGCCCCTTCTTGGTCACGCGCTCCACGCCACGGGTGGCGCTGACGTCGACCAGCGTGACATTGGGCCGATTGAAGGTCGGCAGATAATCGTCGTTGAAGCATGGCCGCTTGCAGAACTGCGCATACCAGGGCTTCAGCGCCTCGGCGGTCGCCGGGTCGTGGACCAGTTCATCGACCCGCGCGCGGATTTCTTCCATCTTTTCAAAATCGGCCAGTTCCAGGCGGCTCTGGCGCTCGGCCATGTCGTCCTTGCTGGCCTGCTCGAGCGCGCCCACGGCATGGACGATCGGCACCCGGCGGAAGATGTCGGTCCAGCCGTCATTGACCAGATCGACCTCGAACGGCTCGCCGCGCACGACGGTGTTGAAATTGTCGCTGCGCTCGCGCTTCCATCCCGGCTTGAGCGATTTCACCCAGTTCGGATCGGTCGGCTTGTTGCCGCGCACATCGACCGAAGAGGGCGTGCGCTGGAAGACGTAGAGATGCTTGGCCCATTTGCCGAGGTGCGGAACCGCCTGCACCGCCGTGGCGCCGGTGCCGATGATCGCCACCTTCTTGTCGGCCAGCTTCGTGAGATTGCCGCTATGGTCCCCGCCGGTATAGTCGAAATCCCAGCGGCTGGTATGGAAGCTGTGGCCCTCATAATCGTCGAAGCCGGGGATGTCGGGCAGGCGCAGCCGCGAGAACGGCCCGATCGCGCAGATGAAGAAGCGCGCCCGGATCCTGTCGCCGCGGTTCGTGGTGACGATCCAGCGCTTGTCGGCCTCGTCCCAATGCACCTCGCCGACACGCGTCTGGAACAGCGCCTTGTCGTAGAGATCATATTGCTTCGCGATCCGCTGGGCATGCTCGTACATCTCGGGCGCGTAGGAGTATTTCTCCTTCGGCATATAGCCGGTTTCCTCGAGCAGCGGGATGTAGACATAGCTCTCGATGTCGCATTGCGCGCCGGGATAGCGGTTCCAGTACCAGGTGCCGCCGAAATCCGAACCGTCCTCGATGACCCGGATGTCGCGGATACCCGCCTCGGTCAGCCGTACCGACGTCAGCAGGCCCGTCCATCCGCCGCCGAGCACGACGACCTCGACCTCGTCGTTCAGCGGTGCGCGCTCGGTCCGTTCCTTTACGAAAGGATCATGGGTGATGTAGCGATCATGATCGCCGACCGGCGCCATATATTGCGCTTCGCCGTCGCGGCGCAGGCGCTTGTCGCGTTCCGCATCATATTTGGCGCGAAGAGCCGCCACATCGATGGTGCTCGCCAGATCGTCAGACATGTTCGTAATTCTCCGTCTTCAAGCTTTTACTGAGAAGCTGCGCGCTTCCTCGAACTCGGTATCCGGGCAAACCTTCCGCTCTTCTTTCGGAGGGCCATCCGGCTCTTTCGAACAACGTCCCAACGCGAACATGCGGAGCAGTGCTCCGATTGTCAAGCTCGGCTGGTCGCCGAAAATATGCACTGTCGGAATGGCCCCGATCCCACGCCCTTGATGTGGCGGGGATCGAGGCCACCCGCCTTCATCAGAACTTGTAGCCGATCGTGAAATCGACCGTCCGGGGCGCTTCCAGATATCCGGAAACCGCGCCGCCGGCCAAAGGCGACCCGGCATAGCCGTTGATCACGCGCACCTTGTTGGCGATGTTCTTGGCATTGAGGCTGGCATAGAGATGGCCATCCCGGCCGCTGAAGGCCAGCGACGCATTGAAGCGGGTCCGTGCGTTGACCGCACCGGCGGGGCTCGTGTTGAACTGGGTGATGTAGAGCTTGCCGGTGTAGACCGCCTCACCGCGAAGCGTGAAATCCCCGAGCGCGGAGGTCAGCGTGTAGGCAGCACCCAGGCGGCCCGACAGTCGCGGCGCCTGCGGCAGGCGATTGCCCTTCAGGTTGAACGCCGGCTGCCCCGTCGAATTGACCGTGACGCCGTCGCCGCCGGGTCGCAGCTGGTCGGCGGCGATATAGTCCGTGTAGCGGGTGTGTAGATAGGACCCGTTCAGGTCGATCTGCAGCGCCGGATCGGGCTTGGCCACGATTTCAGCCTCGAAGCCGTAAAGCTTGGCGGCAGCGGCATTTTCGAGGACGGTCTGGGTGGGCCGGGTGTTGTAGACCTGCACGTCCTTGTAATTATAGTAGAAGCCCGCGAGATTGGCGCGGAGGCGGCCGTCCAGCAACGTGGTCTTGATACCCGCCTCGAAGTCGTCGAGCTTCTCCGGCTTCACCGCATCCTGCACGACCCCGAAGTTGAAGGTGCCGCTCTTGAAGCCGCGCGTGTAGGATGCGTAGAGCAGCGTCTGCGGCGTCAGCTGGTAATCGACGCCGATCTTCGGCGTGAACGCCTTGAACGTCTTCTTGGGATCGCAGGTCACGCCGCTTCCGGCATAGCCGATCGTCGGCAGGCCGGCTCCGCACTGGATCTGCAGCGCGGCGGGCACGGTGCCCATGAAATCCAGGCTGAACGGCGTGAACAGGTCGACGGTGTTCTGGTTGATCGTCTTCTTGATCTCGACGCTGTACCGGGCGCCCAGCGTCACGCTCAGCCTGTCCGCGAACTTGCGGGTATATTGGGCAAAGGCGGCGAAGGCGTCGGTCTTGATCTGCGATCCGGTGTACAGGCCCTGCGTGTTGAAGACGCTCGCGGGCGCGGGCGCTCCGAACAGCGGCAGGAAGACGTTGCTGAAACCGCTGGTCAGCGATCCATCGTCCTTCTCGTGGAAATAATAGCCGCCGAGGATCCAGTTGGCATTGTCGCTCTGGCCGACCAGCTGGAGTTCCTGGCTGAACTGCTTGGCATCGTCCGCCACCCTCGCCGGCGAGATCAGCGAGGCGCTGGTCAGGTCGACGTCGCCGAGCGACGCCGATTTCGAGCTGCGATAGCCGGTGATGGAGCGCAGAGTGACCGATCCCATTTCCAGGGTGATCGTCGAACCCAGGCCCCAGAAGGTGCTGTCGCTGGTCGGATCATATTCCTGCGAGATGTTGCGCAGCTTGCTCGGCGCCCGTCCCGGGGTCAGGCCGACCAGGAAGGGCGGCGGCACCGCGCCCCACAGCGGGCCGCCGGAAATCGTGCCCTGAAAGTGGATGCCGGGATGGGTATTGGAGCGGTAATAGTCGCCCGAAAGCAGGATGGTCAGGTTCTCCGAGGGCAGGAACTTCAGCTTGCCGCGGATCGCGCGTTCGCGATTGTCGTCTATGTCGTTGCCGGTCGCCTCATTGCGGCCATAGCCGTCATGATAGTCCCAGCGGCCGGCGAGCCGGACCTGTACCTTGTCCGACAGCGGCCCGCCGACGGCGCCTTCGACCGAAAGATGGTTGTAGTTGCCATAGGTCAGCTGCGCATAGCCCGACAGGTCGCCCGTCGGATCGGCGGTGATGATATTGATCGAGCCGCCGGTCGCATTGCGGCCGTACAGCGTCCCCTGGGCGCCGCGCAGCACCTCGACACGGGCCAGGTCATAGAAGCCGCTCAGCGCCGTCGCCGGGCGTCCATAATAGATGCCGTCGGTATGGAAGGCGATGGGATTTTCGACGCCGAAGTTCAGCGCGTTCAGCGTGATGCCGCGCAGCGTGACCGCCGGGACGCCAAAGAACTGGCCCAGTTGCAGGCCCGGCACGCTCTGGATGAGCGTGGAGACGTTGGAGATGCCGGCGATGCGCAGGTTCTCGCCGCCGATCGCGGTGATCGCCAGCGGCGTCTTCTGCACGCTTTCCGAGCGCTTCTGCGCGGTGACGATGATCTCGGCGATCGCGGAATCGACATCGCCCTGCGGCTGCTCGGCCCCGGCGGGCGCGACGGTCTGCGCCTCGGCCTGCGGAATGATGAAGGCACCAAGGGCGACACCGTACATCCAGGGCGCGAGGCGCCTCGCGATCCGGAATGGAGACTTCATGTGGCGCTTGTGGTTCATCATCTTCCTACATCCCCTTTGTGACGCCCCGGCTCTGTTGCAGGGTCGATCTTCCACCTTAGTAATCCGCCGGGCCGACCGGCTCTAATCTCACCTCAGCATCACCCCCATCGCGACGATGCGACACCCGGCCGGGCGATCGCCCGAACCCGGCCGCGCGGATCGAGAGGAACGCCGCGCGAATGGCGCGGCGCGGCGTGAGGAAGGTCTGGCCGGAACTGGCAATGCGCCCGCCGGATCATCGGCGCGAAGGGAGGATTCCCGGGGGTCAGTAATCGCCGGCCCCGTCGTCATCGACAGGGCTCAGCAGCGCGCGCCCGGCGAAAAGCGCCTCGATATTATCGATCAGCTGGTTGCTCATGGCGTGGCGGGCGTCGGCGGTCGCGCTTCCCTGGTGCGGCTGCAGCACGACATTGTCGAGCGCCATCAGCGCCTCGGGCACGTTCGGCTCGTCCGCGAAGACGTCGAGCGCCGCCGCGCCCAGCCGGCCGGTTTCGAGCAATTCGATCATCGCCGGTTCGTCGACCACGCTGCCATGGCCCACATTGACGAAGGTTCCGCGCGGCCCGATCGCGCTCAGCACCTCGCGCGAGACGATACCGCGCGTCGCATCACCCCCCGGGCAGCAGGCCACCAGGATCGTCGAATATTTGGCCATCTCGATCAGATCGGGCCAGAAACGATAATCGATGTCGGATTTGGTCCGATAGCAATGATAGGACATCTCGACCCCGCAGGCGACGAGCCGGCGGGCCAAAGCGCGGCCGGTCTTGCCAAGACCGATCATGCCGACGCGGGCGCCGCGCAACGATCCCGTCAGCGGCATGCGCCCGGCGGGCCACCGCCCGTTGCGAACGAAATCATGCCCAACGCAGATCCGCCGCACCGCCGCGATCAGCAGGCCCAGCGCCAGATCGGCGACGTCCTCGGCCAGCACGCCCGGCGTGTTCGTCACCTGGAGTCCCCGCGCGCGGCATTCGCCCAGCGCGTCGGTGTCGACGCCGCTGCCCAGGCTGGCGACAAGTTTCAGGGCGGGGAAGCGATCCAGCTCGTCGGCGGTGACGCCCTGCAGCCCGTTCGTCACCAGCACCTCGCAGGCGGCCAGCGCCCGCTTGTTGGCGACAGCCCCCGATCGCATCCGAACCACGCCATAGCGATCGTCGAGAACCGCGAACGTCCGTGCGTCGACCTCCCCCAGCAAAGCGACCCTAGCCAGCATCCCTCTTCTTTCGCCCTGCCGCGAGCCCCCTGCCCCGAGGACATGCGATGCCGTGCGCGGCATCGATCGGGGAAGCGCGATCACCCAACTTCATCCGCCCCTCAGCGACGTCGACGGACTCCTTCTTCTGTTAGCGCGCCGGGGCGTCGGGGCAGCAATGCGATTTACGGATTGGGGTGATGCCGTCTGGAGATAGCGGATGGCGCAGGCCCGCGCCGGGCGGCGGCGGCTGTCAGACGATCGCGCGATCCGGCAGGGCGTGGACGATGTCGCGATCGCCGGCGAGATCGAGCACCATGCTGCGGAAACGCCGCCCCGCCGCGGACAGGGGGCGTTCGCGCGAATTGCTGATCGTCCAGCTGTAGGACATCTGCTTGAGCGGCGAACAGGTGAACCGCTCATCGTCCTGCAGTTGGAGGACCGCGCTGGACGGCAGCGCGGTATAGCCCAGCCCGGTGCCGACCAGATCGATCAGCAGCGGGATGGAATTGACGTCCATCACGATGTCCAGCGAGAGATTGAGCCGCTGGGCGGCATGATCGACCAGCAGGCGCATGCTGTTCGGCCGGCTCGTCAGGATCAGCGGCAATTTCGCGAAGGCCCGCATGTCGATCGCCTGGCCGGTCAGTTCGGAGCCCGCCGCACCCAGCGCATAGACCTGATCGCGCTGGAACGGGTAGGATTCCAGCACGGTTTCCGGCTCGAGGATACCGAATATCGCCACGTCCACCGCGCCGCTGAGCAGCCATTCGCGCAATTCTATGCTGGTGCTCACCTTGACGGTCATCGCGACATCGGGGTGGGCCTTGCGATATTCGGCAAGCAGGCGGGTCGCGATGCCCTGCATCGACGGCGGCAGGCCGATCGCCAGTTCGCCCTGCGGGATATCGGCCTTCGACACGAGTTCGTCGCGGGTCTGGCGGAACTGGCGCAGCAGGGAATCGACGCGTTGGGCCAGGATTTCGCCGGCCGGGGTCAATTGCACGCCGCGCCCGCTGCGCTCGAACAGCGCCACGCCCAGATCCGCCTCCAGCTGCTGGACATGGCGGCTGAGCGCCGACTGGGCGATGTGCAGATGGGCGGCGGCGCGATTGAAGCCGCCATGTTGGGTCACCTGCTGGAATATCTCCAGGTGACGCATGTTCAAACCGACTCTCATCTCGAATTCCAGCCGAAATCATGATCCGATCGAAAATTAGCATAAGTAAAGCAAGCCGTCATGCTGCTTCCTGATCAGGCCGATCCCTCTTTTGGGATTTGTGCGGCCCTGCTGGCCCCGGCAATGTCCGGTGCAATCCCACCAGGATGAGGGAATGATGGACCGCGTCAGCATCATGCCGTTCCACGGCAAGTCGCCGAAGATCGATCCGACCGCGTGGATCGCCCCCGGCTGCAGCATCATCGGCGATGTCGAGATCGGGCCGGGCGCCAGCATCTGGTTCAACTGCGTGCTGCGCGGCGATGCCAACGCCATCCGCATCGGCGCGCGATCGAACATCCAGGATGGCAGCGTGATCCATTGCGATGCGGCCGAAGGCGGCAGCCCCGGATATCCGACGCTGATCGGCGACGATGTATTGGTGGGGCATATGGCGATGCTCCATGGCTGCACCCTGATGTCGGGCAGCTTCGTCGGCATCGGCGCGATCGCGATGGACGGCAGCGTGATAGAGGGCGGCGGCATGCTCGCGGCCGGCGCCATGCTGACGCCCAACAAGCATATCGGGCCGAACGAGCTGTGGACGGGGCGGCCGGCCAGGCTGCTCCGCACGCTGGGCGATGCCGATGTCGCCAGGAACCGCAGGTTCGTCACCCATTATGCCGAACTCGCGCAGGAATATCGGCAAGCGGCAAGTTGATCCTCGCGCACCGGCGCCACCGCCGGCATATGGGATGGAAACGGCCACAGGCCGAAACAGAACAAGACAAGCGGGATAGGATGCACTGATGCGGGGGTATCTGGACAGGCGCATGTCGGAACGCGAGGCCAGGGGCGGGGATCCGCGCTGGATCACCCTAGCCGGCTGCTTCCTCTGCTATGGCTTCGACGCCGTCGATTTCATGATCCTGGCGCTGGCGCTTCCCGCGATCGTCCAGGATTTCAACCTGAGCCTCGGCGAGGCCGGGCTGATCGGCACCGCCGGCATGATCGGCGTCGGCATCAGCAGCGTCCTGCTCGGCTGGTATGCCGACAACCATGGCCGCCGCCCCGCCCTGATTGCCAGCGTCCTGATCTTCGCCATCTTCACCATGGCCGTGGCCGTGGCGCGTGGGTGGAACGACATGATGCTGCTCCGCCTGCTCGCCGGCCTGGGGCTGGGCGGCGTATGGGGAATCGTGTCGGCGCTGATCAACGAGACCTGGCCGCCCCATTTGCGGGCACGTGCCAGTTCCTTCGTGCTCAGCGCCTGGCCGGTCGGTTTCATCCTCGCCGCCCTTCTCGCCCATATGCTGCTGCCCGCTTATGGCTGGCGGGGGCTGTTCCTCTCCGGCGGGCTGGCGCTGGCGGCCGCGCTGTTCGTCCTGCTCTTCGTGCCCGAATCCGGCGTGTGGCGGCAGGAGAAGGCCCGGCGCCGGACGATCCACGCCCATGGCGGCGTCTCCCTGAAGGACATCTTCACCGAAGGCCGCTGGCGCCGCACCATGCTCGCGACCGCGATCGCGGCCTGTTCGCTCACCGGCTACTGGGGCACCAACACCTGGCTGCCGACCTATCTGGTCAAGGAGCGCGGCCTTGATCCCGGCGCGATGACGACCTTCCTGATCGTCATGAACATCGGCATGTTCGTGGGATACCAGTTCTTCGGCTATGTCGCCGATCGGATCGGCGCGAAGAAGACGATCCTGTTCTGCTTTGCCGCAACCACGATCCTGCTGCCGGTCTACGCCCTGATCCGGGATCTGTCCCTGCTGCTCTGGTTCGGTCCGGTGGTGGCGCTGTTCTTCGCCTATTTCGGGATCTTCGGGGCCTATTTCTCGGCCCTGTTCCCGCCGCACATCCGCTCGACCGGCGCGGGCTTCTGCTTCAATGTGGGTCGCGGCATCTCGGCCTTCGCCCCCTATGTGCTGGGCGAGATCGCGATGTCGTTCAGCCTGTCGACCAGCATCGCGCTCTGCGGCATCTTCTTCTTCCTCGCGGGGGCGCTGATGATCTTCATGCCGGAGGCCGGAGCCGCCGCGCGCGAGGCCGGACCTACGCCATCCCGGCCGGCCGGCCAGGCCGCCTGAAGGGCGATCACCCGGCGGCGGACGTCTCCCCCTGCAGCCGATCATAATCGGCGCAGACCCATTTAGCCGCGATCAGCGCGGAGATCGAACTCAGCGCCAGGAAGCCGACCACGATGGCGAGCGAATAGCGGATCGCTTCCCCGCCCAGCATCGGCTGCAGGAAATCGTTCGAGAGGCCGACGAACAGCGGCGCGAACCCGACGCCGAAGGTCGTCGCGGTCAGCAGCAGCGCCGTCGAGGAGGTCGCCCGCATCCGTGGCGGCACCAGGCTCTGCGCCATCACCGTCGCGCACATCGTGATCGGCGCCATGGCAAGGCTGAGCAGGCCGAAGCCGACCATCGCCAGCCCGGTGTTCGCCGCGAACAGGAACAGCAGGCCGGCAGGAATGCCGATGCCCGCCATCGCGGCGGAGAAGCGCATATAGCCCCGGATGTCGCGGCTCCCCATCCAGTCGGCCAGCATGCCGCCGGACAGCTGGCCCAGCACCAGCGCGATCGTGGTGACTCCGCCGAACAGCAGCCCCACCTCGCTCGGGCTCAGGCCATGGACGCGCAGCATGAAGGTCGGCCCCCAGATCAGCGTCCCGTACAGCGTCACCTGGCAGAATGCCGGGGCCAGCAGCACCCAGCGATAGCTGCGCAGCGTCCAGAAATGCCGCAGCGCCGACAGCATCGAATGCCCCGCGTCCGGCCGCGCCGCCTGAAGCGGGTCGGACAATCCCCGCGGCGGATCCTTCAGCAGCCACAGCAGCAGCGCCGCCAGCACCAGGCCCGGCAGGCCGACCGCGACCAGCGTCGTCCGCCAGCCGAAATTCTCGACCAGCCATCCGCCCAGCATCACCGCCGCGCCCGCGCCGATCGACGAAGCGGCGGCATAGAAGGACAGCGCCTTGGCGCGATGCCGCAGCGGATAGAGATCGGCGATGATCGCATAGCTGGCGGGTGTCGACCCCGCCTCCCCGATCGCCACGCCGACGCGGGTCAGCGCCAGCTGGACGAAGGTCCGCGCCACCCCGCCGAACGCCGACATCAGGCTCCATGCGGCCAGGCAGGCCGCGATCAGCACACGGCGCGAATGGCGATCCGCCAGACGGCCCAGCGGTATCGACGCCGCCGCATAGAACAGCGCGAAGATCGATCCGGCCAGCAGCCCCATCTCGGTGTCGGAGGCGCCGAATTCGATCTTTATCGGCTCCAGCAGGATCGTCATGATCTGCCGGTCGAAAATGTTGAACAGCGCCGTCAGGCACAGCAGCGCCAGGGTCAGATGTCGGCGCATTCCGGTCCATTGATAAGCGGCGTCCGCAGGCCGATCGACCACATCCTTCCCGTGCATCCAACCTCCTGCCAATATGCTGCAACACGCCGGCCCGAAGCCGATCCGCGATCAGCCCCTGCTGTCCTGTACGATCAAGTCGCTCGCCTTCTCACCGATCATCATCGTCGCGGCGACGGTGTTGGCCGATACCATCTCCGGCATGATCGAGCTGTCGGCGACGTACAGCCCTTCCAGCCCGTGGACCCGCAGCCGCTCGTCGACCACCGCAAGGGGATCCGATCGCGGGCCCATCCGGCAGGCGCCGATAAGGTGGAAGCCGGTGCCACCGGTCTGCCGCACGAAATCGAGCCACTCCTCGTCGCTGCGGACATCGTCGCCGGGGATCAGATTATGGTCGACCAGCTGGGCCAGGGGCGGCGTCGCGAAGATCGCGCGGGCCTCCTTCATCGCCGCGACGATCACCCGCCGGTCGGTCTCCTCGGCCAGATAGCGCGGATCGATCACCGGCTGCTCGTGCGGATCGAGGCTGCGGATGCGGACATGGCCCCGGCTGAGCGGTCGCATCTGCCACGCGCCGCAGGTCAGCCCCGGCCGGTCGTCGATCTTCACCACGGGCCTCGACCCGGGCGCCGTCCCGCTCTCGACATGATAGCTGAGCGGCGCGAAATGCAGCGAATAATCGGGCCGGTCCGAACCCGGCTCGCTGCTGCCATAGACATGGATCAGCGCCGCGCCGATCGACAGCGCGTTCGGCTTGCCGATCAGCCAGCGGAGCGTCTGGCCGGCGAGGCCGAGCCCGGTGACGCGGGCGTTGATGCTCGCCGCGCCCGGCTTCAACCGGGCGACCAGGCGAGGGCCATAATGGTCGTGGAGATTTTCGCCGACACCGGGCAGTTCGTGCCGCAGCGGAGCACCGGCATGCCGCAGCACCTCCCCCGGCCCGATGCCGGACAGCTGGAGCAGCTTGGGCGAGCCGACCGGGCCGGCGGCTACGATCACCGAATGGCGCGCCGACACCCGCCGTCGGGTCCCGCCCGAAAGATAGTCCACGCCCGTCACCCGCCCTTCGGCGATGATCAGGCGATGCGCCAGCGCGCCCGTTCGCACGTCCGCGCCGCGCCGCCGGGCCGGATGCAGGAAGGCCGTCGCGGTGCTGACCCGCCGCCCGCGATGGATCATGCTCTGGAAATAGCCGACGCCGCGCTGCTCCTTGCCATTATAATCCTGGTTGAACGGATGCCCCCGGATCATCGCCGCTTCGACGAGCGCATCGGTGGTGGCGTCCTGCCACAGCCGCGTGTTGATCGACACGCGCCCGGCGCGGCCGCGATAGCCGTCGTCGCCCTCCCCCAGATAGCGCTCGCTGCGCCGGAACAGGGGCAGCACGTCCGCATAGGACCAGCCCCGGTTGCCCAGTTCGGCCCAGCGGTCGAAATCGGCGGGCTGGCCGCGCACATAGGCCATGCCGTTGACCGAACTCGAACCGCCCAGGGTCCGGCCCTGTGGAATGTGGATCGCCCGCCCCGCCGTCGCCGGATTGGGCTCGCTGGCATATTGCCAGGTGGTCCGGTCGTCGAACAGCATCTGGCTGAACCCGACCGGCAGGCGATGGTAGAAACGGCGATCGGGCGGCCCCGCCTCCAGCACGCAGACGGAACGCCCGGCCTCGATCAGCCGCCACGCCATGACCCCTGCGGCGGTCCCGCCGCCGACGATCACATGATCGAACATGTCGTTCACGGAGCCGCGCCTTCCCGGGCGGCGCCATCCCTGCCGCGGCCTCGTCGCATCATATCGCGGTGTAGCCGCCATCCAGCGTGACGCAGGCGCCGGTCACGAAGGATGATGCATCGGACAACAGCCAGGCGGCGGCCTCGGCGATTTCCTCGGGCTGCGATATCCTGCCGATCGGATGGCCCGCGATCACCGCCTCGCGAACGCCGGGCGCCTTGACCGCCTCGGCCAGAAGCGGCGTCTCGACCGCGCCCGGCAGGATCGCGTTCACCCGCACCCCGCGCCCGCTGACCTCGGCTGCCGCGGCGCGCGTCACGCCGATCACGCCATGCTTGGTCGCGACGTAGTTCACCGCCATGGGGATGCCCACCGCGCCCGATGCCGACGCATTGTTGACGATCGCGCCGCCGCCATGATCGAGCATGTGCCGCAGCTGGTGCTTCACGCACAGGAAGACGCTCGTCAGGTTGATCGAGACTCCCTTCTCCCACAGGTCGATCGGGAAATCGGTGAGCGGGGTTCCGCCCAGCATCAGGCCGGCATTGTTGAACGCGCCATGGAGCCCGCCAAAGGTCGACACCGCGAAGGCGACCATGCCCCGCACCTCGTCCTCGATGGTGACGTCGGTGCGGATGAAGGCCGCCCTGCCGCCCGCCCGCTCTATCTCCCCCACGACCTGCGCACCGCCCGCCTCGTCCAGGTCGGCGATGACGACTTGCGCGCCACGGGAAGCGCAGAGCAGTGCCGCGGCCCTGCCGATGCCGCCCGCCCCGCCGGTCACGGTTATCACCCGGCCCGCCAGGCCGGCTTTTTCGAACGCGGTTGCCGACATCGTCATCTCCAGGCTCTCCCGATCGTCACATTCGTCCCAGGTGGAATTCGGGAAGGGGCGGACACTCCGCTATCGAAGCGCCCGTCCCTTCCGCGCGTCCTCAGAAGTTGAACCGGCCCTCGATCACGATCTCGCGCGGGCGCTCATGTGTACCGGCATAGTTTCCGGGCGCCGCTCCTGCGATGTCGTTCGAATAGCGCGCGACCAGCTTGTCGGTCAGGTTGCGGCCGATCAGCGAGAGCTTCCACTTGTTGTCCTGCGGGCCCACCGAAATGCCGGCGTTCAGCTTCACATAGGATTTCTGGACTGCGAACGGATCGAGATTGTCCTGCAGCAGCGAGCGCGACGAGTAGAAGGCATCGCCGTTCAGCTCCACCTCGAAGTCCTGCGAGACGGGGAAGTCATAGGTGAAACCGGCATTGCCCTGCCACTTCGGCGCGCGGGGCAGCTGGCGCCCGCTGAGGTTCTGGAAACCGCCGACGCAGCCCTGCGCCGCCGTAAAGCCGGCCGGACATCCGCCGCGCGGATAGGACAGGTAATGCGCGTCGTTATAGCCGATATTGCCCCGCAGCTGCAGGCCGTCGGCTGGGGTCAGCGTGGTCTGCAGCTCGACGCCCCTCACCCGCGACTTCGCGGCATTGCCGACGATATAGCTGACGCTGGCCTGGTCGAAGGTGCTGACCTGCTGGTCCTTGAAATCGGTGCTGTAGGCGGTGGCCTGGACGATCAGGCGCCGGTCGAGCAGCTGGGCCTTGTACCCCAGCTCGAAGCCCTTCGAGCGCTCCGGCTTGAACAGCGTGTTCGCCTGGGTGAACACCCGGGTCAGCACGGTCGGATAGGAGAAGCCGCCCGACTTGTAGCCGGTCTTGAACGCACCGTAGATCGTCTGGTTGGATGACGGATGCCAGGTCAGCGTGGCTTCCGGCGACCAGTTCGAATTGGTCAGCGATCGGACGAAGATGTCGCCGGCCGCCCGCAAAGTCGGCGGACCGTTGGGATTGACATAGCTATTGCCGTCGCGAGAACTGCGGGTCTCGCGCGTGTAGCGCGCGCCGCCGGCGAACTCGAGGCCTTCGACGATGTCCCAGCGAAGCTGGCCGAAAGCCGATTGGGACTTGGCGATGAACTTGCTGAACCTGTCGAACGTGTAGAAACGGCCGGTCGCCACATCGACGGCATTGCGGGTGAACACCACCGATGTGTTGTTATACTGCGATATCCGGTCGGCGAAGCCGCCGATCACGAAATTCACCGGCCCTTCGTAGCTGCTGGCCAGGCGGACCTCCTGCGAGATGCCGGTCGAGCGCTCGATCGCGGCAAGGTACAGCGCCGGGATGGAGCTGAGGTTCAGTACGAAGGAATTGCCGCTGTCCAGCTTGTAATAGCCGCTGATGCTCGTCAGCGACAAAGTGTCGTTGATGTCCCAGTTGACGTTGAGCGATGCGACATGGGTCTTGATGTCGGTATAGGGCTTGCCGCCATTTCCGCTTTCCATGTTCGTGGCGATCAGTGTCGGCAGCGCGCTGACCGCCATCCGCCGGTCGAACCGGCAGTCGCTCTGGAGATCGGCGAAACCGATGGCGGTCATGTTGGTCAGGCCGCGTCCGCAATAGGGCTCGTAATAGCTGACGACCTTGTTGTCCCCATAGCTGTACTTCAGCTTTGCCGTAAGGTCGCTGGTCGGCGACCAGACGGCGGTGATCCGGGCGCCCCAGTCGGTGCCGTGCGGCAGCCGGGCATGGTCGGCGCCGGTTATGGTCGCGCCGGCCGCCACCCAGGGCGCGAAATTGCATCCCGCGCCCGAGCAGGGGAATGCGCGCGGCTGGGCGATGTTGCGGATGAAGCCTTCCATGAAGCTGTAGCGGCCGGCCACCCGCACGCTCAGCGTCTCCGAAACCGGGCCGCCGATCGCGCCTTCGACATAGGCTTCGTCGGCGACGAACTCATATCCGCCCCGCACGAACCCGGCCAGTTCTCCGCCCGGATCGGCCGTGGTCACCGATATCACGCCCGCCGGCGAATTCTTGCCGAAGAACAAGGCCTGCGGCCCCTTCAGCACCTCGACCTGGGCCAGGTCGAACAGCCCCGCCTGGGCGGCGCGGCCGCGTCCGATCATGACATTGTCGATGTTGACCAGCACGCTCTGCTGGATGCCCGGATCGGCCGGCGGCGAACCGATGCCGCGAATGGCGAACAGGCCGCCCGCGCCCGCCGGCACCGGCTGCAGCGTCACGAACGGCACGATCTCGGCGACACGCTGCAGGCTGGTGATGTTGTTGCGGACCAGCACGTCCTTGGACAGCGCCGAAACCGCCACGGGAACGTCGATCAGGCGCTCGGCCTTGCGGCGCGCGGTGACGACGATATCGGCGATGCTCGCGCGATCGATCCCGGCGCCGGAAACCGTTTCTGCCGGGGCGGCCTGCTGCGCCGCCGCCTGTCCCGCAGTCAGCAGCACGAGCACGCTGGCGGACGTCGCGAAAATGCCTTTTGATAGCTTCATCGGGTCTCTCCCCTCCATAGGATTCCGCTCCATTTTCTTATGGGCTGTGGACGGAATGCTGGATAAGCCGCTTGCCGGGGCGGCCACTAATCTCGGCTCGGCATAGCCCTCATCCCGGCTTCGCAATGGAAATCGCGCCGATGACGCCCCGCCTCACCCCGGGGACGACGACGCTCCGGCGGGCTCCGGCGCCGGGCGCCGCAGCAATCCAGCCCGGGATTCCGGGCGATCCGGCGGGAATCATGCTCCGTCTCCCGCATCGCCGGCTCGCGATGCCAGCATCCGGTCTCCGGTCCTCGCAGGCCCCCCTTCGCGTCCCTGCCTGCCGCCGCCGCCGATCGGGGCCGATGGACCGCCCGGACCTCGCTTGACATACGGAGCGGTGCTCCACATTAATCGGAACACCGCTCCGATAAAAAACAGCGATAGAGGGTGAAAGGATCCCATGATGTCGTCGAAGACTATGAAGGCCGTTCGTCAGCACGAGTTCGGCGGCCCCGAGGTGTTGAAATATGAGGACGCGCCCATTCCCGATGTGAAGCCGGGCGAAGTGCGCGTGCGCGTCCATGCGGTGGGCATCAATCCGCCGGACTGGTATCTGCGCGACGGCTACAAGATGCTTCCGCCTGAATGGCGGCCGCCGGTTCCCTTCCCGGTCATTCTCGGCACCGACATCTCCGGCGTGGTCGAGGCGGTCGCGCCCGACGTGCAGGATTTCAAGGTCGGAGACGCGGTGTTCGGCATGGTCCGCTTCCCCAGCTTCGGGGACAGCGCCGCCTATGCCGAATATGTCACCGCCCCGGCGAGCGACATGGCGATCAAGCCGGCCGGCCTGAGCCATGCCGACGCCGCCGCCGCGCCGATGGCGCTGCTCACCGCCTGGCAGTTCCTGGTGGCGCTCGGCCACAACGAGCCGAACCCGCTCCAGCCCAACATGCACGCCCCGGTGCCGCTTGCCGGCAAGACCGTGCTGGTCAACGGCGCCGCCGGCGGCGTCGGCCATTTCGCGGTCCAGGTCGCCAAGCTGAAGGGCGCCCGGGTCATCGCCGTGGCCTCGACCAGGCATGAAGCCTTTCTGCGCGGCCTCGGCGCCGACGAGTTCATCGATTATACCAAGGGCGCTCCCGAGGATGCGGTCAAGGATGTCGATCTGGTCGTCGACACCTTCGGCGGCCCCACCACCGGCCGTTTCCTGCGCACGCTGAAGCGCGGCGGCGCGCTGTTCCCGATCTTTCCGCTCGGTTTCGCGGGGGCCGAGGAAGCCGAAAAGCTCGGCGTCACGGTATCGGCCACGCAGGTCCGTTCCAGCGGCGCGCAGCTCGCCGAACTGGGCAGCCTGCTGGAAAGCGGCAAGATCCGCGTCGCGATCGACAGCAGCTTCCCCCTTGCCGATGCGGGCAAGGCGCATGAGCGCGCGGCCCAGGGCCATATCCAGGGCAAGATCGTCCTCACCGTCGCCTGACGGGCGAACGGGCCGGTCAAGGTCCGCCGCGTGGAACGTGCCTTCTCCACGCGGCGGACATAGGATCGCGCGGTGCGCGATCGTCACGATAACCGATCGAATATGGGAGAGAGCAGGATGCAGGCGGGGTTCGACAAGATTGGTTTTGAGGGCCGCGTGATCGCAGTCACCGGCGGCACCGGCGGCATCGGCAGGGCCACGACGCTTCTCTGCGCGGCGCGCGGCGCGGCGGTGGTGATCGCCGATCTGGACGAGCAGCGCGGAAACGAGCTGGTCGAGGAAATCCGGTCGGTGGGCGGCAAGGCCGCCTTCACGCGCACCGACGTGACCAGCGAGCGCGATGTGGAGGCGATGATCGACTTCACCGCGTCCACCTTCGGCGGCCTGCACGCCGCGTTCAACAATGCCGGCGTGGAGACCGGGCTGACGCCGCTGCAGGATTTCCCCCTCGAACAATGGCAGCGCGGCGTCTCGGTCAACCTGACCGGGGTGTTCCTGTGCGTGAAGCACCAGATCCGGCACATGCTGGCGCATGGCGGCGGCGCGATCCTCAACACCTCGTCGGTGTCGGGCGTGGCCGGCTTCCCCATGTCGGTGGATTATGTCGCCGCCAAGCATGGCGTCATCGGCATCACGCGGGCCGCGGCGGCGGAGGTGAGCGACAAGGGCATCAGGGTGAACGCGCTCGTGCCGGGCGCCACCGAAACGCCGATGTTCCTGAAACTCATCGACGGCAACGACGCGATCCGCGAGATCGTCGAATCGAAGCATCCGATCGGCCGGATCGCCAAGCCCACCGAGCTTGCCGAGGCGGCCGCCTGGCTGCTTTCGGATGCCGCCTCCTTCGTGGTCGGCGCGGCCATCTCGGTCGACGGCGGCTACTCCGCGATGTGACGGCGCGATGGGCGAGATGCGGGCTGTCTGCCGCATCTCGCCCATCACCCGATCTGCCGGCTGCTATGGGTCCAGAAGGAGGCGCGCAGTTCGCGCTTGAGGATCTTGCCGCTGGCGTTGCGGGGCAAGGCGTCGACGAAGCTGTAGCGGCGCGGCAGCTTGAAGCCGCCCAGGCTCTCGCGGCAGTGCCGGTCGATCTCGGCTTCGCTCGGCCGGGCCCCGGCTTCCGCCACGATCACCGCCATCACCGTCTCGCCCCACTTCTCGTCCGGCACCCCTATCACCGATGCCTCGGCGATCTGCGGATGCTGGTGCAGCACCGCCTCCACCTCCGCCGGATAGACATTCTCCCCGCCGCTCACGATCATGTCCTTCAGCCGGTCGCGGATGAACAGATAGCCTTCCTCGTCCAACGATCCCGCATCGCCACTGTGCAGCCAGCCGTCGCGCAGCGCCGCCGCCGTCGCCTCGGGCAGCTTCCAGTAGCCCGGGAACACCTGCGGACCCCGGATCAGTATCTCCCCGATCTCCCCCGGCGCGCAGGCCCTGCCCCCGGCATCGACGATCCGCAGCTCGGTGCCCGGCAGCGCCCGGCCCGCCGACGCCAGCAGCTCGGGCCGATCGGACAGCGCCCGCACATGGTCCGCCTCGCTCAGGAACGTCCCCGCGCAGCTCAGCTCGGTCATCCCGAAGCCCTGCAGGAAGGCGCAGCCGAACACCCCCATCGCCTCGACCAGCACATGCTCCGCGATCGGCGACGCCCCGTACATGATCTGCCGCAGATGCGGGAAGCGCATCCCCGCTATCTCCGGCTGGCGCAGCATCATCTGGATCAGCGTCGGCACGATGAACATGTGCGCGATCCGCTCCTCCACGATCGTGCGCAGCAGCACCGCCGGGTCCGCCGCCGCCAGGATCACCAGCGTCTCGCCATGCGCCATCGCCCGCAGCGCGAACACCGCCCCCGCGATATGGAACATCGGCAGCACATGCAGCGATCGCTGCCCCGGCGCGCTGCTCCCCGTCGCAAGCTCGATCTGCCCGATATTCGCCACCACCCCGCGATGGCTGATCATCGCCCCCTTGGGCTTGCCCGTCGTCCCGCTCGTGTACAGCTGCAGCACCGCCGCCTCGTCCGTCACCGGCACCGGCGGCAGCCCCGGCGCCGCCCGCTCCACCAGCTCGTCCAGGCTCAGCCAGCCCGGCAGCGCCCCCCGCGAGCAGATCGCCACTTCAGGCCGGCCCCCCGCCGCCTCCAGCGCCTCGCCATGCGCCGGGTCCGCGATCACCACCCGCGCCCCGGCGTCCTCGATCATCCCCACCCATTCGCGCGGCGCCAGCCGCCAGTTCAGCGGCACGCACACGATCCCCGTCCGCGACGCCGCATGGATCAGCAGCAGCGCGTCGATCGAATTGCCCAGGATCGTCACCACCCGGTCGCCCGGCTTCACCCCCAGACCCAGCAGCGCCGACGCCATCGCGATCGACCGCGCACGCCCCGCACCATAGCTCAGCTCGACCCCACCCATCCGCGACAGCACCTGCCCGCCCCGGCTTCCCGCATGATAGTCGAATGCTTCATGTAACAGCATCGCATTCGCCCCTAATCGGCGGTCCAGCCGCCATCGACGAGCAGACTGGTGCCCGTCATCAAGGCGGAAGCATCGCCGGCAAGAAAAAGCGCCGCTCCCATCAGGTCCTCGACGCTACCGATGCGACCCAGCGTGATCTTGGCGAGGACGCGCGCCTTGAAATCCCCATCCTCGAAGAAGGGCCGGGTCATCGGCGTCTCGATGAAGGTCGGGGCGATGACGTTCGATCGGATGCCATGCGGGGCGAGATCGAGCGCGAAGCTCTTGTTCATCCCCTCGATCGCCCATTTGGAGGCGCAATAGAGCGAACGGCTGGCGCCGCCGACATGGCCCATCTGCGATCCGATATGGATCAGGCTGCCCTTGGCCCCTTCGGCGATCATCCGCTGCACGCAGGCCTGGGCGACGAAGAAGGCGCTCTTCAGGTTCAGGTCCAGCACCGCGTCGAAATCGGCCTCGCTGACGTCCATCATCGGCTTCGGCCGGTTGGTGCCGGCATTGTTGACGAGCACGTCGAAGGCCGGACGGCCATCGAAAAACGCCCGGACGGCGCCGAGGTCGGCAACGTCGAGCGTCGCCGCATCGGCCATGCCGCCTTCGGCCCGGATCGCCTCCGCCGCCGCCTCGATCTCATCGCCTGACCGGGCAGCGAGTGTCACCGCCGCGCCGGCTTCGGCCAGCGCCGCCGCCAGCGCCAGCCCGATGCCGCGCCCGGCCCCGGTCACGACGGCGCGGCGGCCGTCGAGGCGCAGGCTGGGGGTTTTGGGCAGCGCCATGTCAGGCCCCGACCGGCTCGGCGCGGCCGGCATAGGGAACGTCGCGATGGCCGTAGCGACGGACGCGGATATTGGCCTGCTCGCCATGTCCGGCGAAGCCCTCCAGGTCGCACAGGCGGCTGCAATATTCGCCGATCATCGCGGAGGCTTCGTCGCTGGTGACGCGCTGATAGGTGCAGGTCTTGATGAACTTGCCCACCCACAGGCCGCCGGTGTAGCGCGCTGCCTTCTTCGTCGGCAGGGTATGGTTGGTGCCGATCACCTTGTCGCCGAATGACACATTGGTGCGCGCGCCCAGGAACAGCGCGCCATAATTGGTCATGTTCTTCAGGAAATAATCCGGGTCGGCGGTCATCACCTGGACATGCTCGGACGCGATCTCGTCGGCGATGCGCACCATCTCCGCATCGTCCTCCGCGACGATCACCTCGCCGTAGCTGTCCCAGGCGCGCCGGGCGATGTCCGCGGTCGGCAGGATATCCAGCAGCCGGTCGATCCACGCCATCGTCTCGCGCGCCAGCGTCTCGCTGGTGGTCAGCAGCACCGCCGGGCTGTCGGGGCCATGCTCGGCCTGGCCCAGCAGGTCGGTCGCCGCCAGTTCGCCATCGCAGCCGATCTCGTCGGCGATCACCAGCGTCTCGGTCGGCCCCGCGAACAGGTCGATGCCGACCCGGCCGAACAGCTGGCGCTTGGCCTCCGCGACGAAGGCGTTGCCGGGGCCGACAAGGATATCGACCGGCGCGATCGACTGGGTCCCCAGCCCCATCGCCGCGACCGCCTGGATGCCGCCAAGACAATATATCTCGTCGGCGCCGGCCATCGCCTGCGCGGCGACGATCGCCGGGGCGGGCCTGCCCTGGAACGGCGGCGCGCAGGTCGCGACGCGGGGAACACCCGCCACCTTGGCGGTAATCACCGACATGTGCGCGCTGGCCAGCAGCGGATATTTGCCGCCGGGCACGTAGCAGCCGGCCGCGTTCAGCGGCAGGTTCCTGTGGCCCAGCACCACCCCTGGCAGCGTCTCGACCTCGACGTCCTTCATGCTGTCGCGCTGGATCTGGGCGAAGTTGCGCACCTGCCGCTGCGCGAACTCGATATCCCTGATGTCCTGCGGGCGCAGCGTGTCGATGCAGGCCTGGATCTCGGCGTCGGTCAGCCGGTAGCTGTCCCGATCCCATTTATCGAACCTGATCGAAAGCTCGCGCACCGCATCGTCGCCGCGCGCCTCGATGTCGGAGAGGATCCCCTCCACCGTATCGCGAACCTGGCGGTTGGTCTCCGCCTTCGCCTCCGCGGTCGCCCCGCGCTTCAGATAATGTGCCATGATGCTACTCCGCTAAGGGCATTGATCCTGTGGGCTCTTGCTCGCCGCCGGCCCGATGTCGCGGCGGCGCGGCCCGGCGCAATCCGGCCTGCTCGAGCATCGGCAGGACATCGCGATTGAACCGTTCGACGCCGTCGAGATAATCGACCCAGGTCAGCAGCACGCCGTCGAGCCCGGCCCTCGACATCATCTCCAGTCTTTCGGTTATGCGTTCAGCGGTCCCCACCAGCGGAAAGCCGCCAAAGCCCGCCGCGAACCGCAGGCGAAGCGCGTCCCAGACCGCCGGCGGCATGTCATGCACTTCGGCGATCGATCCGCCGATATGCGCGTCGATGGCTTCCCGGTCCTGATGGGTCACCGCATAATATCGAAGATAATCCTCGGCTTCCTTCTGGCTGTCGCGCTGGACGACGAAGCTGTGCGCCCAGACCTGGACTTTGCGGCCGAAGCGCTCGCGGGCCGTCCGCTTATACTTGTCCACTTCGGCGCGGACGCTTTCGAAATCCTCCGCCTTCAGGCCGACGAAGCACAAATCGGCATGTTCGCAGGCGAACAGCCTTCCGCGATCCGAAAGGCCCGCGTTCATGATCGCAGGTCCCGGTCGCTGGATCGGCTTTGGCAGCAGGAAGCCCCGCAGGATGTTGAAGAACTCGCCCTGATGGTCGAACTCTTCTTCCGAATCCCAGACCGTCCTTATGATGTGCAGCCATTCGGCAAGATGATCGTAGCGCTGGTCATGCTCCTTTAGCGGCGCGCCGAACATTTCCAGTTCCGGCCGGTTCCAGCCGCCGACCACGTTGAGCGCCAGGCGTCCGTTCGAAATGATGTCGATCGTGGCGGTCTGCTTGGCGGCCAGCAGCGGATGGATGGTGGGCGCATGCGAGGTGACGAAAACGCCGATCTGCTCGGTCGCCTGCGCGATCCCCGCCGCCCAGCTATAGGGATCGAGCACCTCGCCCGACACATGATGGGGCTTCCCCGCGATATAGCCCTTCCAGCGCGCATAGGGCACGACCGCCTCGAACCCGGCCCGGTCGACCATCTGGGCCAGCTTCACCGCCAGCGGCCAGTCCAGCCGGTTGGCCTCGGGAACCAGCGTGTGCGAAGCGCCCCGCCCATTGGTGCAGAAGGTGCCCAGCTTCAACCTGTTGTCGTTGAATATTGGGTTGATACCCATCGGAGTCCCCAAGCCTGCAATGATGATCCTGCGCGGCCCGACTAGCGCGTGTCAGGGCACGGGCTGCGTACGGATCACGCTTCCTCGACGCGCCACGCCTCTCCATCGGGCGTCAGGTACACGCCCGTCGGCCCCGCGAAATGCGGGGGGATCATGATCGCCCGTGCGGCGGCGACACGTTCCAGCATGGCCCTGCGCGTCGCCCGTCCGATTTCGCCGTCCCAGCAGAAATTGCTCGATACGTCCGGCATCGACGTCTGGATCGGGTGATGGATCACGTCGCCGGTCAATATGGCCTGCTGGCCCCCGGACGAGATGACCACCGAACAATGGCCCGGCGTGTGCCCGGGGGTCGCCTCCAGCCTCACTCCCTCCACTATCGGATGGTCGGGCTCGATCAGGTCGGCGAGACCGGCATCGACGATCGGCTGCACCGAATCCTCGAAGATCGCGCGGGCGTTGGGATCGCTGCCATCGACCCGCGCATGCTCGAACTCGCCCCTGGCGAAGAAATAGCGCGCATTGGGAAAGGTCGGCACCCAGCGGCCGTCGACCAGCATCGTATTCCATCCGCAATGGTCGACATGCAGATGGGTGCACAGCACGAAATCGATGCTCTCCCTGGGAAAGCCGGCGCTTTCGAGCCGCTGGAGAAAGGGCGTGTCCAGCATGTCGAGCGCCGCGGGGACGCGCGGCTTGCCGTTGCCGATACAGGGATCGACCATGATCCGCTTGCCGCCGGCTTCGATGATGAAGGCCTGGAAGTGCAGGATGATGTCGCCGGCTTCGGTGGCATAATCGGGGACCAGCCACGCCCGCCGGCGGAGCACCTCCTCGCGGGTCGTCTGCAGGAAATCCGCCGGGTCGAACGCCATCGGCGGCAATTCCAATATCCGGGTGATCCGGATATCGCCGACCGTCCAGCGCCGGAAGGCGTCCGTGCCCGCTACAGCTTCCGACATTCTTCTTCCCGCATGTTGACTTGCTTCGCGATGAGCCCGGGCGCCGTTCCAGCGGCGCCCGGGTCCCGATCAGAACTTGAACGAAACGGATGCACCATAGGTGCGCGGCGCCGCCGCGCTCGAGATATGGCCGCCGATGTCGCCCGCCGGGCCGGTGGAGGCCTGGGTGATCGAGTAATGCTGGACGTCGCCCAGATTCTTGCCCCACAGCCCCACCGTCAGCCAGTCGAGGCTCGAAGGCGTGAAGTTGAGCGAGGCGTTGATCAGCGTGACGGCCTTCTCGGAGATGCGGTTGTCGGCGGTCCACGGGAAGCCGCCGGTATGGTTGGCGCTGACGTCGCCAACCCAGGTCCCGGCGCCCGTCTCCACCGTGTAATTGGCGCCGACGCTCAGGCGCCACTTTGGCACATTGGGCAGACGGAAGCCACTGGCATCGCCCAGCGCCGGTCCCACCAGCGTCCTCCCGTTGAGGGTATAGAAGGGCGCATTGACGAAGCTGCGATATTTGGCGTCGAGATAGGTCAGCGCACCGCGCAGCTTCAGCCCATCGGCCGCGACCGCTTCCATGCCGACCTCGGCGCCCTTGACCCGCGCCTTCTGCGCGTTGGTCAGGCCGATGCCGACCGCCAGGCCCTTGCTGATGATGGTCAGGACCTGCGGATTCTTGATGTCGTTCCAAAACACCGCGCCGTTCAGGCGGACCCGCCGGTCGAACAGTTCCGACTTGAGGCCGATCTCATAGGCATCGACCGTCTCGGGATCCGCCGGCACCGTATCGAGCGAGAAGGTGTTGAACGTTCCCGCCTTGTAGCCCCGGCTGATCGACGCATAGGCCATCAGATCGTCGCTCAGGTGGTGGTCGAGCGCGCCCTTCCAGGTGACGCGCTTATAGGTCCGCGCCGCAGTGAAATTGGGCGCGATCGGTACCTCGCCGACGCCGGGGATGGTCGCCGTGGTACGGCCGAGGCCGCTCACCTCGTCGCGGGTGTAGCGCAGGCCCAGCGTAAGGTTGGTCTTCTCCGACAGCGGCGCGGTGGCCTGGCCGTAGACCGAGTAGCTGTTGACGAGCTGCCGGCCGTAGAGATTCTGCGCGCCACCCGGCGCGATCAGCGCGTTCAGGAGATCGCCGCGAACCTGGACCGGATTATAGCCGGCCTTCGAATGGAGGTAGAAGGCGCCGACGATCCAGTCGATGGCGCTGCCGCGCCGCGATTTCAGCTGGAACTCCTGGCTCCACTGCCGGTCGATATTGTTCAGGTCGCCGAAGAAGAAATTCTGCGCGCTGTAATCGGCATCGTAATGGCCCTGGCCCTTCGAGTTGCGGAAGGCGCTGATCGACACGAAATCGGCAAAGCCTATCTCCTGATCGATCCGCAGGGATGCGCCATATCCTTCCTCGCGCTGGAAATTCTTGAAGTTCAGCCGGTTGTCGTAGAAATGGCCGCCCGGCACATCGGCCAGCGACGGCAGCACGACGGCGGGGTTCGGATAGCCCGCCGGGAAGGGCCTGCCAAATGCGGCCCAGTTGGGCGACGATCCATAGCTTCCGCTGTGCCGGTCCTGGGTCAGGCCCATGTCGCCCTTCGAATAGGCATAGAAGCCGACCAGCTTGATCCGCGTTCCGGCGCCCGGTTCCCAGACCAGCTTGGAACGGACCGTGGCATATTTCTCCAGATAGGCGTCCTCGCCGGTGGTGATGCTCTTGCCCCAGCCGTCGCGCTGGTTGACCCCGCCGAGGGAGATGTTCCAGCCGAGCGTCTCGGTGATCGGCGTGGCGGCATAGAGCTGCCCGCTCAGCCGGTCATAATTGGCATAGCCGAGCATGCCGTTCACTTCGGCGGTCTGCCCCGGGTCCTTCGTGAACATCTGGATCGCGCCGCCCGACGAGTTGCGCCCGAACAGCGTGCCCTGCGGCCCCTTCAGCACCTCGACCCGCTCCATGCTGCCAAGCGCGAGATAGGCGGTGGAAAGGCGCGAATAATAGACGTCGTCGATATAGCCCGCGACGCTCGATTCATTGCCCACATTGCCGCCGGCGCTGTTGCCGATGCCGCGCAGGAAGGGCAGGTAGACGCCGGCGGCCGACGGGATGTTCAGCGACGCATCGACATGCGCGAGATCCCTGACGTTCGCGACACCGCTGCTCAGCAGTTGCTGCGCGTTGAAGGCGCTCACGGCGACCGGCGTGTCCTGAAGGTTCTGCTCGCGCCGCTGGGCGGTCACGACGATCTCCTGCAGCTGGTCGGCTCCATCCGCCGCGTCCGCCGCCGCCGGATTGGCGGACTGCGCGTAGAGCGAGGCCGGCGTCAGGCCGGTGCACAGGAGGAGAAAGGACAGCCGGGATGCGAACATGGTCCGCTGCTTGTGCTTGCGACTATTGGAATAAGAAATCATGGTTTCTCCCCTTTCCCACATTTTTTCTACCGTGCATGTGAAGATGGATGGCCGGATGCTTCCATCATCAGTCCGACACATCATGCGACGCTGCGCCATTCGGGTGCCGGTCGCCGAAGCCGATGCCTGTCGCGGAAATAGAAGCGTCCGTTACGTTGGACTAGCTCGATAAATTTTATGTGATCCATAGGCGTTCACCTATGATCACCGGCCAGGCCCTGTCGGAGCCGCTCCATTGCGTGGATCATGGGAGAGGCCCGGCGCGTGACCGGGCCCTCCTCCTACAGCCGCAGCTTGGAAGGCGCGCCGGTCGCGGCCGGCTTGGTCAGGTCGACCGGCTCGTCGAAGATCCGCCCGGTCCGCCAGCGGCCGGAGGATACCGCCGTCCGGATCTGTTCGATCAGCAGCGTCTCGAACGCCGATACCGCCGCCGTCTTCGGCCGGTTCTTCGGCGTCGCGATCGCCCAGGCCATCGACATGCCGGAAATCTGCGTCGCGGCGAACGGGCTGCCCGGCCCCGTCGGCGGCAGCCCGGCCGCCGACATCGTCGAGAAGCCGACTCCCTTCTCGATCAACGGCAGGATGTTGGTCGACGGCGCTTCCAGCACGCCGTTGAGCGAGAGCCCCGCCGATGCGAGCGCGCGATCCACCCGCCGCATCACCAGCGTCATGTTGAGGGGGATGATCATCGGATAGTCTATCAGGTCGTTGAGGGTGACCGGCTTGTCCTCGCGAAGACCCGATGATGCCGGCCCCACCAGGAACACCCGCTCCTCCATGATCGGCGTCGACCAGAAACGGCCGGGGTCGTCGGTCTCGGTCAGCACCGCGAGCTGTATCTCGCTGTTGTCCATGGCGGTGGCCAGCGCCTCGCTGGCATTGACGACAAGCTTGATGCGGACATCGGGAAACTCGCGGCGGTACCGCTCGATCACCGGATAGGTCACCAGTTCGGACCAGGAAATCGGCATCCCCACCGCGATCGTCCCGCGCGGCGTGGCCGCGCTCTGTTCCACCTCGCTGCGCAGGTCCTCGATCTGGTCGATCAGTATCTCGCCCTTCAGGCGCAGCAGCCGGCCGGCCTCGGTCAGCACGATCCCGCGCCCGTGCCGCATGAACAGCGGCGTTTCGAAATATTCCTCGAGCTGCTTGAGATGCTGGGTCAGCGATGGCTGGGTGATGTGCAGGCCGACCGCCGCGCGGGTGATGCTGCCATATTCCGTCACCTTGAGGAAATAACGAAGACTGCGCAGGTTCACGGTCGAGCCCCTCTCTTCACGGCGGTCTCTTCATGGCGGCGCCGCTCGTCCAACGTTTCGGCCGTCAATCATAGCCTACAGCCTATGGCTTGCATAATTCGAATCACGCTAGTCCGCCATTCACTTGCATCCTATCCATGCTCTCCAACGAGGCCTGGGGCCTCCTGGTTCGGGACGGAGGCCTGCGACGCGGCGGCGCGGCGGGCGATCGTCAGGGAGAGATCATGTTGGAATTCGAAGGGCGCGCGGCGCTCGTCACCGGAGGAGGAAGCGGCATCGGCCGCGAGACCTGCCTTGCCCTGGCCGCCCGTGGCGCGTTCGTCTGGGTCACGGACTATGACCGCGCATCGGCCGAAGCAACCGTCGATCTGATCGGACGTGCCGGAGGCAGGGCACGCGCATTGCGGCTGGACGTGGCGCTGGAGGCCGAATGGGAAGCCGCGCTCGCCCTGACCGACGATCATGCGGACGGGCTGCGCATCCTCGTGAACTGCGCCGGCAAGTCGATCATCGCCGAGACCTTCGCGATGCCGGTCGAGGATCTGCGCCGCATCCTGTCGATCAACGTGGAGGGCACCTTCCTCGGCATGAAGCACGGCATCCCCCGGATCGCGCGATCGGGCGGGGGCGCCGTGGTGAACATGTCGTCGGCGCTCGCGATGAAGGGGGTCGCGCGGATGGCGGCCTATTGCGGGTCCAAGGCCGCGATCGAGATGATGACGAAGGCGGTCGCGCTCGAATGCGCGGAGCTTCGCAACGGCGTCCGCGTCAATTCGGTGCATCCCGGCATCGTCGACACCCCCGCCTGGCACAAGCACGGCCCCGACGAGGTCGGCGCGCTTTCCGACACGCTCTCCGAAGGAGCAAGCGTCCTGAGCGCCGACGAGGTCGCCCGGAAGGTCGTGCCGATCGGCGTCGCCTGCTCGGCCGGGGAGATCGCCCAGACCATCTGCTTCCTTGCATCCGATGCCGCCCGGCACATCACCGGCGCCGGGATCGTGATCGACGGCGGCATGACGGCCGGCTGAGGATCGCCCGATGCCCTTCGACATCATCATCGACGGACGCGATACCGACGAGAGCTTCGACTTCTCGTTGCGGCTGGACAGCCATGTCGTGCCCGGCACCTTCTGGAACGCGAAGCCGTCGGCAGGGGTGCCGCCCGCGCTGACCCTGCTCCAGCATGGCGGCCCCCTGCACAAGCGGCACGAGAATTCGGACAATCTCGCCCGTTCGATCGTCGAACGGACGGGCAGCGCGGTCCTGCTGATCGACGGCCCCATCCATGGCCAGCGCCGCGCCGAACAGCTTGAACTGATGGAGATGCTCGGCGTCTTCCGCCGCTATTGGCAGGACGATGCGGGCATAGACGGCATGGTATCCGACTGGCGCCAAGCCCTCGACGCGGTGCTGGAGCGCGGCTGGGCCGATCCCGATCGCGTCGCCTGGTTCGGCGTCTCGATGGGAACAGCCTATGGGATCCCGGTCTGCGCGGCCGATGCCCGCATCAAGGCCGCCGCGATGGGAATGTGGGGCACCGACTGGGGCCAGGCCGAGCGGCTGATCGGCGACGCGCGGCGGATGACCATCCCCGCCCTCTTCCAGATCAAGGCCGGGGACGAGATTTTCTCCAACGGGGGCCAGCGCGAGATTTTCGAGGCGCTGGGCTCCGGGGACAAGCGATTGAGCACCTTCCCGGGCGGGCATTCCCTCACCGCGCCCGGGCAGCTCGATCAACTTCTGGATTTCGTGACGCACACCTTTTCGGAGGCGTGACGGCCGGCGACGGGACGACGCCCGGCTGATCCGAACGGTTCGGCCCCGGCGAAAGTGGAGACGATGATGACCAAAGCAACCGAGCGCTCTCGATCGGCGCTTGAGGGGCCGATGCGTGCGCCGCAACGCCACCATCTGCGCGCGACCGGCCTGGGCGACGATGCCATCGCCAGGCCGTTCGTCGGGGTGGTCCACACCCATGGCGAGGTCAGCCCCTGCGCGATGTCGCTCGCCCCCCAGGCGGCGGCGGCCAAGCTCGGCGTCGAAGTCGCCGGCGCGACGGCGCGCGAGTTCACCACTGTCTCGATATCCGACGTATGGACCCTGGCGCACGACCATGGCCCTCAATACAGCCTGATCTCGCGCGAAGTCGTCGCGGACTCGGTCGAACTGGTGCTGGAGGGGCAGCGTTACGATGCCGTCGTGGCGCTGGGCGCCTGCGACAAGACCGTTCCCGGCATGCTGATGGCAATGACGCGGGTGAACATCCCCGGCGTCTATATCCATGGCGGCCCCGCCATTCAGGGCCACCGGGACGGGCAGGATCTCAATCTCTACCGGATATTCGGCGACATGGACCGCGCCGCGCTCGGCGAGATATCCGAAACCGGGCTGGAGGACCTGAACCGGGATACGGTGGTGACGATCGGCACCTGCCCCGTCCAGGGCACGGCGAGCACCGCCTCCGCCAGCGCCGAGATCATGGGCTTCTCCGCGCTCGGCAGCACCACCATGCCCGCCGTCTTCCCGCAGCGAACCGACTTGGCCCGCAAGGCCGGCGAACATGCGGTGCGGCTGCTGATGCAGGGCGGCCTGCTGCCGCGCGACTGGGTCACCCGCGAAAGCCTCGAGAATGCCGTGACGATGGTCGCCGCCACGCGCGGCTCCTCCAACATGCTTCTGCATCTGCCGGCGATCGCGAACGAGGCCGGAATCCGCTTCGAGCTGAAGGACATGGCGGCGATACTGCGCCGCACGCCCCGCATCACCAGCGTCGCGCCCAACGGCCCCCATTTCCTGCTCGATCTGCACCGCGCCGGAGGATTGCCCGTCGTGTTCCGCGCGCTGCTCGACGGCGGCCTGCTGCACGGCGAAACGCCGACCAATGACGGGCGGCCGCTGTCCGCCGCGCTGGCCGATGCGCGCGCGCCCGACGGCCGGGTGATCCGGGGCTGCGACGATCCCTTCCAGTCGGATAGCGGAATCAGGGTGCTGCAGGGCAATCTCGCCCCCGATGGCTGCATCGTGAAGACGGCGGACCTTCCCCGGCTGGTCTTCGAGGGGCCGGCGCGGGTGTTCGACGGCGATCGGGAAGCGCGCAAGGGCATCGCCGAAGGCCGCTTCAAGGCCGGCGACGTCATCATCGTCCGTGGCGAGGGGCCCAGGGGCAGCCCGGGCATGCGCGAAATGCTGGAGGCGCCCTCCCCGATCCGCCGTCGCGGCATGG
Source organism: Rhizorhabdus dicambivorans (assembly GCF_002355275.1). NCBI lineage: Bacteria > Pseudomonadati > Pseudomonadota > Alphaproteobacteria > Sphingomonadales > Rhizorhabdaceae > Rhizorhabdus > Rhizorhabdus dicambivorans. The sequence continues at coordinate 2,034,580 of NZ_CP023449.1, read as the reverse complement.
GGCAGGATGTCGCTCTCGTCACCGATGGCCGCTGGCCGATCGGAACCGGCGGGCTGTGCGTCGCCCATGTCTCGCCCGAAGCCCACAGCGGCGGTCCGCTCGCGCTGGTGCGCGATGGCGACATCATCCGGATCGACGCCGAACGCGGCACGATCGACGTTCGCATCAGCGACGAGGAATTCGCCCGCCGCCGCAGCGGCTGGACGCCGCCACCGGACTGGGTCGGCGGCCTGGCCGAGAAATATGCCCGCTCGGTCGGCCCCACCCATCTCGGCGCGCCAACCCATTCGCGCTTCTGACGCAAAGGACAGATGATGGATCACAACCCCAGGCCCGCGATCCGGATCATGCCGGCCAGCTTCGGCGTCGCCGGCGGCCCGCGCCAGGCCCCCGATCATGGCGATTTCCGGTCCGGCCCGATCAGCGTGCGGCGCTTCGTGGTGCGCTTCCGGGGCCGTGGCGACCAGATCGGCGCGCTGCTGCCGGACGGCCTCGCCCTGCGCGGGGAGCCGACCGTGACCTTCCAGTTCTTCTGCCTGCGCGACATCCCCTGGCTGGCGGGGCGCGGCTATAACCTCCTGTCGATGCTGATCCCGGTCCGCCATGCGTCTTCGGCCGGCGGCGACATCACCGATGGCCAATATCAGGCGGTGATGTGGGAAAATCTCGGCGATCCGATCATCACCGGCCGGGAGCAGCTCGGCCACCCCAAGCTCTACGCCCAGCTGCCTGAGCCACGGGACTGGAACGGCAGGACGCATATCCGCGCGAGTTGGGAGGATTTCACCTTCGCCGAAATGGAATTGTCCTGCGACGCTGCCCCCAGCGCCGAACTGCTGGCCGATATCGGGCAGAGCGCGGGCGCGGGGATCATCTCGCACAAATATATCCCGCGCAGCGGGCAGTGGGATCAGGCCGACGCCGATTATCTCACCCTGTCGCCGCTGCCGGGGGAGGCCAATCTGCGCGATCCGCAGCCCGCCCCCTCGATCAGGGTCGGCACCGGCCGGATCCGCTTCAACCGGCCCGACTGGCAGGACATGCCGACGCAATATCACATCGTCCGGCAGCTCGCCGCGCTCGATCAGCTCGAACAGCTGGAGGCCTTCGTCATGGAAGGCCGGATGTATCTCGATTTCTACGACCAGAAGATCCTGGACTGATCATAAGGGAGGTATGACATGCCGGCACTATCATTTCCGATCATCGCTGGTTTTATTGCGACCGTCATCGGCCAGTTCATCGCCTTGTCGCTGATCCCCGCTACGCGCGGCTTCACCGCGATCTGGCCGACGATCATCTGCATCGTCGCGTTCGTGGTCAGCATCGGCATCTCGGCACGCCTCGTGCATGGCGGCGTCGATCTCAGCGTCCTCACGCCGATCATCACCGTGTCGCTGCAAATCGGCATCCTGATCGTCGCCGTCACCGTCTACGGCGAGTCCGCATCGATGGCGAAGATCGGCCTGCTGGTCGGCGCCGCCCTGATGATCGGTGCGGCCACGCGCCTCTGATCGCGCCGCGCCCGGCGCCGGGCGCACCTAGGCGGAATCGTCCATAAGGGAGAGGGACAATGGAGCAGTTGCGGGGATCGTTCTTCATTGGCGGTGATTGGGTGGAGCCGGCGAGCGACCGGCGCTTCACGCTGGTCGATGCGTCGAGCGGGGAAGCGATCGGCACGGTGCCCGAGGGTGTTGAGGCCGATATCGACGCGGCCGTCGCCGCCGCCCGCAAGGCGCTCCATGCCTCCGGATGGGCCGATGCCTCCCCCGCCGAGCGCGCCTCCGTCATCGAACGCTTCCTCGCCGCCCTCACCGCCCGCAGCGAGGATATCGCCCGCTCCGTCAGCACCCAGAACGGCATGCCCATCGCCGTCAGCCGCGCCCTCGAAGGCGGCTTCTCCCTCGGCCTCGGCCAATATTATGCCGATCTCGCCCGATCCCTCGGACAGCCCGACATCCGCCCCTCCCAGATGGGCCGCGAAACCCGCGTCGAGCACAGCCCCATCGGCGTCGTCGCCGCCATCATCCCCTGGAACTTCCCCGTCACCCTCGCCATCAGCAAGATCGCCCCCGCCATGGCCGCCGGCTGCACCATGGTCATCAAGCCTTCCCCCGGCACCGTTCTCGACAGCTACATCCTCGCCGAGGCCGCCCTCGAGGCCGGCGTGCCCCCGGGCGTCCTCAACTGGGTCGCAGCAGACCGCGACGTCGGCGCCTATCTCATCGCCCATCCCGGCATCGACAAGGTCGCCTTCACCGGCTCCACCGCCGCCGGACGCGCCATCGCCCGAACCTGCGGCGAACTGCTCCGACCCGTCACCCTCGAACTCGGCGGAAAGTCCGCCGCCATCCTCCTCGACGATGTCGATCTCGATGCCTTCATCCAGGGCGTCCCCATGGCCTCCCTGCTCAACAACGGCCAGACCTGCTATCTGGGAACCCGCATCCTCGCACCCCGCCGCCGCTATGCCGAAATCGTCGATGCCCTCGCCGGCCTCGCCAACTCGCTCGTCATCGGCGACGCCCTCGATCCCGATACCCAGCTCGGCCCCCTCGCCTCCTCCGCCCACCGCGACCGCGTCGAAAACTATATCTCCATCGGCAAGAACGAGGCCCGCCTCGTCGCCGGCGGCGGACGCCCCTCCCACAGCAACCGCGGATGGTTCGTCCAGCCCACCATCTTCGCCGATGTCGACAACCACGCCCGCATCGCCCAGGAGGAGATCTTCGGCCCCGTCCTCGCCGTCATCCCCCATGATGGCGAGGAGGACGCCATCCGCATCGCCAACGACAACCCCGCCGGCCTCGGCGGCTCCGTCTGGAGCGCCGACAGCGCCCATGCCACCGACGTCGCCCGCAGGGTCGTCACCGGCACCATCGGCATCAACGGCTACCTCCCCTCGATCGGCGCTCCCTTCGGCGGCGTGAAGGCCTCCGGCATGGGGCGCGAGTTCGGGCCGGAAGCCCTCAACGCCTATCACAACACCAAATCCATCTACGTCATGGGTTGACGGCGCCGGGGACGCGGCGGCCGCGCTCAGCGGAGCGAGGCCAGCGCGTCGACGAAGGTGGGAATGGTCTCGGCGGTCAGGCCGGCAAGGTTGATGCGGCCCGATGCGGGCATGTAGATTCCGCGCTCGTCGCGCAGCCGCGCCACCTGTTGCGGGGTAAGCGGCAGGGTGGAGAACATGCCCTGCTGGCCGCGCAGCGGCGCCAGCCGGGGGTCGGCATCGGCCAGCAGCGCGCGGATGCCCCGGATGCGATCGCGCATCTCGGCCAGTTCGGTGCGCCAGTCGGCGGCCAGCGCCGGATCGGACAGGATGACCCGGACGATCGCCGCGCCATGATCGGGCGGCATCGACCAGTTGGCGCGGGCGAGGGCGAGCAGGTTGGACTGCACCACCCCGGCCGCCGCCGCTTCGCCGGCCAGCGCATAGAGCGCCCCCACCCGCTCGCGATAAAGGCCGAAATTCTTGTCGCAGCTATAGGCCAGCAGCCCTTCCCCCACGGTTTCGAGCAGGATGCGGGCGCCCGCCGCGTCCTCGTCCAGCCCCCTGCCCAGGCCCTGATAGGCGAGGTCGATCAGCGGCAGCACGCCGCGCTCGCGCATCAGCTGCGCCAGTTCGCGCCATTGCGTCATGTCGAAATCGGCGCCGACCGGATTGTGGCAGCAGCCGTGCAGCAACGCGACATCGCCACGCCGCGCCCGGCTCAGCGCGTCAAGCGCGCGAGCGAAGGTCAGCCGCTGGGTCGCGACGTCGAAATGCTGATAGGCCATGATTTCGAGCCCCGCGGCCTGCAGGATCGGGTGATGATTGGGCCAGGTCGGTTCGCCCACCCATATCCGCGCCTGCGGGTTGAACCGAGCGATCAGTTCGGCCGCCAGCCGCAGCGCCCCGGTGCCGCCGGGCGTCTGCAGGCCGACGAGCCTCGCTCCATGGTCGGCGTCGCCGAAGATGATCGGTTTCAGCGCCTCGAAGAAGCCGGCGTCGCCTTCCGGCCCCAGATAGGCCTTGGTCTCCTGCCCGGCGACCAGGCGGCGCTCCGCCTCCTTAACCGCGCGCAGCACCGGGGTCCGCCCCTGCGGGTCGCGATAGACGCCCACCCCGACATCGATCTTGCCCGCCCGCCGGTCGGCCCGGAAGGCCCCGATCAGCGCCAGCAGGGAATCGGCGGGCTGCGGCCCCAGCCCGCCCGGAAACAGGCCGGTCCCCGTCTCGCCCTCCGGCCGGGGCGCCGGTGCGACGGTATCGAGCGACATGCGAACCTCCCATCATTCCATTTATCGGGGAGCGGTGTAGCTCATCATCCCTGCATATTGCTTTTCATATTCGCGGCACATAGCGGGATTTCTGAATTGTCTGATCCAGGATTTCCCGGTTCCATGAAAGATTCCACTCTTCCCTCGCTCGATCCGCTCGACCGCAAGATCCTGGCCTGCCTGCAGAAGCGCGGCAATATCAGCCATGCCGAACTGGCGATCGAGGTGCGCGCCTCGCAGGCATCCTGCTGGCGCCGCATTCGGGCGCTCGAGGAACGCGGCGTGCTGGGGCCGACGGTGCGCCTGCTCGACCGCGAAGCCGTCGGGCGCGGGCTCGACGTGCTCTGCCAGGTCCGGATGAAGGCGCACGACCTCGACGCCCGCCACTGTTTCGAGGACTTCGCCCGGCAGCATCCCAACATCATGGAATGCTATTCGATGTCGGGGGAATGGGACTATCTGGTCCGCATCGTCGTCGGCAATGTGCAGGAATATGAGAAGATCCTGATGCAGGAGATCCTGGCCCAGGACGTCGCCGCCTCCTCCTCGCACTTCGCGCTCAAATGCGTGAAGTACAAGACCGACATCCCGATCTGACCGATCCGGCTCCGCAAGCTGGCGGTTGTGCTTGTTTCCCGGACATCGCCGTCATGGGACTCGAGCGCCTTTGCATAAGAATGAGGGGACGGAAATGGCTGACGACAAGACCCTGCTGAACCGGCAATGGCTGCTCGCGGCGCGGCCACAGGGCAAGCTCAAGCTCGGCGACTTCGAATATCGCGAGACTCCGTTCGCCATTCCCGATCTCGAACCCGGCGAGATCCTGCTGAACAACCGCGTCTTCGCCTGCGCGCCCACCATGCGCAACTTCATGAACCCGCCGGGGCGCAGCTACCGCGCGTCGGTGCCGCTGGGCACGCCCGTCACCGGCGTCGTCGGCGCGGAGGTGATCGCGTCCAACAATCCCGACTATCCGGTCGGCACCCAGGTCAACACCGTCGCGCGCTGGGAGGATTACAGCCTGCTCAATCCCGCGAAGACGGAGGTTCCGGTCTATCCGATCGAGGGCGACATCGACCTGATGGAGATGATGGGCCCGCTCTCGCTCAACAGCCTCACCGCCTATTACGGCCTGTTCGGCATCGGCAAGCCCGCGCCCGGCGAGACGGTGGTGGTGTCGGGCGCTGCCGGATCGGTTGGCACCATGGCCTGCCAGTTCGCGCGCATCCATGGCTGCCGCGTGATCGGCATCGCCGGCGGGCCCGAGAAATGCGCCTGGCTGCTCGACACGCTCGGCGTCGACGGCGCGATCGACTATAAGGGCGAGGACGTCTCCGCACGGCTGCGCGAGCTGTGCCCCGATGGTGTCGACGTCTTCTTCGACAATGTCGGCGGCGAGATATTGGACGCGGTGATGGAGAATATCGCCCCGCGCGGCCGGATCGCGGTGTGCGGCCAGGTTTCCGCCTATAACAGCGATGATCCCGCGCCGGGGCCGCGCGACATGATGAAGCTGGTCTACTGGCGCGTCCGGATCGAGGGCTTCGTGCTCGGCGACTTCGCCGACGGGGTCGCCGCCGCGCGCCAGACGATCCGCCAGTGGTTCCGCGAAGGCAAGCTCGTCGCCCGGCAGGATATCCGCCACGGCTTCGCGAAGCTGCCGGAATCCTTCCTCGACCTGTTCGAGGGTGCGAACGAGGGCAGCCTGCTCGTCACCGCTGCGTCGGACTGATACGGCGCGGGGGATGCGGACGGCGGGACGAGGCCTTGCCCCGCCGCCCGCACAAGCCTTGGATCAGATGAAGTCGCTCACCGCGAGCACAGACGCGCCGATCCCCGTGAGCTGGATCGCCGAATCCGCCGCCGCGCCATTGTTGCTCGAATAGAAGATGTAGCTGTCCGAACCGACGCCGATCACCGCCACCTCGCCATTGCCGGCGCGGCCGTCGAACAGCTGCTGGGCGGCGGTCGTGGCGGCGGCGAAGCTGGCCTGGGCCGCGCCGGTCAGCACCGCCTCGACGGCATAGCCGACATGGATGCGGTCGGTGCCGTCCTGGTAATCGGTGACGATGTCGGCCGATGCGCTGCCGAACAGCGAAGCGTTGCCGCCGAACAGGAACATGTCTACGCCGCTGCCGCCGGTCAGCCGATCGACGCCCAGGTCGCCGCTGATCACGTCGTTGCCGTCGCCGCCGGTGATGGTGTCGTTGCCCTGCCCGCCGCGCAGGGAATCATTGCCGCCGCCGCCGTCGATCGAGTCATTGCCGAGATTGCCGTTGACGGTGTCGTTGTCGGCGCCGCCGCTGATCACATCGCTGTCGCCGCCGCCGTTGATCCGATCGGATCCGTCGCCGCCGTTCAGCGTGTCGTTGCCGGCATTGCCCTGCAGATAGTCGGAGCCGCCGTCGCCGTTGAGCACATCGGTGCCGTCGCTGCCGCCATTGGCCGACTGGCCATAGAGATGGTCGTTTCCAGCACCTCCCGTCAGCGTGTCCGCGCCCGCGCCGCCGAACAGATTGTCATGCCCGTTATAGCCGAGCAGCGCGTCGGCGAAGCCGGTGCCGGTGATGTTGTCGTCGCCGCCGAACACGGTGGTCAGCGCCTCGGTGGTGGCGTCGGTGTCGATCCAGCGGGCCAGCGTGGTGGCCGGGATGCTGAGCCCGGTGATCGTATAGGTGACGGCGCCGTTCAGCCGCTCGGTGATGCTGGTGGCCGTGCCGCCGGTCACCTCGCCCGCATTGTTGAAGGTGATGCCGCTGCCGCCGAAGGTGATGGTGTAGCCGCCGCCGGTGTTGCTCACCACCTGCGTGCTGGTGGCCGAGGTGATGTCGCCGTCGAAATCATTCGCGACGCTGAACGTGTCGAACCGCACCGCGCCTACCGAACCACCCGTCAGAATAGCCATGTCTTTCCTCCCATCAACACCCGCCGCGGCCACGGCGTGGCGTGCGGCGCACGATCCTCGGGATCGCCGCGGGGCACAGGCGCCGTCGGCAGCGAATCCGAAAGGCCGGAAGCTAGCCCTGCGGCCCCGGCCCCAACATCACCCATCTGGGTTAGATGGGCCTGCCCTTCCGCGACAATGCACCGAATCTAACCCAGGTTGAGGACAGGCTGCGAAGAAGGCGTACAACGGGAGCCGACAGGAGGCCCGATATGTCCGATCTCGACTATTACCGTGAGAGGCTCGCGCAGGAATCCCAAGCCGCCCGCAGTGCTAACTGCCCGGAAGCGGAGATGATCCACAGGAGCCTCGCCGCCGCCTATGCGCGCAAGGCGCTCGGCGCGTTGCAGGACCGGGAGGACGGTGCCGAAGCCGTCCACGGGAAGGTCGTCGGCCTGCGCCCCGTCCGCACCGCCTGAAATCCGGCATTCCGGCCGATCGGCCGGGATGCCGCCCGCCGGATCAGCGATCGATCGCCGCGAGCCGCCTGGCGACCGTCCAGGACTGGGCGGCGAACAATATCATCAATATCACCGCGACGATCCCGACGAACAGGTCGAAGCCCGATACCCGCCCGAAGACGCCCGGGGCCGATCCCAGCATCAGCATGGCCAGGGTCAGCCCGATCAGCATCAGGCGAAGCTCGGTCGGGCCGGCGGCCAGGTAGGAAAGCTTGAAGTCGCCGCACACCTTCGCCGAAAGATAGGCGTGGATCGACAGCAGCAGATAGCCCGCCACCGCCAGCAGCGCGATGTCGAGCCGCACATAGGGGCTCGCGCCGATCCCGCCCAGGATCAGCATCGTCGAGACGCTGTCGCAGCTGTGATCGAGGAAATAGCCATAGGATGGCCGCTCGATATGCCGATGGCGGGCCAGGCTGCCGTCCATCGAATCCCCGAACCAGTGGACCAGATATCCAGCGATGGCCAGCCACAGCCAGGATGGGTGGAGGATGCTCGCGACATATCCGACGAAGATCGCCGCCGCCCCCACCATGCCCACCAGGGTCAGCAGGTCGGGCGTCACCCAGCCCGGCATCCTGCGGCACAGCCACGTCAGCAGGGACCGTTCGGCCGATGCCAGCATATTCTGCTGGATGCGGTGGATCTGGTGCGATTCTGGCTCGGGCGCGTCGTCTCTCATGCTGCCATCTATGATCAATCCGCTGCCCGCGCAACGGCGGCGGGCCATCGGAAAGGGGGCCGCCGGGCCGTCCGGCGATTTCTTATTTCCCTCAGCCCCTTACATTCCGGCGCGATAAGGGCTATATAGGTCCCGCTGACGTCGTTTGCGACGGATACGGGGCCGCCACGGCTCTCCCTTTGTCCCTTTCTAGCCTCACGAAGCCGGGATGCGCCGCAGTTGGCGTATGCCCGTCATGTTTTTGGGACAAGGATATCCTCCCCATGATCACCGGAACCGTCAAATTCTTCAATCCCGACAAGGGCTATGGCTTCATCGCGCCGGAGGACGGCAGCGGAGACGCCTTCGTCCATATCTCGGCGGTGGAGCGGGCCGGCCTCGGCACCCTGGATCGTGACCAGCGCGTCTCGTACGAGCTGGAAACCAACAACCGCGGCAAGACCAGCGCGGTCAATCTGCAGGCTGCCTGATCCAGCGTGGAGGCGCCTTCGCGCGCCTCCACATCCCCCCTTCAGCGCTATTTGGAGAACGCCATGTCCCGGGCCGTCAACGTTCAGGCTACCGAAGATCATGTCTCTCAGACCTGCCATAAGCTCGGCGCCAGGATCACGGCGATGGAGCCGCTCCTCTCGGGCGGAACCCGCGTCGTGCTCAGCACGGCCGTGGAGCGCGCCGCCGTTGCCCGCTCCTATGCGAAGAAGGTCATCGAGGGTGCCGTCAGGCGCTATCCGACCCGCCTGCAAGGGGCCTGACACAAGGAATCCCATGGATCTCAACTATTATTACTCGCGCCATCAGATTTCGCTGATCAACGCGACCCGGGCCGGCTCCACCGAGGCGCGCCTGGCCCATGGCCGGCTGGCCATGCTCTATGCGGAACGGATCAACGCCCATCGGCGTGATCTTCCGGCCGGAAGCGCCCCCGCCCTCTGACGTGCCCGTGCCCGCCTGGCGATGATGCCATGGCGGGGCATGCCGTTCACCTCCCTCGTTCCGGCGCCATCCCGCGCGTCGAGCCCGGAAGCACCAAAAAAGGAACTGCCAGACCTTGATGCACGCATTCAAGAACCCAGGATTTCAGGAGCGGCAGGAAGCCGCGGCACAGGCGCGGAACAAGGCGCTCGCCCAGTATCGCGATCGCCCCGCGATCGATCCGGAGACGACGGCGGCCAGGATCGCCCGTCGCCAGGCCCGCGAGGCCGCCGAAGCCGAAAAGCGCGCGGCCCTGCGCCGTGGGAAGGAAGAGGCAGAGGCGCGGCGCGAGGAACAGCGCAGGAAGGCCGTCGAGGCCGAGGCCCAGGCAAAGGCCCAGGCGGAAGCCGAGGTCCAGGCGAAAGCCGACGCCAAGGCCGAGAAGATCGCCGAGCGAAAGTCGTGGACGGAGGAAGACCGGAAGGCGGCGCGGGACGCGCGCTACGCTGCCCGCAAGGCGCGCCAGACGCGCCGATAGAGTGATTTCGAGTCAGGTGGAATCACCTGACGACTCGGAAATCGCGGCAAAACAACAGCCTGGAGCGCACAAGCCGGGCGCGCCGGTGGCGGAACGAACGCCCCGCCCGCGCCCGGCCAGCCGTTCACATCGATCGATAGATGATGTCGCGCATGATCTCCGATGTGCCGCCATAGATGCGGTGCGCGCGCGCCAGCAGGTACATCTTCGATATCGGATATTCGTTGGTGAAGCCGGCGCCGCCATGCAGCTGCAGGCACTCGTCCATCACCCGGCCTTCCACCTCGGTGCAGAACAGCTTGGCGCGCGCGCCGTCGGCCACGCTCAGCCGCCCTTCGGCATAGCGGCGGATCGACTGGTCGGCCAGCGCCCGGCCCGCCGCGATCTCGGTGGAGATCGACGCCAGCTTGAACTGGGTGTTCTGGAACTGGTCGATCGCCTGGCCGAAGGCGCGACGCGTGTGGACATAGTCGCGGGTGATCTCTAGCGCGGCCTCGCAGGCGGCGATCGCCTTGCTCGCCATCATCACCCTCCCCAGCCCGATCAGCTTCAGCGCGGATCGCAGGCCGTTGCCCTCCACCCCGCCCAGCAGGTTACCCGCCGGGATGCGCACATCCTCCAGGAACATTTCCGCCACGCCGCCGCAGCTCTTCATCATCAGGTCGGTTTCGCGGATCGTCACCCCCGGCGTGTCGGTGGGCACCAGGAACATCGAATAGCCGTCGGTGTCGCCCTCGGTCTTCGTGCGGCAAACCACCAGCGCCATGGTCAGGATCGGGCCATTGGTGATCCAGCTCTTCTGCCCGTTGATGATATAGTCGCCGCCGTCCCGGCGCGCCGACGTCTTGATCGCGCCCGCGTCGCTGCCCGCCCCCGGCTCGGACAGGGCGATCTCGGCGATGGTCTCGCCCCGCGCGAAACGCGGCAGCCATTCGCGGCGCTGCTCCTCGGTGCCGTCGTTGAGGATGGCGTAGGAGGAGAAGTCGATGCTCAGGCTCCCCTCCAGCGCGGCGGCCAGCGGGCTGTAGGCCAGTTCCTCGTTCATCACGATATGGTGGCGCACGTCGCCGCCCATCCCGCCATATTCGGCCGGTATCCCCGCGCACAGCACGCCCGCCTCACCCGCCTTGCGGAACAGGTCGGCCGGGAAGAAGCCCTCCTCCTCCCAGCGGCGGACATTGGGCTCCACTTCGCGCTGGATGAACCTGCGCATCGTCTCGCGAAAGGCGTCATGCTCCGGCTCGAACACGTCGCGCCCGAACCCCAGCGTCGCCAGCCCACTCTGTGCCATATCCTCGATCCTCTCCCGGGCCGCCCGGCGGCCCTTGTCAAATACAATTGCATTACAAACGATCGCTTCGGGGCCATCCCGTCTCAGGGAATGAGCAGCATCTTCCCGATATGGGCGTTCGCCTCCAGCGCCCGATGCGCCCCGCCTACCTCGGCCAGCGCGAAGCGCGCCGCCACCGGCATGTCGAAGCGGCCTGCCTCCAGCCCTGCGGAGATCATCGCCATCGCCTCCGCCCGGCGCGCGGCATCGGCGGCCAGCGGAAAGAAATTATAGCCGCGCATCGTCAGGTTCCGGCCGATCGCCAGATGCCGTGGGAAGGTCGCGGGCTGGTTGGAAAGCCCGCCATAGACGATCAGCATCCCGTCCGGCGCCAGGCACTCCATCAGCCGCTCGGCGAACGGCCCGGCGACGGGATCGAAGATCAGCGGCGCGCCCGCGCCCCCGGTCGCCCGCCGGATCTCGGCCACCACATCCTGCTCGTCGCTGATCACGACATACGCCGCCCCCGCCTGCTCCAGCGCCGCGCGCTTGGCGGCCTGCCGCGTCGTCGCGATCGGGATTGCGCCCACCGCGCGCGCGATCTGGATCGCGGCCAGCCCGACGCTGCTCGATGCCGCGCTGATCACCACCGGCTGCCCCGCGCGCAGCCCACCCGCCTCGCACAAGCCGCCATAGGCGGTCAGGAACGCCACCCAGCTCGCCGCCGCCTGCTCCGCCGACAGGCCCTCTGGGCGACGGATCAGCTGCGTCGCCGGCCACAGCGTCTGCCCGGCATAGGTGCCATAATCGCCGGGCCGCATCGGTGGCAGCGTCGAAACCGCGTCGCCGATCTGCCAGCCGGTCACGTTCGCGCCCACCGCCAGGATCGTCCCCGCCGCCTCATGGCCCAGCCGGGCGGGCAGCGGCGGCCGCACGATATAGGTGCCCGCCCGCTGCGCCGCCTCGGATCGGTTGAGGCCGATCGCCTCGATCGCGATCAGCACCTCGCCGTCGCCGGGCGCGCCGGGGTCGCCCTGCTCCACCTTCAGCACCTCGGGGCCGCCAATCTCATGGTAGCGGACGATATCCGTCATGCGATGCCCTCTCCCACCCATTCCATCGGCTGGCGCGGCCACGCCACCCCACCGAACTGAAATGTCCGTTTCATAGTTTTGGCTTAATTAACTTTCCCGCCGGGCGCAAGCCGGTGGCTCGGGCCGCGCCCCGGCGCGACGGGCCGATGCGAACGCCGCGCATGGCGGACGGCCGGCAAGGATGATACACGCCCGCCCCCAACCCGCTGCAAGGAGCCGAAATGGTGGCGACGATTCAATCCGGTGCGAGCTTCAAGGACAACCTCCAGCAACTGCCGCCGATAGACGGCGTGCAGCGCATCGACCTCATCGACCCCAACGGCGCCGTCGTCGCCAGCATAGAGAACCAGCCGGGCAAGCAGGGCTCGCTCGCCGTCTACCACTATCTGAAGCAGGCCTTCGGCACGCTCGACACGACGGCCGCCGACCATGGCCTCGCCCTCTTCGCCGAACACACCCCCGATGCCCGCCAGCGCCCGGGCGCGCATCCGAACATCGATCGGCTGCTGGCGATCGTGGCGGGGGGTGCACCGCTGGGGATCGAGGTGATCGCGGCGGGCTGACGGCTGTTATGGGGTAGGAAGCTGCCATTGCGTCGGTGGCACGCGTTGCTAGTCTATATGTATGGAGTTTGACGAGCTACGCAGCCGCTTGGTAGCCATTCTTGCCGTCGAGGAACAAGACCCACCGGATTGGCTCGAGGTGGAACGGCTTGCTAGCGATCTTCAACGCGAACTGCCCATCGACGCAACGCCAGAGGCGGTGCATCACTACCTTGACGATGCAGACATCCGTTGTCGCGATGAAGCATACGCGGCGCGTCAAAGGCGAGATGTGCGCCGGTTTGTTGACTCGGGAGACTGGGACGAAGGCACTCCGATTCCGACTTGGGGTTACGCCTTGTTGCTTCTGACCGGTGCAGGCCTTGTTAAGTGGCTGCTACTCTAGGCAATACAACGTCGCTATGCGTCGCTTGCTGCCGTTCGATCCGATCTGGTGGAAATGTCCGTTACGGGGTGGGAAGCAGACTTACCCATCGTCATCCCGGGCTTGACCCGGGATCCCGCTTTCTTGGAATCTAGGTGAAGGAAGCAGCGGGCCCCCGGGTCAAGCCCGGGGTAACGGCAAGGGAGTGCCACGTCGCATGCGCATCGGTTGGTCGGCGAGGCCAGCGCCCCTCGACGATCGCATCCCTAATCAACGAAACGCACACCACATTTGGAACATGAGCGTGCGAGCGGCAGACTAACCCCGCCATATTCCTTTCCCCAGAAACGGGTCCAGAACCTCTCGTCCCGTCGAAGCTTTTCTTGTGCTTCATAATCTGAGAACGCCGGCCAGCCGCAGTTGTAGCATTTCAGGTTGAACAGCCACACGCTCGGCAGAAAGCCGATAAAACCAATAGCCGATGGCCAAAAATAACCTAAGGGCCAACCGATAAAGCAAGCTCCAATGAAGAGGGAGGATATGACCGCCGCCACCCATTGCCAGCGGCGCGCGATGTGGAAACGCCTTGGAACTGGCCTGCGTTGCTCACCCAATTTCAGACCCCGAAACCATGGTGCGTGGACCACATCCAACATGTTAATTGAATATCGCGAAATCTGCTATCGTGTCGCTTGCTGCCGTTCGATCCGAATTGATTGACGCGGGAGCAATCTGTCTTCAATTTCGGCGCGCGTTAGGCAAGGCGAACCTGATGGCTGAGGCAATTTACGACTTCGCGTCCTATATTGTGAAATTCCTGGCCTATGGGGCGGTCTTCTTGATCGCCATGCAAATCAACAAATTGGCAGGACCATCCATGGGCCATTGGATAACAATCCCGTTCGGCGCGCTGGCTCTCATCGCCACGCTGGGCATTCTCCGAAAAACGGACCGACAACTGCGGCAAAAGTGGGGTTATTTGCCCCTGGAAGGGAATAGCTGACATTCGCGTTGCTTGCCCCTTTGCGTAGAATACCCGGCCCAGCCCCGTGGCAGCATCTCAGCGATCCTGGCGCTCTGCTCGCCTGCTCCAACTGGCGGCAATGGCCCCTGCGAACCAGCAGATCCACGCCGCCCAATAGAGGACCGAAACCCAGGAAGCGAAGGCGAAGGGAATGGACGCCATCCTGACGGTCGACCAGCCCAGCCCCAGCACGGCGAGTATCGGCATGACCGGATAGGTCGTCGTCGCGTCGGTCGCCCCCGCGAAACTCCAGCGGAGGCGCCGCGCATCGATGGGCGGCGCGAAAACACCATAGGCGAAGCGCGAAAACGGGTAGGCTGCGAGCAGCACAAAGGCCGGGACGAAGAAAAACTCGAGCATCGGGAGATGGTCGTAATTACACAACTCTCCCAGGGCCTCGCGCCGTGCGCAATAGCGCCTTTCCTCGGCGTCCATCAGGTCGAATTGCACCGCCAGATAGAGGAACCAGAGCAGCACGCCGGAAAACGCCGCCCACCAGCGCGTGACCTCCCCTATGCGCGATGATGCCCCCTGCGTGGTCACCGGCTCCAGCGATCCCGCTTCCTGTTCGATTTATAGGATCGGAACATCTTCTTACCCTCCGTCTCGGCAAAAGCCTCTTGGACATTTCCGTCGCGCGGCCCTAACCCGGACATTACCCCGCCCAGCATGGACAGCCAGTAGCTATTGTAAAATCGGGCGTTGCTATCGCCCTTAAACTGGGCAGTGTGATAGACTTCCTCGAACGGCGTATATTCGGTAAAACTTGTTACCTTATCGAAGCTATCCGGGCGGACATAGATCGTATTGCCTTGGGTCACCGCCTTATGCCCTCTTCGAAGGGCAAGCCGGGTAAAAGCATTCGTGTTCTCGTCGGGACCTTCCACAAACCTGATCTTGCTCACATGGTCATAAGGTAAACCGCGAACCTTAAGTTCATCCTCAAGGAACATTTTCTGATCATGCGTCGGCATGTAAGTTCGGGCGGGCGCGGGAGACTTCGGTTTCGAACTTACGTGGGGCGCCCCTTCATAACCCTCGACTTCCGTAGCCTCGAAAGGACTGATATTTCGGCGAAACGCGCCGAACAGATTCAAAAATGGGCTTGGCTTATTATCTGGCATTGCCGGTTTCCTTGGCGATGCAGCGCTCTTCGCTGCCAGCCAGTCTTACATACCAGATCCTACATTTCAAGAACAAAAATAGAACATACTTGCCTTGTAGCATTTTGTTTGCTATTTGTTCCCATCAAGCCCAGCGTAGAACGCTGTCGGCATGACCTTGGACACTCCTGATCAGGCAATGGATCGTCAAGCAACCACCATGCAACCCGCCATCCTCGCCAACGCCCCCCGCTGCGGAGCCCGCACCCGCTCCGGTGAGCCATGCCGTTCCCCCGCCCTGGCGGGCGGGCGCCGCTGCCGGATGCATGGCGGCAAGGGCAGCGGCGCGCCGCGCGGCAATGCCAATGCCCTCAAGCATGGCGCCCGCTCCGCCGAGGTCCGGGAGATCGCCCGCTATCTCCGCCACACCAGTCGGGTGATCGCCCAGTGCCGGCTGGAACTGGCGGTGTTCAGCGCTGCCCGCCGAACCGCGCGGCTCGCACGTCTCGCACGGCTGGAACGGCGCCCCGATCCCCGGCCCGGGGAAAAAATAAAAAAAGCGACGATCAACCCCATGCACCCGGAAAAGGCGCACACCCGGCCCCGCCTTGTCAGCTGTATTACCCGACTATACAACCCCGGCATCCGATCCGAAGGAAGCCGCATGAAAAGCCTGTTTGCCGCCGTTGCTCTGGGCGCCATCTCCGTTCCGCTCGCCGCCGCGCCCGCCCCCGTCGCCCCGGCGGCGGCCCCCGCGACGCACGCCGGCCCCATTCCGCTCGGCATCCTCTCCGACGCGGCCACCCCCACCGCCTATCGGCTCGATCTCACCGTGCTGCCCGACCAGGAACGCTTCACCGGCCATGCCGAGATTGACGCCACGCTGAAGGCGGCGACCCGGTCGCTCTATCTCCACGGCCGCGATCTCAAGGTTTCCGCCGTCGTCGCCCGCGTCGGCAGGCGCACCATCAAGGCCGCCTACAGCCAGGTCGAGGACAGCGGCGTCGCCCGGCTCGATTTCGCGGAGGCGCTGCCCGCCGGCAAGGTGACGCTGGCATTCGATTATGACGCGCCCTTCGGCGACAGCGCGGCGGGCCTCTACCGGGTCAAGGTCGCCGACCAATATTATGCCTGGACCCAGTTCCAGTCGATCGACGCCCGCGCCGCCTTTCCCGGCTTCGATCAGCCCGGCTACAAGACGCCCTTCACCGTCTCGCTCACCACCCGCCCCGGCTATACCGCGCTCAGCAACGCGCCCGAGGTGCGGACGGTGAAGGCCGGCGATCTCGTCCGGCATGAGTTCGAGGCGACGAAGCCGCTGCCCACCTATCTGGTCGCCTTCGTCGTCGGCCCCTTCGCCACCGCCAGCGCGATGGTCGATCCCACCCCGCAGCGCGCCACGCCGCTGCCGGTGCGGATCGTCGGCACCCAGCCCTACAAGGACAAGCTGGATTTCGCGCTGGAGAATAGCGGCCCGATCGTCGCCCTGCTGGAGAAATATTTCGGCACCCCCTTCCCCTTCCCCAAGCTCGATCAGATCGGCTCCCCGGTGATGCCGGGCGCGATGGAGAATGCGGGCGCGGACATCTATGGCGATCCGATCCTGCTGCTCGATCGCGGCGCCTCGACCGATCAGAAGAAGAATTTCGGCATGATCGTCGCGCATGAGCTGTCGCACCAGTGGTTCGGCGATCTCGTCACCCCCGCCTGGTGGGACGATATCTGGCTGAACGAGAGCTTCGCCAACTGGATGGGCTATCGCATCGGCGATGAATGGCGCCCCGATCTGAAGATCTGGGCCGGCGCGCTGGATGAGGGCTTCGCGGCGATGAACACCGACGCGCTGAAGGCCGGCCGCCCGATCCACCAGCCGATCAGGACCAATGGAGAGATTGACAGCGCCTTCGACGCCGTGACCTACGGCAAGGGCGGCCATGTCGTCTCGATGATCGCCGCCTATCTGGGGGATGAGCGGTTCCGCGACGGCGTCCGCCTCCACCTGAAACGCTATGCCTATGGCAGCGCCAGCACCGATCAGTTCTTCGGCTCGCTGGCGGAGGCCGCGCATGATCCGCGCGTGCTGGAGGCGCTCAAGAGCTTCGTCGATCAGCAGGGCGTGCCCGTCGTCCGGGTCGAGCGCGGCGCGGACGGCCTCACCGTCAGCCAGAAGCGCTATGCGCTGCTCGGCACCGAACTGACGCCGCAGAGCTGGATCATCCCGCTCTGCGTGCGGATCGGCGACCAGCGCGATTGCTCGCTGCTCGACAAGCCTTCGGCCACCGTCGCGCTGAAAGGTGCCGGGGCGATCGTCCCCAATGCGGGCGGCACCGGCTATTACCGCTTCTCGCTGCCCGAGGCCGAATGGAAGACGCTGATTGCCGCCGGCGCGGGCCTGCCCTCGGGCGAGGCGTCGGCGCTGACCGACAGCCTGTGGGCCGGCTTCCGCGCGGGCGATGTCGCGCCCTCGCTGCTGCTCGATGCGGCGCGGGCGATGGCCGGCAATGATTATTCGGTCGCGGCGGTCGAAGGCGGCTCGCGGCTGGTCGGCCTGCGGCTGCGCGGTCAGATCGCCGGGGATGCGCTGCCCGGCTATCGCGCCTTCATGGCCCAGGTCTATGGCCCCCGCCTCGCCGCGATCGGCTTCGATCCCCGGGCCGGTGCGCATCAGGCCGACAATGCCGATCGGCAGAAGCTGCGCGCCGATCTCGTCAGCCTCGTCGCGGGGGAGGCGGAGGACAAGCCGTTGCGCGCCCGGCTGAGCAAGGCCGCCGCCGCCTGGCTCGGCGGCGATCAGGCCGCGCTCGATCAGGCCTTCCTGGGCGCCGGGTTCAGCGCCTATCTCGCCGAGGGCGGCGATGCGGCGCTCGCCACCCTGTTCGACAAGGCGATGGCGTCGGACGACACGCTGTTCCGCGACAATGCGCTCGGCGCGATGGGGGCCGTCGACCGCGCCGCCGCCGGCCGCTGGCTGCTCGCCCGCCTCGACGACAAGCGCGTCCGCGCCAGCGACCGGGTCAACCTGCTCGTCTCGCTCGCGCAGCAGCCCGAGACCCGCGACATGGCCTATGACTATGCCGTCGCCAATTACGACAGGCTCGCCAGCGGCAACGGCATCTTCTCGGTCAGCCGCCTGCCCGGCCTGCCGGGCCGCTATTGCTCGGTCGAGAAGGCCGCCGCGATCGAGGCGGCGCTGCGCCCCTACATCCTCAAGCAGCAGCGCGGCGCCCTCTCGCTCGACCGCACTGTGGAGCAGGTCCACAGCTGCGGCATCCTGCAGGCGAAGCGCGGCGCCGAGATCAGCGCGATGTTCGGAGGGAAGTGACGCCCACCTCCCTTCCCCTTTCCACCGTCACCCCGGGCTCGACCCGGGGTCCCGCTTCTTCTTCCGACGCCGACAAGAAAAGCGGGATCCCGGATCAGGTCCGGGATGACGATTTCAGGGAGTGGATTTCCTTACGAAAACACCACCGTCGTCGCGCCGTTCATCAGCACCCGGTCCTCCAGGAACGCGCGCACCGCGCTGGCCAGCACGCGGCGCTCGATGTCGCGGCCCTTGCGGACCAGATCGTCGGGGGTGTCGCGGTGGCTGACGCGCTCGGTGTCCTGCTCGATGATCTGCCCCTCGTCCAGGTCGGCGGTGACGAAGTGGGCGGTCGCCCCGATCAGCTTGACGCCGCGGGCATGCGCCTGGTGATAGGGCTTGGCGCCCTTGAAGCCCGGCAGGAAGCTGTGGTGGATGTTGATGCAGCGGCCGGACAGGAAGCCCGCCATCTCGTCCGACAATATCTGCATGTAGCGCGCCAGCACCACCAGCTCAGCGCCGCTCGCCTCGACGATCGCGCGAACCTGCGCCTCCTGCGCGGCCTTGTCGGCCTTCGACACCGGCAGGTGGTGGAACGGGATGTCGCCGAAGTCGAGATGGGCATAGGTCTCGCGCGGATGGTTCGATATGACGCCCACCGGCTCCATCACCAGCTCGCCGATCTTCCAGCGGTAGAGCAGGTCCGCCAGGCAATGGTCGAACTTGCTGGCGAGCAGCAGCACCTTCTTGCGCGCCGCCGCCGCGCGGAAGCGGTGGTCCAGCCCATGGTCGGCCGCGACCGGGGCGAAGCCCGCCTCCAACTGGTCGATGGTCGCGCCGCCGACCAGCGCGAACTCGACCCGCATGAAGAAGCGGCCGGTCAGCAGGTCGTCGAACTGCTGCGCCTCGATGATGTTGGCGCCGTGCCGCGCGAGCGATGTGGATACCGCCGCGACGATGCCGGGATGATCGACGCAGGACAGGGTCAGGATATGGGTCTCGGCCATCGCCGCCGCTTGGCGGTCCCGGCGCGGCCGGTCAAGCCCCGGTCATTTCACCACCGCCCGGAACCTGATCGTGAAGCTGTCCCCCGCGACCTGGCTGCCGCCGGTGCGGACGCGGATGTTGGTGACGTTGGGGTCGCTGCCGTCGGCGCCCGCGACCGGGGTGTAGGTCCAGGTCGCGCCATTGTCGTTCGAGAAGTCCAGCCCGTCGCTGCTGCTCGACAGGCTGGTATAGCTGTAGGTCAGGCCCGACAGGGCGCCGATCGTCACCGTCACGGGGTTGCCGGTGCCGACATGGAAGCTGACCCGGGACGGGATCGCGTCGGTGATGGTCACGCCGCGCGCGGTGCTCTGGAACAGCGCGTTCGACACCGTGATCACATAGTCGATCTGCGCGCCCGGCACCGCCTTGGGCAGCAGCGATCCGTTCAGCGGGTCCCAGGCGGTGCTCTGGCTCTTGCTGATCGTCAGCGCGGCCTCGGCGGCGGCGGCCGGCAGCGCGAGCGAGAGGAGAAGCGGCAGGGCGAAGCGGGTCATCCGAACCTCCGTCCCAGCCGGGCCAGCGATTGCTGGTCGAACTTCAGGCGCAGCGTCACATAGGGTCCCTGGCGCAGATAGCGGCCCTCCTCGAAGTCGCGGTCGTGGAAGCCCTTCACATTATAGCCCAGGCTGATCCACATATTGTCGGCCGGGCTGACGCCGACCGCGGGGCCCGCGCTCCACGCGACGGCCTTGTCCTTCCAGCTGTGCTGGACGCTACCGGAGATGCCGATGTCGAACCGCCGGCCGAGGTCGCGGCGCAGGTCGAAGCCGATCACGTCGATCAGCCCGTCGAAGCGGTCGTCGTCGAACCGGCCCTTCACATATTTGACGCCATGATAGAGCGCCGCCTCCCACCGCGCCTCGGCGCCCTCGGGCGCGTCGCGCCAGTTGATCGCGAGGTTGTTGATGATCCGGCTCGACAGCGCATCGGCGCCGTTCGCGGTCGGCACGCCGAGCAGATTGCCCGATCCGGCCCGCCCGTCGCCGCGCTCGTGGCGGAACTCGGTGCGGTTGAGCAGCGACCAGCGGCTGCCGATCGGCCGCCACGCTACCGCCAGGTCCGCCGACAGCGCCGCCGCCACCGCGCCGTCGCGGTTCGCGATCCGGTACCAGCGCAGCGACGATGCGATCGTCCGCCCCCCGCCCAGCCGGCGCAGCAGGTTGCTCGCCACGCCCCAGCGCGTGGTCGCGTCGCCCCGGCGATGCTCGGCGCGGCCGTTCCACGACCAGCCGCCCGACTGCCACGCCACTCCCAGGCTCACCGCGCTGTAATCCTCGTTTGCCGGCCCGTCCTGACCGATCGATCCGCCCGAGGCGACCGGATGCAGCGGGTTGACGATCTGCCCCGGCGCGATCCGCCCCTTCACCGTTCGGCTGCTGTCGAGCGAGCCGTCGACCGTCCAATGCGCGCCGATCGGCAGCGACTGGGCCATGCCGAACTGCGCGAAGGCGCGCGGCCCGCTCTCGCCGACGCTCTCCCGGTTCAAGGTGGTGGTGAGCTTGCCGCCCGCCCAGGGCGTGACGTCGAAACCGGCGCGGATGCCCTGCGCACTCGCACGCTCGCCCTTCGCCATCTCATAGCCGCCGATCAGCCGCACCGCATCGCTCAGGCGATAACCGGCGTCGACCGTGCGGCGTACAGGGAAGTCCGTGCTCGCCCTGTCGCCGCCCAGCGCGAACTGGTTCTCGGCCGCCACAAGCAGCCTGCCCCCGAACAGTTCCTTCGACCCGCCGAGCGCGATCAGCCGCGACTTCGCCGGGATATTGCCGACCCCGCGATCGTCGGCGATCTTCACGCCGGCATGGAAGCTGGCGCCATCGCCGCGCCACTCGGCGCGCGCGTCGATAGCGTCGCGCCGCGCCGGCCCGGTCAGCGACTGCTGGTGCCAGGCGGCGGCACTGATCGCGATGCGCCGGCTCAGCCTGATCCGTCCGTCCGCCCCGATTTTGCGGGTGCCCGCCTCGACGACATTCTGCTGGCCGACGCCATAATCCTGGTCCTGCTGACGGACATAGGCGGTGAGGTCGATCCGCGCGTCATGATGCTCGATCTCCGCGACATAGGCGCGATTGCCGCTGCCGCCGCGCACCCCGCCCGCCGCCGCCTCGACCCGCAGTTCGGTGTTCACCGCGATCTTCGCCCGGACGTCGACACCGCCGACCGTCGCGGTGCCGCTGGTCTCGTCGCGCAGCATGGTGGCGCCGGCCTCGACCTTGCCGCCCAGCAATGCGACGGCCGCCCGGCCACCCGCCACCAGCCGCTTCGCGCCGGTCCCGTACAGCTCGTAATCGACCACGATGAAGTTCGGATGGCCGTCCGGATCGCGCGACAGCACCGGCGCCTTGAAGATCAGCGTGCCATTGTCGCCATCGATGTCATAGTCGATGTGACGGGTCAGATACTGGCTGCCGACGATCACGTCGGAGCGGAAACGGTCGCGCGTCTCGATCCGCACCTGTTCGCTGTTCGGGACGATCTGCCGGCCGCGCAGGCGATAGGGGCCGGTCAGGCCATTGCCCTGAATCTCGTCCCGGACATGCCGCTCCTCGCTGTTCGCGGCGAAGCCGGTGAAGGATATGACGCGCCCGCGAAACTCGCCCTTGAAGCCGTTCAGCGTGCGATTGAAGCGCGTCAGTTGCGCCTCGCTCAGGTCGGTGCGGTAGTCGCCGTAGAGCGCGTAGAACTGCCGCCGTTCGAGCCGCAGATAGAGCTTGCCGCTGGTCGCCGCGTCATGGCCCTGGCTCGTGCCGTCGCCATAGACGGTGTAATAGCGATCGGGATCGATGGTACCGAGCAGGCCGCGGTCGCGGTCGGCCTTGCGCGCGCTGTCATAGGCCATGGTCAGCAGCCAGCTGCCCCGGATCCGGCCCTTGGCATAGAAGGCAAGCTGGCCATCGGCGAAGCTGTCGCTTCTGCCCAGGGCGCCCGCCCTGCGCGCCTTGCCCGACAGGATCGAATGCCCGACCGTGCCGGCGCCGAAGCCGACCACCACCCATTCGCGCGCGGCCGCTTCCAGCCAGGGACGGATTTCCTGCGTCCGCGTGCGCTCGCCGTCCGCGAAGCTGAGCACCAGACGGGCCGCACCCGCCTGCGTGGTCGGCTCCAGCGCGATCAGGGCCACGCCTTCATCATCGCCGACCCGCGCCGTCGGCGCGCCCCGACCAAGCCCGGCGAGCGGCTTCTGCTCCTGCGCCGCCGCCTCGACGGCCGCCATGTACGGCGCTTCGATCTGGAAGGCGACCGGCGTGCCCTTGCGCACCGGCCTGCCGTCACGGTCGAGCAGCCGCACGGCGATCAGGGGCCGGCCGATCCCATCGGCCGCAAGGCTCGAACGCTCGCGCAGATATTCGGCGCGGACCGCGCTGTTCGCGTAGTGCACGGTACGGGTCAGCGTGGCGGTTGTCCGTCCCGATGCATCGATGACGCGCGCCTCCAGAAGATTGTCGCCCTCCTTGAGCGGCAGGCCTGTCCATTTGGCGATCACCACCCGGCCATTGCCGTCGCCCTGATCGCGCGCAAGCGCATCGACCGGCGCGCCGTTCAGGCGGAGGTCGATAGCCTGCCCCCGCAGATGCTTTATCACCACGCGCAGCACCGGGGCGCGGGGATTGTGATCGGCCATCGGAAACAGCCAGTCGACGCCCGGTTCCTCCCCGGCCCAGTCGAGCCAGTCGATGCCGTTGCCGGCGGCGCTGGCATCGTCCGCGACCACGGGTGCCGCCTGCTCTGCGGTCGCGGCCGTCTCGGCCCGCACCAGCGCGAAATCGACCCGCTGCAGGGTGCCGCCCTGCCCTTCCACGAAGCGCGAGATCGCGCTGCCAGCAGCGCGGCTGTCGTCGTCGCAGACGATCGGCCGATAGCCGCCCTTCAGGCTCTGGCTGTCGAGCTGGACGACATGGCGGCCCTTGCGGATGCCTTCGAAATGATAAAGCCCGTCCCTGTCGGTGACGACATAGGTTCCGTCTTCCATCAGCAACCGGACATCCGCGACGCCCTTGCGCGCCGCGCCGGTGACGCCGCAACCGCCCTCGCTGACTCGCCCCACGATCGTCAGCGCATCGCTGTTCAGGAGCGGGCGGATCCGGACGGCGGCGCTGCCGGCGGCACTGCGCGCACCGCCGGCGTCGGTCGCGATCGCGCGGTTGAGTGCCTCCCCCACCGGCGCGCCCGGGACGATCGTGACGCTGTAGCGTATCTCCAGCGATGCCCCGGGCCGCATCACGCCGGGACGGAAGGTGAGGCTGCGGCCGTCAGCGCCGACCTCCGGCTCGGCTACACCACGGGTCGAGCCTTTTCGGTAGCGCATCCCGGGGGGCAACAGGTCGGTGATGGTGACGCCCGGAATGACTTCCGAGCCGTCACGGTTGGCGAGGCGCAGCCGGTATTGGACCGCATCGCCGGGCGAGGCAGTACGTACCGAGGCGATCTTGTCGAGGGTCAGCGGCCCGCCGCTCGGATCGACCGGAATATCCACCTGAAGGGGATCCAGATCCACCAGCGCGAAGCCCCGGGCATAGGACGCATCCGAGACGATGAAGACGCCCCCCGGCCCTTCCAGGCTGGCGAGTTGATCGGGCGATACGCGGGAAGGCGCGCTGTAGCCGGGCGGCGGCTCGACCACGATACGGTAGCGGCCGGGCATCACCAGCGGGAAACGATAGCGGCCGCTCTCGGCCGCATAGACCGCCCCACCGCCATCGGTGACCGCCTGCCCGCTGACCACCGTGGAGGGATAGGGGCTGACACCGTCGTCGCCGAACACGCGGGCGGGCTGGCCGCTGTCGGCATCGACCAGGCGAACCGTGGCACCATCGATCGGACGGCCGCTCAACGAGTCGAACACGAAGCCATATGGATCGATCAGTGCGGTGTCGCTGGCATTGTTGGTGGTATCGCCGGCGCCATCGAAATCGACGGTGATGGTTTCGCGGGCATAGGTCTGAAGCTCGCAATCCTGCGGCACCGCATCGGCCATCCTTGACCCGATCGCGCCGGTGAAGACGCCGCTGTCCGGCGCGGTCTCGGTCAGGGCGAGATGCTCGACATCGCCAAGGCTCGACCGGATCGCCACTCTCGACCGGTCGAGCGCCCCCGGATCGAGATTACCGGAGGGATTGGTCAGTTCGACCAGCACCGTCGCGTTGGCGGCATAGCTTTCGCTGTCGGTATAGGCTCCCGCACCGGGCTCGCTTAGCCCATCGCCGTTCAGCGTGAGCCGGCCGTTGCCGCAGGCGGCGACCGGCAGTTTACCGGCGAAGGCCGCGGGCAGCCGCATGAAACGAACCGAGGCCGGAAGCCCGCCGGTCGGTACCAGCGTAACGGTGTTCGATTGCACCTGCTGCCGGGCGCCGCCCGTGCCGAAGCTGAGGGTCGCGGTGTTGGAAATGGTCCCGGCCCCGGCGGCCATGGTCGAGACCATGGCGGCGAGGCCGATCAGAATCGCGCGCGGCACGGCACGATGGAGCCTGCCGGGCAAGGCTCCGCCGGTTCCCGGCCGCACGGTCGGGATCAAGGTGCTGATTCCTGACAAGGATTCAGATCAGTTGACGGTCACCCGGAAACGCGCGGTGCGGGTGGCCCCCGCCGCCAGCGACGCGATGGTCGCCTTCACGTTCGTCCCGTCATATTCGCCTGTGTCGGAGTCGTTGGCATCGGTCACCGAACTGCCGTCGGCGTTGCAGACGCCGAGCAGAGTGGTACCGCCGACAAGGATACTGCCCGCCTGGAAGGTCGAATTGGCCGGAATCGGATCGGTGATGGCGATGTTGGTGGCAGTGCCAGTGCCTGCATTCTTCACCTGGATGCAATATTCGATCACGGCCCCCGGGATCGCCTTGGGAAGCAGACCGAGATTGAGGGGATCGCTGATCGTCACCGCCGTCTTGGTCACCTCGATCGACGCCGTACCCACCGCATATTCGCCCACCGCCGAAGCACGGCCGTCACGGGTGGCATCCAGCGTGCCGCTGGCGTCCGCGAAGACGTTGTCGATCGCATTGGCGGTGTCGCCCAGCAAGGTTGCGACGAGATCCGAGCCAAGCGAACCGTTCGAGCCGCCCGCCGCCGCAACCGCGATCAGGCCGACGCCCGCGAAGGGATTGGCCGGCAGGCTGGTGGGTATGTCGGCGACGAGGAACACCGTCACCGAAGCGTCGGCGGCCAGTTCGTCGATATAGGTCGCGGTGTCGGTGCCGGCTTCGTAGGTGCCGTTGCCGTTGGAATCGACGAAGACCCGCAGATTGTCGACATCGAAGCTGTCGCTGTGGCCGAGCAGGGTGAGCACCAGCGAATTCTGCTGGTCCTTGATCAGCCGGAAATCCTGCACCGCGTTGGTGTTGTTGGTGACCGTGAAGGCGATTACCGCATTGGTATCGCCCGCGGTGACATTCGTGGCCTGGCCGCCGACCTGGGCGACCGTGACGTTGACCTTGCGGTCCACCAGGAAGGCGGCCGCGTTCGACGAGACGGGGGTCTGCGCGACGCCGCCGATCGTGTAGGCGACGCTTGCCGTGTTGGTGACGCTGGTGCCGGCGGTGGTGCCGGAAGCCGCGTGGGCGGTGCTGGAAAGAACCAGCGACAGCGCGGTGGCGGACAGCGCGCCGCGACAGGATATGTTACGCAACATTGGAAAATACTCCCTTCGGAAAGCGGATCAGCGCAGCGCGGCGTGGAACGAGACCTCGCCCCCCGCCCCCGGCTGGACCGGCGCGACGACGCGCCAGCGGACATGGACGACATCGGAGAGGCGGGCCGGGCGGCGGACGCCCCCGGGCCCGGTGATGCTCAGATCGGCGAGCCGGCCGAAGCGGCTGCCGTCAATCGACACCTCCGGTTCCGCACCGGCCCCCGCACCGCGATAGATCATCGACGGCGGCACCGGGCTGTCGAGCATGATATCCGCGACAGGCTGGGTTCCCGTATTGCGATAGGCGAGGACATAGACCATCGGATCGCCGGGAACCGCGCGTTGCGCGGGGACGAGCCGTTCCGTGGTGGCGCCGGAAGCGAGCTTCGTCGCCTCCGTCCTGAATATCTTCGTCTCCAGAGCGATGCCGGCCTGGGCCGGTACACCGGTCATCGCGGCGATGGCGGCGAGGAAGAGTATCCTGGCCTTCATGTCGTTACTCCTTCTCATGCTCAATTGATCCGAACCTGGAAACTGATGCTGCGCATCGCGGGCGCGGCGACATCACCGAGCGAGACCGCGACGCGATGGCCGTCGAAGCGGCCGGCATCGTCGCCCGCCGCGTCACTGAGGCGCGCGCCGTCGAGGAACAGGCTGCCGGGCACATAGGTGGTGCCCGTCGGGATGGCGTCGGCGATCACGGCGGCGCTGGCAACGCCCGAACCGGTGAAGCGACCCTCGATCGCATAGGTGACGATCGCGCCGCGGCGCGGCTGGGCGCTGCCGTCAGGCGCCGAGACCCGCTGCGTCTTGGCCAGGCTGGCGACCAGCGAGCCGGGCAGCGGCGCCGCAACATCGACGACCACCCCGCCGGAAGGCCCGATCACCGCATCGCTGCCGCCGTCGCCGGCGCCGACGATCGCGGTGCCGGCCCCGCCGGTGCCGGTTCCCGACGTGATGGGCAGGACGACATGCCCGCTGCCCTGGCCGCTTCCGACAACGAACAGACGGACCGAACCGCCCGGCGCCACCGGCGGCGTCCTGCCGCCGGGCGCGATCGCGGGATCGATGCCGGCATCGTAGCAGCCATTGCCGTTGCCATCGAAATAGACGCCCGAGGAAGCGAAATCCGCGCCGCCCCCGGCCAGCGGTGCCCCCGGCGCGAAAGCCTCCATGCCATTGCCGATATTGGTGACGTCGAACGCCACCGCGATGTAGCCATCGGCGTTCGCGACGCTGCAGACCGGGGCCGGCGCGACGGTGAATTCGATGATCTCGCCGATCCGGAACTCGACCCGGTTCGACGGCAGCGCGAAGACGCCGCCATCGAGGCGATAATCGATCCGTGCGACGTTGCTGATCATCGTGCCGGCGGGCGTTGAGGCGCCCGACTGCGCACCTGCCACACCCCATAGCAGGAAAAACGCGGAAAGCTTCCACGGACGACGATCAGAAAATAATCGAAACAGCGACAGAAAATCACCCCATTATGGATGTAAATACCTAGCCCATATTTATCGGACCTGGTTAATTTCCCGGATCGTTCACCAAGATCGGACGACTACGTAAATTTACATCATCGTTAGACAAATGACTGAGATCGGGATGCTGGCGATACTTTTGTCTAATATTTGTCAGTTCTTGGAAACGGGCGAGGATCCGGCCTCCAGGCAACGCCACAGGCCGCGGCAACCGGAATCGGCGCCGCAGAAGGAGGCGGTCACGCGGGTTTCGCTGGATAGCGTTCCGGCATGGGCAAGGCACATAAGATCGCCGCTGTCGCTACGATAGACGTGCAGCCGATGGTCGGCGGCCTGACGGGCCGCTCGATCGCCCTGGCGGGCGCCTGGCGACATCCGCCGCCCGCTTATCGTGTAAACACCCATTCTCCATGCCCCCGGTTTGACCGGTGGCGAGCGAAGCCACGGAAATGTTTAACGATCAGTCAGAAAAGTCGCGTCGAGCAGATAACCGCCACCAAAGTATGAGGGTGCGTGAGAATTGGGGCCGCCCTCTTCGTGCCGCCCCGGGCCTTCGAGGCGGCGGCACTGGAATGGTCAGCGACGCGACGCGCCATTCCCGCCCAGCGTCTCCAGCGTCAGCGCCCGGACCGTGGGCCATGCCGCGCTGTTGTCCTGCAGCGACAGCCAGGCGGCGCTGAGCGCGGGAAAGCCGAGCGTGCCGGCGAGGCCCCCCACCCTATGTCCCACCGGCCGGGGGTCGGCGCCGCCATCGATCTCCGCCACCGCCTCGGACAGATGGACGTGGAGCCGCTCGATCATCGAGGCCGCCGCCTCCTCCCCTAGCAGTTTCGCCAGGGGACTTTCCTCGGAAAGCTCTCCGACCCGGTCGGCGCCCAGCCAGCGACGGGCCAGCGCGATCAGATCGGCGGCCTTGAACGGCTTTGGGAGCCAGCCGTCGAAACCGCGATCGATGAAGTAGCTTTCGCCCGCCGCCGGCCGCATCGTGGTGAAGGCGACGATCGGGCAATCAGCGAGCCACGGCCGCATCCGGCGCAACGATCCCACCAGTTCACGGCCATCGTCGGCGCCAAGCTGGATGTCGAGCAGGATAAGCGCGAATCGCTGCCGCATGACCGCGGCCAGGGCTTCGTCCGAATCGGCGACGGCGGCCACCTCCACGCCACGCCCTCCGAGCAGCGCGGAAACCATGGCATGATAGGCCGCTTCATCGTCGATAAGGAGAATACCGTATTTTTCCATCATTTTCCCCGAGGCTTGATAAGGTTAGTAACGTATCATCAACCGTCCTTCCATCGGCCTGTGGGCGGGGCCCTGGAAGAAGGCGGACGGTGGGCGCACATCGCCCACCCTGTGAACGGGGATGTTGATGTGTCGAACGGGAGGATATTGATCGCGGATGACCATCCGCTGATCCGTGAAGGTATCCAGCTTTCGATGCGGGCGCGCCATCCGGGCTATGCGGTTGACGTCGCCGGATCGATCGCCGAGGCGGAGGCCTTCATTCAGCGCAACGGCGCCTATCGGCTGCTGCTGCTTGACTATGAGTTGCCCGACGCGAAGGGCTTCGGCGGCTTCTTCAAGCTCCAGCATCTGCTGGGCCGCACGCCGATCGCCATCATATCGGGCCATGACAGCGAGCATATGGTGTCGACCGCGCAGGCGGTGGGCGCGGCAGGCTTCCTGTCGAAGCGCCAGCCGCTCGACATCACCATCGCCGGGAT
This sequence comes from Rhizorhabdus dicambivorans, assembly GCF_002355275.1. NCBI lineage: Bacteria > Pseudomonadati > Pseudomonadota > Alphaproteobacteria > Sphingomonadales > Rhizorhabdaceae > Rhizorhabdus > Rhizorhabdus dicambivorans. Next base: position 2,005,184 of record NZ_CP023449.1, on the reverse strand, counting down.
AGAGATGATCCTGAACGGCGGGCGGGTCTTCCCGCCCTCGCCGGGGCCCGATGCCCAGACCGACGTGCTGCGCAAGCGCCTCGAAAGCCTGTCCGGCGCGCAGCGGCGCGTGCTGCTCGCGCTGGCCAGCGGCGATCTCAACAAGCAGATCGCCGCCGATCTGGGTGTCTCCGAAGCCACGATCAAGGCCCATTTGTCTGCGATCTTCCGGAAGCTGGGGGTAACCAACCGGACACAGGCCATCCTGCTGATGCGACCGCTGCTGCAACCATCGTGACGCTGCGCCCCCCTTACCGCCCCCGAATCCGTCCGAGCTGGGCGCAGGTTGCCCTGCTTGCCGCGCTCGCGCCGATCCTGCTCGCCGCGATGGCGCTTTGGCTGGGCAAGGAGAGCCATCACGCCGAGACGGCGCGTCGGGAACTCAGCCGATCGTTCGAATATCAACGCGAGGTGGAACGGCTCGCGTCCCTGATGAAGGACGCCGAGACCGGCCAGCGTGGCTATCTGATCGCGGGCGACCCGGCTTTCCTGCAACCCTATGAGGAGGCCCGGGCCGGCGTCGACGAGCAGATCGTGCGCGTCGACCAACTGACGCCGGCCAATGGTCCGCAAAGGGCGGACCTCACTCTGCTCAAGCAGCTGATTGCGGCGAAGTTCACGGAAATGCAGGCCCTGCTCGACGTCCACCACCGCGCCGGTGCGGAGGCTGCGGCAGTCCGGCTTCGGCAGGGGCTAGGCAAGAGGCTGATGGACGATATCCGCCGGGTGGTCGACCGGATGGACCGGCGCGGCGTGGACCATGTCGAGGCCGCGCGGCAGAGAGAGACCGACCGCCGGGCCCGCAACGCCGCCACGATCTGGTGGGCCATTGCCCTGATCGCGATCGCCGCCGCCATCGCCGGCTTCCTGATGGGCCGCAGCGCGCGGCTGCGCAGCCAGCTTGCGATCGAGAATGAGGAGCAGGCTGCCCGGCGGCGGGCCGTGTTCGATGCCGTCACCGACGGGCTTATCACCGTCAACCCCAGCGGCTCGATCGAGAAGGTCAACCCGGCCGGCGAGCGCATCTTCGGATACAGCACCGACGCGCTGCTGCGCCGCGACATCTCGACGATCATCGACATCGCCCCGGGCGAGGGCTCCTTCCTGGAGCGGGTCGGGCTACGCGACGGCGAACTGCAGAAGACCGAACTGCTCGACTTCCCCGGCCACACCGCCGAGGGCGAGAATATATCGCTCGACATCGTCATGGGCACGATGCCGCTGCCCGATGGCGTGCATATCGTGCTGGCGGTCCGCGACGCGACCGCGCGCAAGGAGATCGACCGGCTCAAGGACGACTTCATCTCCACCGTCAGCCACGAACTGCGCACGCCGCTGACATCGGTGGTCGGTTCGCTGGGGCTGCTGCGCAGCGGCGCCGCCGGGCAGCTGCCGGTCGAGGCGCAACGGCTGGCCGAGATCGCCGAGACCAACAGCCAGCGGCTCATCCGCCTGATCAACGACATCCTGGACATCGACCAGATCCGCAAGGGCCGGATGGCGTTCGACTATGCCGTGATCGACCTGCGCGACGTGATGACCAAGGCGGTGGACGCGATGCAGGGCCTGGCCGACCGGCGCGAGATCCAGATCGAGGCGCAGGTGCCCAGCAACCCGGTGATGGCATGCGCCGATGCCGACCGGCTGGTCCAGGTCGCCAGCAACCTGCTGTCGAACGCGATCAAATTCTCCCCCGAGGGATCGGTAGTGCGCTTCGAGCTGCACGAGGGCCAGGAGGACCATGTCATCCAGGTCACCGACCAGGGGCCCGGCATCGATCCGGATTTCGCCAGCAGCATCTTCAGCCGCTTCGCGCAGAGCGCCCGGCCCAACAGGCAGATGATCGCGGGCACCGGCCTCGGCCTCGCCATCTCGCGGGAGATCGTGCGCAGTCATGGCGGGGAGATATCGTTCGAGAACCGGCGCGAGGGCGGCGCCCGCTTCGCCTTCAGCATTCCGCGCGACTCCGCCTATGCGGCGAACGTCAACGGTTCCGCCCGGCTGCTGATCTGCGAGGACGATCATGACGCGGGCCGCACGATCCAGTCGATCCTGACCGCGCACGGCTATGCCAGCGACCTGGTGACGACAGTGCGCGATGCGATCGCCCATGCCCGCGCGCACCCCTATAACGCGATCCTGCTCGATCTCACCCTGGCCGATGCCGACGGGATGGACGTGATGCGCGGGCTGCGCAGCGACGGCAGCGTGCGGACCCCGCCCGTCATCGTCATCTCGGGCCTCGCGCCGCCGACAGATCTCGACGACATGAACGGCTATGCCGGCTGGCTGCAGAAGCCGTTCGATCCGCCGCGGCTGATCCAGTTGATACAGCGAGCGATCCGCCGCTCCGACCAGCGCAAGGCGGTCATCCTCCATATCGACGACGACGACGACACGCGCGAGCTCTTCTCGGCGGCGCTCGCCGGGCGCGGCCTGCTGCTGAGCGCCACCAGCCTGGCCACCGCGCGGATGATCCTGGCCGAACGGCGCCCCGACGTCATCGTGCTCGACCTCGGCCTGCCCGACGGATCGGGCGGCTCGCTGCTCGCCGAGGTGAAGGAGGGCGACAACCCCTTGCCCGTGGTCGTCTATTCGGCGCAAGAGATCGACGAGGCCACCCGCAGGCTCGCCGACGCGGTGCTGGTCAAGTCGCGGCGCGCGCTGCCCAAGCTGGCGTCGACCATTTTGGATATCGTTGATCGGCACGGGGGACCGCAATGAGCGAAAAGACCCGAATCCTCTATGTCGATGACGAACCCGACATCCGCCTGATCGTCGAGATGGCGCTGAAGATGCGGCCTGAATTCGACGTGCGCACCGCCGGATCGGGCGAAGATGCGCTGTCGCTGCTGCGCTGGGGCGACTGGCAGGCCGATCTGGTGATGGTCGATGTGATGATGCCCGGGCTCACCGGCCCGGACGTCCTCGCCGCGCTGCGCGCCGATCCGCGCTTCGACAAGGTGCCGGTGGTGTTCATCACCGCCCGCGCCCGCCCGCAGGACATCCGCGACTATGTCCATCAAGGGGCCAAGGCGGTGATAACCAAGCCGTTCGACCCCATTTCGCTGGCCAGCCAGGTGGTGGCGCTGCTCGACTGACAGCGCGGCAGCGACGCGGATCATTGCGATGACGGCACGTCCGTCATAGGCTGCCGGCCGGGGGCGGTACGGAGAGACTATGCGCGGTCTGCTGCTACGCCTTGCCCCGGTGCTGCTGATGCTGGGTTCGGTCGCCTCGTCGCAGGGCGGCGGGCCGACCATCGTCAGCGCCGCGCCGGGCGGATCGGCCAATGCGATCCGCAACTTCACGATCCGGTTTTCCGCACCGATGGTGCCGCTGGGTGAGCCACGCGCGCGGGGGCCGTTCGACATTGCCTGCCCCGTCGCGGGCGTGGGCCGATGGACCGACCAGCAGGGCTATGACTATGAATTCTCCGAGCCGCTGCCCGGCGGGGTGCGCTGCACGCTGACGCTGCGCGCCGGCCTGAAAGGGCTCGACGGCGCGCCTCTGCTCGGGCCGGCGACCCGCTATGTGCTCGACACCAGCGCGCCCGACGTGCGCGCGATCCTGCCGGCCCGCTATGAGGGCGCGATCCAGCAGGACCAGAGTTTCCTGATCGCGACCAACGTCCCCGCCGATCGCGCCTCGGTGGCGCGCGAGGCCTATTGCGCAGTGGACGGGATCGGCGAGAAGCTGCCCGTCGACCTGCTGCCGCCCGACGTTCCGGGCAAGCTGATCGCCGGGCTGCCGAACAATTACCAGCTGCGCTCCTTCCTGGAGGAGGCCGGGCTGACGCTGGACAAGGCGAAGGCGCCGGGCGGAACCCGCACGCTGATCGCGCTGCGCTGCCGCCGGCCGCTGCCGCCGGGGCGCGACATGGCGCTGATCTGGCCGAACGCCATCACCGGCAATGGCCGCGCCGCGCTGGAGACGAAGCGCTTCGACTATCGCGTGATCGACGAGTTCACCGCCCGCTTCGAATGCTCGCGCACCAACCCGCGCGCCGGATGCAACCCGGTCGAGCCCGCCTATGTCCGCTTCAGCGCACCCGTGCCGCGCGCGACGGCAGCGGCGATCCGCATCAGGCTGGCCGATGGAGCGCAGCTTGCGCCTACGGGCTTCGACGAGGGCGACGGCAACCGCTCCTCTCCTACCGTCCAGAGCGCCAAGTTCCAGATCTCCTCCGATCGCAAGGCGACCACGGCGACGGTGCTGCTCCCCGCCGCCGTGCGCGACGAGAATGGCCGGCCGCTCGCCAATGCCCGCCGCTTTCCGCTGGCAGTCCGGTTCGACGCGGCGCCGCCGCTCGCCAAATTTGCGGCGCCCTTCGGCATATTGGAAGCGGCGGAAGGCGGCGTGCTGCCGCTGACCGTGCGCGCGGTGGAACCCAAGCTGGCCGGGAAACGGATCGCCCTGTCCGGCAAGACCCTGCGGCTCGGCCAATCGGACGGGGAGATCGCCGCCTGGCTGCGCCGGCTCGACGATGCCGAGGAGAGCGAGTTCGTCCGCGAGAATGAGGACTCGGACGTCTGGATCAACCGCACCCGCGATACGCCGCTGCTCGGCGATCAGCCCGGGCTGAGGCCGACCAGCGTGGCGCTGCCCGGCAAGGGCAAGGCGTTCGAGGTGGTCGGAATCCCCCTCGGCAAGCCCGGCTTCTATGTCGTCGAAATGGCGAGCCCCCTGCTGGGCCGGGCACTGCTGGGCCGCAATGCTACCCGCTATGTGGCGGCGGGCGCTCTCGTCACCAACATGGCGGTGCATTTCAAATGGGGCCAGGCCGGTTCGCTCGCCTGGGTTACCCGGCTCGACAGCGCCGAGCCGGTCGCGGGCGCGGCGGTGCAATTGAGCGACAGTTGCACCGGTAAGATGCTGGCGCGCGGCGTGACCGACGGATCGGGCCGGCTGCTGATCCGATCGAAACTGCCGCAGCCGCAGACCTATGGTTCCTGCCAGGGCGACGGCCATCCGCTGATGGTCTCGGCGCGGAAGGACGGCGATTTCAGCTTCGTGCTGACGAGCTGGGACAAGGGGCTGAGCCCCTATGATTTCGACATGCCGTTCGAATGGGAGGATCGCCCGCTGATCTTCCACACCATCTTCGACCGCACGCTGATGCGCGCGGGCGAGACGGTCCACATGAAGCATGTGCTGCGCCGGCCGATCGCGACCGGCTTCGCGCCGATGGCGCTGAAAGGCACGCTGCGCCTCGCCCATCGCGGCTCGGACACCAAATATGACATCCCGATCGCGGTGGGCCGCGACGGCATCGCGCTGACCGACTGGACTGCGCCCAAGGGCACGCCGCAAGGCGATTACGACCTGTCGCTGATCGTCGGCGAGGAGACGATCTACGCATCGCAATCGGTGCGCGTCGACGAATATCGGCTGCCGACGATGCGGGCGACCGTCAGCGGCCCCAAGGATGCGCTGGTGCGGCCGAAGAGCGTCCCGGTGAACCTCTATGTCGGCTATCTGGCCGGCGGCGGCGCGGCCAATCTGCCGGTGCAGGTCCGCGCCAGCTTCGACCGGACGGCGACGAGCCCGAAAGGCTGGGACGGCTGGACCTTCGGCGGCGACCGGCTGGTGGAGGGCGTGACCCCGCTCGACGACGATAATCGCGACATGGCGACGCCGCTGCCCGCCGTCCAGCTGCTGGCACTCAACCTGGACCGCCAGGGCGCCGGGCGCAGCACCATCGCCATCCCCGCCAGCGTCCGCGACGGCGCGACCATGACCGTCGAGATGGACTATCCCGACGCCAATGGCGAAACCCTGACCGCGAGCCAGCGCATCGCGCTCAACCCCGCCAACATCCGGCTCGGCATCAGGACCGACGGCTGGATGATGAAGAAGGACGATCTGCGCCTGAAGCTGGTCGCGCTCGACCTGGACGGCAAGCCGGTGCGGGGCCGCAGCGTCAGCGTGAGGCTGTACAGCCGCGAGATCATGTCGTCGCGGCGGCGGCTGGTCGGCGGCTTCTATGCCTATGAGAACAACGCCAAGGTGACGCGGCTGGAGCCGAGCTGCACCGTCCTCACCGACGTCCGGGGCCTCGCGTCCTGCAAGATCGATCCGGGCGTCTCGGGCGAAGTCTATGCGGTGGCGACGGTGCGCGACGGGGCCGGCAACGAGGCGCGCGCGGTCACATCCGTCTGGCTCGCCGGGGACGACTGGTGGTTCGGCGGCGACAATGGCGACCGCATGGACGTGATTCCCGAGCAGCGCGAGTACAAATCGACCGACACGGCGCGCTTCCAGGTCCGCATGCCCTTCCGCTCCGCGACCGCGCTGGTGACGGTCGAGCGCGAGGGCGTGCTGTCGAGCTTCGTGACAAATTTGTCGGGCAAGGACCCGGTGATCGAGGTGCCGCTGCAGGGCTATTATGCGCCCGACGTCTATGTATCGGTGCTGGCGGTACGCGGGCGGGTGGCGGGCTGGCGGCTGTGGCTGGCCGAGTTCGCGCGCAAATGGCACCTGCCCTTCTTCCAGGAGCTGGCCGCCAAGCCGACCGCGCTGGTCGACCTCGCCAAGCCGAGCTTCCGCATGGGGGTGGCGAAGATCGACGTGGGCTGGGACCGGCACCGGCTGGCGGTCGACGTCCGCACCGACAAGCCGCAATATCATGTGCGCGATAGGGCGCAGGTGGCGGTGACGGTCACCGATCCCTACGGCAAGCCGCCGCGCGCCGCCGAGATCGCCTTCGTCGCGATCGACGAGGCGCTGCTCGCCCTTGCTCCCAATGAGAGCTGGAAGCTGCTCGACGCGATGATGGGACAGCGTGCCCTCGCCGTACTCACTTCGACCGCACAGATGCAGGTGGTGGGCAAGCGCCATTATGGCCGCAAGGCGGTCGCCGCGGGCGGTGGCGGCGGCGATCTCAGCCAGGTGAACCGGGAGGATTTTCGCCCGGTGCTGCTGTGGAAGGGCCGGGTGCCGCTCGATGCCAGGGGCGTGGCTCGGGTCACGGTGCCGCTGTCGGACTCGCTCTCCTCCTTCCGCATGGTGGCGGTGGCGACGGCGGGCGCGGGAAGCTTCGGCACGGGAGCGGCGACGGTCCGCACCCAGCAGGATCTCAGCATCTACTCGGGGCTGGCGCCGCTGGTGCGATCGGGCGACCGCTATGGCGCGAGCTTCACGCTACGCAACGGCTCCAACCGGCCGATGACGGTGACGGCGCGGGTCACGGTCAACCCCAGCGTCGCGAAGGGACCACCGCTGAAGGTGACACTGCCGGCCGGAGGCGCGCAATCGGTGACCTGGTGGCTCAATGCGCCGCGCGGGATCGACAAGCTCACCTGGACGATCGACGCGCGCTCGGCCGACGGGCGCGCCGGGGACCGGCTGACCGTGGGCCAGAGCGTCGTCCCGGCGGTCCCCGTCGACGTCTGGGCGGCAACATTGCTGCGCGTCGGGCCGCAATCGCTGATCCCGCTCACCCCGCCGGCGGGGGCGCTGCCTGGTTTCGGCGCGGTCGAGGTGCGGCTGACCGACAGCCTGACCCCGCCGCTGGACGGGGTACGCCGCTATATGCGCGACTATCTCTACAACTGCTTCGAACAGCGCCTGTCCAAGGCGGTGGCGGTTGAGGATGTGGCGGCATGGAACCGGCTCGCCGCCGACATGCCCGCCTATCTCGATCGCGACGGATTGCTGCGCTACTTCCCCGAGGAGCGGATGGAAGGATCGATCGCGCTGACCGCCTATGCGCTGTCGATCACCGCCGAGATGGGCTTCCCGCTGCCCGAGGCCGAGCGGCAACGGCTGCTAGGTGCGCTGCGTGCGGTTGTCGAGGGACGGCTGACCCGCGATACTGCCTGGCAAGCCGACAACCGGATCGAGAAGCTCGCCGCCCTCGCCGCCCTGGCCCGCAACGGCGCGGGCGACCCGGCACTGTTCGGCCAGATCGGCATGGCGCCCGCCGATATGCAGAGCGCCTCGCTGCTCGACTGGGTGGTAGCACTGCACCGCACGCCGGGCAGCGACCCAGCCGCGATCACCGCCGCCGAGGCCGAACTGCGCCGCCGCATCGCCTATGAGGGATCACGGTTCGACCTGATCGACAATGCCAACGCGCCCTGGTGGATGATGAGCTCGGGCGACGAGACCGCCAACCGCATGGTCGCGGTGCTGGCCGGGCGGCCGGGCTGGCAGGACGACCTGCCCCGCCTGCTGGTCGGTGCCGCGCTCCGCCAGCAGCGCGGCCATTGGGACACCACCACCGCCAATGCCTGGGGCGTGGTGGCGGCGCGCAAGTTCACGGCGCTGTATCCGCCAGCCGCGATCAGCGGAACGACCCGGCTCGGCCTGCTCGGCGTGTCGCGCACGGCGTCCTGGCCCTCGTCCGGGCCCACGCTGCTGCGCTTCCCGCTGCCACGCGCAGGAGCTCCGCTCAGCCTGTCGCATCCCGGAGAGGCCGGCCCCTGGGCGCAGGTGCAGGTCTCTGCCGCCGTTCCGCTCAAGCAGGCCTTCTTCGCCGGCTATCGGGTCAGCCGCGAAGTGAGCGCCATCCAGCAGCGCACCCCCAACCGGCTGAGCAGGGGCGACGTGCTGCGCGTCCGCCTGACGGTCGAGGCGGGGGCCGAGCGCAACTGGGTGGTGCTCGACGATCCGATCCCGGCCGGGGCGACGATCGTGGGCGACCTGGGCGGCCAATCGGCGACGCTCGCAGCACAGGCGAGCGGTGGCGAAGGCATCCAGCCCTCCTATGTCGAGCGCGGGCAGGACGCATGGCGCGGCTATTTCGAATGGGTGCCGCGCGGACGCTTCACCGTCGAATATGCGGTGCGGCTGAACGCCGCCGGGCGCTTCCGGCTTCCGCCGACCCGCGTACAGGCGATGTACTCGCCCGAAATCCGCGCGGCGCTGCCCAACAGGCTGGTGTCGGTATCCCCACGGTGAGGCGATCGGCTTTTCTCCCCTCCCCTTTAGGGGAGGGGTTGGGGGTGGGGCTTGTCCGCGAGTACGGCTTATGGGGATAGGCCCCACCCCAACCCCTCCCCTGAAGGGGAGGGGCTTCCCTAAACTGCTGTGGATCGTGCCGCTCGCGCTGGCGGCGCTGCTCTATATCGCGACATGGCCGCCCATCACACCCGACTTCCGGACGGTCCGCGCCACCTGGCATCCCACCGAAGCCTGGCTCTACGACCGCAACGGCTTGCTGCTCGACAGCATGCGGGTCGATTTCAGCCGGCGGCGGCTCGGCTGGGTGCCGCTTGGCGAGACCGCCCCTGCGCTGGCGAAGGCCGTGATCGCCGCCGAGGATCGGCGCTTCCGCGAACATGGCGGTGTCGACTGGCTGGCGGTGGCCGGATCGATCCGCGACCGGCTTTCGGGCCGGCGCGCGCGCGGGGCATCGACCATCACAATGCAGCTTGCGGCGTTCCTATCGCCCGACCTCGCCCGGCCGGGATCGCGCAACTACTGGCAGAAGGCACGCCAGATGCGCGGGGCGATGGCGATCGAGCATCGCTGGTCGAAGGACGAAATCCTCGAAGCCTATCTCAACCTGGCCGGCTTTCGCGGCGAGGCGCAGGGGATCATGGCGGCAAGCGAGCAGATGTTCGGCAAGCCCCCTGCCCGGCTGTCGCGCGACGAGGCGCTGCTGATCGCCGCGCTGCTGCCCGATCCGCAGGCACCGCCAGAACGGGTCGCGCGCCGCGCCTGCGCGATGCGGCGCGGCGATTGCCCCGCGATCAAGGCGATCGCGGCCACCGCGCTGGGCAGCGCGCGGCGGCTGCGGATCGACCCGGAACTGGCGCCGCATCTCGCCCAGCGACTGATCGACAAGCCCGGCATGCGGGTGACGACGACGCTCGACGCCCCGATCCAGCGCATCGCCATCACCGCGCTGTCGCGCCAGCTGATCGGCCTGGGCGACCAGCGCGCCCGCGACGGCGCGGTGATCGTCCTCGACAATGCGACCGGCGACACGCTGGCCTATGTCGGCGGGGTGGGCGGCGGATCGACCGCGGCGGCGGTCGACGGCGCCAATGCGCCGCGCCAGGCGGGCTCGACGCTCAAGCCCTTCCTCTACGCCGCCGCGATCGAACGCGGCTATCTCACCGCCGCGTCGATCCTCGACGACAGCCCGGTCCAGCTCGACACCGCCTCCGGCCTCTACATCCCGCAGAATTACGACCGCAGCTTCCGGGGGCCGGTCTCGGCGCGCTCGGCGCTCGCCGCATCGCTCAACGTGCCGGCAGTACGCACCCTGCTGCTGGTCGGGGTCAACGCCTTCCGCGACCGGCTATGGGACCTGGGTTATGCCGGGCTGACCGAGGATGGCGACTATTACGGCTTCTCGCTGGCGCTCGGATCGGCCGAGGTCACGCTCGCCGAACAGGCCAATGCCTATCGCGCGCTCGCCAATGGCGGCCGCTGGTCCGCCGCCCGGCTGCGCCCCAGCGATGCGCAGCAGCCGCTGCGCCCGGTGATAAGCCCGGCCGGCGCGTGGATAACCGCCGACATCCTGTCCGATCCCGGCGCGCGCGCGGGCACCTTCGGGCTCGACAGCGCGCTGCGCCTGCCCTTCTGGGCGGCAGTCAAGACCGGCACCTCCAAGGCGATGCGCGACAATTGGTGCGTCGGCTTCAGCAGCCGGTTCACCGTCGCGGTGTGGATCGGCAATCTGGAGGGGGATTCGATGCGCGCCGTTTCCGGCACCAGCGGCGCGGCGCCGGTGTGGCGCGAGATCATGCTCGCGCTCCACCGCACAGGCGCGCCGCCCCGCCCGGCGAAGCCCCATGATGTGGAAAGCCGAACGGTGCGCTTTGCGAGCGCCATCGAGCCGCCGCGTACCGAATATTTCCTGCGCGGCACGGCCCAGCCCGTTTTCGGCGCCGCGCCGCCCGAGGCGCGCCGCGCACGGATCGCCAGCCCCGTCTCTGGCAGCATCTACGCGCTCGATCCCGACATCCCGATCGATCGCCAGCGCATCCGCATCCTCGTGTCAGGTGCGGTCGCGGGCCATCGGCTGCTGCTCGACCGCAAGGATATCGGCCCTGCCGGGGCGCAGCCGCTGGTGCTGCCGGGGCCGGGCGCACATCGGCTGGTGCTTGCCGATCCTGTGGGACGGACGGTGGATCAGGTGCTGTTCACGGTGCGGTGAATATTGGGCCTCGGATCACTTCCCCGCCAGCGCCTCCAACGCCGCCGCGATATGCGCCCGGCTATCGGGATCGCGCGTCACCTCCAGCATCGAACTCAGGCTGCTGCGCGCCTCCTCGACCCGCCCGGCGCCGAGCTGGAGGCGGGCGAGATCCCACCAGCCCTGACCGTGCGACGGCGCGACCGTGACGATGCGCTGGTAGAGGACCAGCGCGCGGCCATGGTCACGGGCCTTTTCCGCGCGGGTCGCCTGGTTGAGCAGCAGCCGCACCAGGGTCATCCGGTTCGACATCGGCGCGAGATGGCGCGGATCATAGTCGGCCTGGGGCCCAAGCGACTGGCGCACCAGATTGAGCAATATGTCATGGGTGACAAGCCGGCCGTCGTGGAAGGGATCGATCACCACCGATCCATCGTCGGGGCCGACCCGCACCAGAACATGGCCCGGCGTGTTGAGCGCGTCCGCGCGCCAGCCGACCCGGCGGGCGAGGCCGACATAGAGGATCGAGAGGGCGACCGGCAGGCCCTGCTGCCGATCGAGCACGCGGATCAGATCGGCGTTGAGCGGAGCGTCATAGCTGTCCCGGTCTCCCCGGAAGCCATGCCGTTCGGCCAGAATGCGGGCGAGCAGCCCGGCCTGATCGAGCGCCGATTCCGCTTCCCCGGCGATCGCCGCCAGCTCCGCGCCATGGCCGTCGAGCCGGGCCGCATAGGGCGCGAGATCGAGACCCTCATGGTCGAGCGCGCTCAGCTCTAGGGCGGCACTGTCGAGCCCGATATCCTCATCGTCGAGCAGGCCGAGATGGGCGATGGATTCGATCATCGCGCGGCATCCACCGGGATCGCGGTGCGATAGACCACCGGCCGCAGGGCAAAGCTGGACGTCACCTGGGAGACGCCGGCGATCTTCGTCAGCCGCTGGCGCAGGAAATCCTCGAAAGCGGCGAGCGAACTGACCATCACCCGCAACTGATAGTCGCTTTCTCCGGTCATGAGATAGCATTCCATCACCTCGGGGAAGTCCGCGACGGCGGCCTCGAAGGCGGCAAGATGGCGGTCGTCCTGCCCGTCCAGCCGGACCCGCACGAAGGCGCTGACGTGCAGGCCCAGCGCGGCCGCATCCACCAGAGCCACATAGCTCTGGATGATCCCGGCCTCTTCCAGCTGGCGCACCCGGCGCAGACAGGGGCTGGGCGACAGGCCGACCCGGCCCGCCAGCTCATGATTGGTGACGCGCCCGTCGGCCTGAAGTTCGGAGAGGATCTTCTGATCTATCGCATCGATCTGCATATCTGCAATATTCTGTCTCGTTTGCTCGTTAGAACGGCAATATATGCTCAAAAATCCGCGATCCGCCAGCGAAATCGCAATGTTCCATTTGGTCTGATCGGCTATCCATCTGGCCGGAGAAACAAGGAACAGCCGGCCATGATTCACGAGGTGAAGCCCCAGGACCCCGCCACCGTGGCAGCGCTCGAGGCGCTCGAGGTCCGGCTGCGCTGGCTATCGAGCTGGACGATCCACAACGCCAATCATCTGCGCGAAAGCCGCGACGGGCTGAAGGTCGGCGGGCACCAGGCAAGCTGCGCGTCGATGACCGCGATCATGTCGGCCCTGTATTTCCACGCGCTCGGCCCGAACGACAAGGTGGCGGTGAAGCCGCACGCCGGGCCGGTGCTGCACGCGGTCCACTATCTGCTCGGCAACCAGAGCCTCGACCAGCTCCAGCGTTTCCGTGGACTGGGCGGCGCGCAGAGCTATCCAAGCCGCACCAAGGACAAGATTCCGGTCGACTTCTCGACCGGATCGGTGGGCCTGGGCGTGGCGATCACCGCCTTCGCCAGCCTGGTGCAGGACTATCTGGTGGCGCACGGCAACCTGGCGGAGGCCAACACCGGCCGGATGATCGCGCTGATGGGCGACGCCGAGCTGGACGAGGGCAATATCTACGAAGCGCTGATCGAGGGCTATAAGCACGACATCCGCAACTGCTGGTGGATCGTCGACTATAACCGCCAGTCGCTCGACGCGACGACGGCGGACCGGATGTTCAACCGCTTCGACGACATCTTCCGCACCTGCGGCTGGCGGGTGCTGACCCTGAAGCACGGCAAGCTCCAGCGCGAGGCCTTCCGCAAGCCGGGCGGACAGGCGATCGCCGACTGGATCGACAATTGCCCCAACGCCGAATATGCGGCGCTGACCTATCAGGGCGGCGGCGCCTGGCGCGCGCGACTGAACGCCGATCTGGCGGGCGACGCCAAGGCTCTGAAGCTGGTCGCTTCGTTCGACGATGACGGTCTGACCGCGCTGATGACCAATCTGGGCGGGCATTGCATCGAGACGCTGATCGACGCCTTCGCCCAGGCCAGTGACGACAAGCCGACGATGTTCATCGCCTATACGGTGAAGGGCTATGGCCTGCCGTTCGCGGGCCACAAGGACAACCATGCCGGCCTGATGAACCCGACCCAGATCGCCGGGCTGCGCGAGAGCCTTGGCATTGCCGAGGGCGAGGAATGGGCGCCTTATGGCGGCCTCGGCGACAATACCGTGGCGGTGCTGAAGGAGTTCGTCGCGAACTCGCCCCTGGCCCGGGCCGCAGGCGAAAAGGCGGTCGAAGCGGTGCCGGTGCCCGTACTACCCGCCCCCGAGGGCGCAGAGCAGGCCACCCAGCCCGCCTTCGGCCGCATCCTGTTCGACCTGGCGAAGTCGGGAGATCCGGCTGCTCGGGCGCTGGCCGACCGGATCGTCACCACCGCGCCCGACGTGACCGTGTCGACCGGCCTGGGCGCCTTCGTGAACAATCGCGGCCTGTTCCGCCGGCAGGAGCTGAAGGACGTCTTCCACGCTGCCCGGATTCCGTCGGCGCAGAAGTGGTCCGGCCACGGCGCCGGCCAGCATATCGAGCTGGGCATTGCCGAGCATAATCTGTTCCTGATGCTGGCGGCGCTGGGCCTGTCGGCGCCGCTGTTCGGCACAAGACTGATGCCGATCGGGACGGTCTATGACCCGTTCATCGCGCGTGGCCTCGATGCGCTCAACTATGGCTGTTACCAGAATGCACGCTTCCTGCTGGTCGCCACCCCTTCGGGCGTGACGCTTGGGCCGGAGGGCGGCGCCCATCAGTCGATCAACTCCCCTCTGATCGGCATCGGCCAGCCGGGCCTGACCTATTTCGAGCCGGCTTTTGTCGACGAGCTGGCACTGATCATGGGCTGGGCGTTCGAGCATATGCAGGCCGAGGACGGCGGCTCGGTCTATCTGCGGCTTACCACCCGCGCGATCGAACAGGTCGAACGCGAGGACGATGGGTGGAAGGAGGACGCGCTGAAGGGCGGTTATTGGTTGATGCGACCAGCCCCCGGCGCGGAGGCGGCGATCGTCTTCACCGGCGCGATCGCGCCCGAAGCGATCGCCGCCTATCATCAGCTCAAGGAGGATATTCCGGGGCTGGGCCTGCTCAACGTGACCTCGCCCGACCTGCTGCATCGCGGCTGGTCCGCCCGGCAGGCGGCGCGCTGGCAAGGTGGTTCGAGCGAGCGCTCGCATGTCGAGACCCTGCTGCGCGATCTGTCGCCGGACGCGGGCCTCGTCACGATCATCGACGGCAGCCCGTCGACGCTGTCGTGGCTGGGCGGCGTGCGGGGCCAGAAGGTCGGCGCGCTCGGCCTCGACCGCTTCGGCCAGACCGGCGATCTGCCCGACCTCTACCGCACCTACCGCCTCGACGCCGAGGCGATCGCGGACGCGGCGGCGGAGCTTTTCCTGGAGGATTGAGCCCCGAGCGTCGCGCCGGCGGAGGCCGAGGTGACGCTCTGTCACGCCTAGTGCAGATGCTTCAGCTTGTCGGGATTGCGCACCACATAGATCGCCGCGATCCGCCCGTCCTCGATATCGAGCGCGGTGGTCTGGAGTTCGCCGTCAGCCTCGCGGGTGACGAAGCCGGGCAGGCCGTTGATGAAGCCCAGCCGCACCAGGGCCGAGCCATGCTTGCCGTACAGCACCGCCAGCGCCCTGTGCAGCTTCATCACATGATCGAGGCCCAGCAACACCTCGGGCGCCGCCGAGCGCTTGCCGCCGCCATCGGCGTGCATGCTGACATCGGCGGCGAGCAGCGTGCCGAGCGCGCTCATGTCGCCGCTGCGCGAGGCGGCGAAGAAGGCTTCGGCCAGTTCCAGCCCACGCTTCCGTTCGACCTGGAAACGCGGCCGCCCCGCCTGGACGTGGGCGCGGGCGCGTGACGCGAGCTGGCGGCAGGCGGCGGGATCGCGGCCGATCGTCGCGCCGACCTCCTCGAAATCGAGGCCGAACACATCGTGGAGCAGGAAGGCCGCCCGTTCGAGCGGCGACAGCCGTTCGAGCGCGAGCATCAGCGGCAGGGTAACGTCCTCCGCCTCCTCATCCTCCTCGACGACGGGTTCGGGCAGCCAGGGGCCGACATAGACCTCGCGCCGGTGCCGCGCCGATTTCAGCTGGTCGAGGCAGAGCCGCGTCACGGTGCGGCGCAGGAACGCCTCGGGCTCGCGCACCGCCGCGCGGTCGGCCGCCATCCAGCGGATGAAGGCCTCCTGCACCACATCCTCGGCATCGGCGACAGAACCGAGCATGCGATAGGCGACCCGGACCAACCGGGGCCGCAGCGGATCGAAATCCGCCACGGCATCGGACGCGGCGCCGGCCGTCACGCCGCGGCCTTCGCCGGCTTGTGATCATACCAGAGGCCGAAGCCCACCGCGATCCGGTTCCAGCCGTTGATGATGTTGATCATCAGGGTGAGGTTCACCTGCTCCTCCTCGCTGAACTGCGCCGCGAGCGCCGCATGGGCCGCTTCATGGCTGTGCCCTTCGGAGAGCCGTGTCAACGCTTCCGTCCAGGCCAGCGCGGCACGCTCGCGGTCGCTGTAGAAGGGGGCCTCACGCCACGCCGTCAACAGATGGATGCGCTGCTCTGTCTCGCCCATCGCGCGGGCATCGAGCGTGTGCATGTTGATGCAATTGGCGCAGCCGTTGATCTGCGAGGCACGGATCTTCACCAATTCAATCAGGCTCGGCTCCAGGCTGGAGCCGATGGCGAAGGAGAGGCTCGTCCAGCTCTTCATCAGCGCGGGTGCGGCGGCATAGGGATCGAGAATGGCAGTCATGATATCGGCTCCTTCATGGGTTCCGATGACATGACGAGATGGGGCCGGCGGCTGTGACATGCCGAGCGAAAAATCCGTGGGCGGCCAATGCCGACACCGATAGTGCATTGCAACAATCCCCCAGCTGCCCCATAGGCCGTCCCCCGATCTGGATGCGAAGGGGCCCGCATTGCGAATCGTGATCGTCGATGACAGCGGCTTACGCGCGACCGTCCTGGAGGATGGCCTGCGCGAGGCGGGCTATGACGATATCCATGTCGTCCCGCCGCACGGCGCCTGGGTCGCCAAGCTCGAGCGCATGGCGCCAGACGTCGTACTGATGGACCTGGGCAGCCCGAGCCGCGACACGCTGGAGGAGATGCTGGCGGTGAGCCGCGCGCTCGCCCGCCCGATCGCGATGTTCGTCGACCAGTCCGACGAGACGATGATCGGCGCCGCGATCGATGCCGGCGTTTCGGCCTATGTCGTCGACGGGCTGCGCAAGGAGCGGGTCAAGCCCGTGCTCGACCTGGCCATCCGCCGCTTCCGGGCCTTTGCCAGCATGCAGGCCGAGCTCAACGAGGCGCGCACCGCGCTGGCCGAGCGCAAGACCATCGACCGCGCCAAGGCGATCCTGATGGAGAGCCGCAACCTGTCCGAAGCCGACGCCTATTCGCTGCTGCGCAGCACGGCGATGAACCAGAGCCGCCGCATCATCGAGGTAGCCGAGGCGCTGATCACCGCCAGCGACCTGTTGGGAGGAAAGTCTTGACCCCGATCTCGATCGCGTTCCTTCCGCTGACCGACTGCGCCGTCCTGGTCGCGGCGAAGGAGAAGGGGTTCGCCGCCGAAGCCGGCTTCGACCTGCGCCTGATCCGCACCACCAGTTGGGCGGAGACCCGCGACAGGCTGGTCTACGGCCAGGCCGAGGCCGCGCATCTGCTGGCGCCGCTGGCGGTGGGGGTGACGCTGGGAATCAGCCAGCATCGCTGCGCGCTGGCGGCGCCGTTCAAGCTGAACGTCAACGGCAACATCTTCGTGATGGGAACCGAGTTCGCGCAGGCGCTCGATCCCGATCCGATCCGCCGGCTTGAGGATCCGCTGGCGACAGCGCATGATTTCGCCTCAGCGATCGGGCTGTACCGGCGCAAGCCGATCATCGGCATGGTGCACCGGCTGTCGAGCCACGCGCTCACCCTGCGCTACTGGCTGGCCTCGGCCGGTATCGATCCCGATCGCGACGTCTCGATGCCGGTGCTGCCCCCCTCCTTCATGTCCGACGCGCTGCGGGCGGGCGAGATCGACGGCTATATCGCGGGTTCGCCGTGGGGGCTGGTCGCCGTGGACCAGGGCCTGGCCGAGACGGTGATGGTGAGCGCGCGCATCTGGCAGCGCGGCGTGGAGAAGCTGCTGGCCTTCCGTGAGGAATGGATGGAGGCCAATCCCGAGATCGTCGACCGGCTGATCGTCGCCCTGTCCGCCGCTGCCGCGTGGTGCGACGAGCCCGGGAATCGCGAGGAACTGGCACGGCTGCTGTCCGCCCCCGAATATATCAACCTCGATCCCAGGATCATCCTGCCGAGCCTCAGCGGGCGCTTTCCGGTGCGCGCCGGAGCCCCGCTCGCCGATGTGCCCGACGCGATGATCTTCCATCGCGAGGCGGCCGGCTTTCCGTGGCGCAGCCAGGCGCTGTGGATCTATTCCCAGTTCGTCCGCTGGGGCTTCATCAAGGCCAGCGCCGAGAATGAACAGATCGCTGGCAACGTCTTCCGTTCCGACGTCTACCGGCGCGCGCTGGGGGCCAGCGGCCTGCCGATGCCCGGCGCCAGCATGAAGCTGGAAGGCTCGTTGTCGACTCCGCTTCCGGTCGGTTCGAGCAGCGGAACCCTGACATTGGGTCCCGATCGATTCTTCGATGGGCGGGTTTTCGATCCGGCGCGGATAGAAGAATATCTCGCCGGCTTCGCTACTTAGAGGACGATTGCGCGACATCCTTTCGCGATTGCAAAAAAAGCATTTGCGCGAACATGCCGATTCGCGCGTTATGTGTGCAGCGCACAATGACGCTGCGCTAAGATCCGGCCGCCTCCTCCAACGACGGGGACAGGCGCCATCAGTTTTACAGCAAAGCCGCTGTCGGGCCTCGAAATGTCGAGGGTCCGATCGCGGCTTTTTTTTCGTTTCGGCTAGGGGGAAAGATGACGGACAGGATCGACGACGAAGCGGGCGCCGCGATGGACATGGGCCGCCGCACCTTCCTGAAGACCGGCACCACCGCAGCGGCAGGCCTTGCCGCTGCCGCGAGCATGAGCAGCCCGGTGTTCGCAGCGGGCGGCAAACCCGAGGTGAAGGGCGCCAAGCTGGGCTTCATCGCGCTGACCGACGCATCGCCGCTGATCATCGCCAAGGAACTGGGGCTGTTCGCGAAATATGGCATGCCTGACGTGGTGGTCGCCAAGCAGGCGAGCTGGGGCGCGACCCGCGACAATCTTGTGCTGGGCTCCGGCGGTGGCGGCATCGATGGCGCGCATATCCTGTCGCCCATGCCCTATCTGCTGACCCTGGGCGCGATCGGCAAGGCGACCCCGATGAACATCCTGGCGCGGCTCAACGTCAACGGCCAGGCGATCTCGGTGGAAAAGGCCTATCTTGCCGCCCGCACCGACATCAACGCCGCCCGGATGAAGCCGCTGATCGCGCAGCGCAAGGCGGCCGGCCGCAAGATCACCATGGCCATGACCTTTCCCGGCGGTACCCACGATCTCTGGATCCGCTACTGGCTCGCCGCGCAAGGCATCAACCCCGATGTCGATGTCGAACTGATCACCATCCCGCCTGCCCAGATGGTCGCCAATATGAAGGCGAACACGATGGAGGCCTTTTGCGTCGGAGAGCCCTGGAACGACCAGCTTGTCGCCCAGGGGCTCGGCTATACCGCGGTGTCGACCGGCCAGCTGTGGATGAACCATCCCGAAAAGGCATTCGGCATGCGCGCCGACTGGGTGGCCGCCAATCCGAATGCGGCCATCGCGCTGACCGCGGCCGTCATCGACGCGCAGCGCTGGTGCGACAATCCGGCGAACAACGCCAAGCTCGCCGAGATCGTGGGCGGGCGCGACTGGCTGAAAGTGCCCGTCACCGACATCAAGGACCGGCTGCTCGGCAACTTCACAATGGGCGATGGCCGGGTGTTCACCAACGCCCCGTTCAAGATGAAGTTCTGGGGCTCGAACGCCTCCTTCCCGTACAAGAGCCACGACCTCTGGTTCCTCACCGAGGATCAGCGCTGGGGCAAGCTGCCGGCCAATCTGAACAAGACCGCGGCGGTCGCCAAGGTCAACCGATCGGATATCTGGCGCAAGGCGGCGATGCTGGCCAAGGTGCCGGCCGCGCAGATCCCCAAGTCCGACAGCCGTGGCGTCGAGAAATTCTTCGACGGCAAGGTCTTCGATCCGGCCAATCCGGCCGCCTATCTCGCCAGCCTGAAGATCAAGAAGATCTGAACTGCGTCCAAGGAGTTGCGTCATGACCTCCCCGGTTCGTCTCGCCAGCCAGGAACAGGAGCAGCCCGCCGGCAAGGCGCCGCTGCCCCAGGCGGAGATCATCCCCTATCCCGGCACCCATCCCGCCGCGGCTGAAGTGAAGAAGGGCATCGACCTGTCCCCGCTGCTCGGCGGGCTGCGCAACGCCGCGCTGGCGGTGCTGCCCACCCTGCTGATGGTGGCGGCGCTGCTGATGGTTTGGGAAATGGCGTGCAGCGGCGAAGGATCGTCGCTGCCCGCCCCCTCCAAGGTGTGGACCGACAGCAAGGAGGTGATCCTCCATCCGCTGAAGGGCGTCGAGATGGACGGGATCGGCTTCAAGATCCAGGACGGCGGCGACGTCGGCATCGCCGGCCATGTGCTGACCAGCCTGAAGCGGGTGGCGCTGGGCTTCACCCTATCGGCGATCTTCGGCATCGCGCTGGGCATCCTGATCGGCCAGAGCCAGTTCGCCTATCGCGCACTCGATCCATTGTTCCAGATCTTGCGCACGGTGCCACCGCTCGCCTGGCTGCCGCTGAGCCTCGCCATCTTCCAGCAGGCGCAGCCATCGGCGATCTTCCTGATCTTCATCACCGCGATCTGGCCGGTGATCCTGAACACCGCCGCCGGCGTGCAGAACATCCCCATGACCTATCGCAACGTGGCCAAGGTGCTGTCGCTCAACCCGTTCGAATATTTCACCAAGGTGATGCTGCCGGCCACCGTGCCGCACATGTTCACCGGCCTGCGGATCGGCATCGGCATGAGCTGGCTGGCGATCGTCGCGGCGGAGATGGTCCAGGGTGGAACCGGGATCGGTTTCTTCATCTGGGACAGCTACAACAGCTCGCTGCTCACCGACACGATCGTCGCCCTCGTCTGGATCGGCATAATCGGTTTCGCTCTCGACCGGATCGTCGGCTGGATCGGCCGCCGCATCGCCCGCCAGGCCTGAAAAAGGATACGACCATGAAGCATCGTTCCTATCTTGCGCTCGAAGGCATCGGGGTCACCTTCCCCACTCCCAAGGGCCCGTTCACCGCGCTTCGCGACATTGAGCTGTCGATCGAGAAGGGTGAGTTCGTCGCGCTGATCGGCCATTCGGGCTGCGGCAAATCGACCCTGCTGAACATCGTCGCCGGACTGGTGAAGCCCAGCCGTGGCGTCGTCTTCCTCGACGGAGAGGTGGTCGACAAGCCCGGGCCGGATCGCGCGGTGATCTTCCAGGATCATTCGCTGCTGCCCTGGCTGACCGTCGAGGAGAATGTGCGGCTCGCGGTCGACAAGGTGATGGGCGGCAAGAGCCGCGCCGAGCGCCGCGACTGGGTGTTACACAATCTGGAACTGGTGAAGATGGCGCATGCCGCCGCCAAGCGCCCCGGCGAACTGTCGGGCGGCATGAAGCAGCGCGTGGGCATCGCCCGCGCCATATCGATGAGCCCGCGCGTACTGCTGATGGACGAGCCTTTCGGCGCGCTCGACGCGCTCACCCGTGCCAGCCTGCAGGACTCGGTGATGGCGATCCAGGCCGAGCTCAACAATACCGTGGTGATGATCACCCATGACGTCGACGAAGCCGTGCTGCTCGCCGACCGGGTGGTGATGATGACCAACGGCCCCGCCGCGACGATCGGCGAGGACCTGTCGGTGAAGCTGCCGCGTCCGCGCAACCGGATCGAGATGGCGGACACGCCCGACTACAACCATGCGCGCCACGAGATCCTGCACTTCCTGCACCAGCGCTATTCGAATCCGGTCGATAAGGCCGCCTGACGTGACGGCGGCCTGAGGGGGCCGCCCGAGCGGGCCGGGCAACGACCCGGCAAGGAGAGGATGCCGACCAGGCATCGAACTGAACAATGCGATCTTCAATTGGGGGGAAGACCATGCGATTCCTGACGTGCTGCCTCATGTCCTCTGTAGTTCTGCTTCCAGCCGCCGCGCAGGCGGTCAAGATCAAGCCGATCGTCGATACGCGGCTTCGCTACGAGGGTGTCGAGCAGCAGGGCATTGCCCGCGACGCCGACGCGCTGACCCTGCGTGCCCGGGTGGGGGCGGAGGCGACCGAGGGACCGTTCAGCATCCTGATCGAAGGGGAAGGCACACTGGCGATCGACGAGAGCTATTTCAGCGGCGTCAACCGCAAGACGACCTATCCGGTCGTCGCCGATCCCGAGACCGTGGAGATCAATCGCATCCAGCTGCAGTACAAGGGCAAGGGCCTGACCATCACCGGGGGGCGGCAGCGGATCAACCTGGATGACCAGCGCTTCGTCGGCGGGGTCGCGTGGCGCCAGAACGAGCAGACCTTCGATGCCGCGCGTGTCGAATGGAGCCCGATCAAGGACGTCAAGCTGGACGTCGTCTACAGCTGGTCGGTCCGCACCATCTGGGGCGTCGACGGCGGCACGCGCGGCTTCACCAACCGGCCCCAGGCGATGAGCGGCGACGACATCTTCGTCAACGGCTCCTACAAGACGCCCTATGGCCTGCTGACCGGCTTCTTCTATCGGATCGACGAGGACGAGAATGTCGTCGCGCTCCGCCGCAACAGTTCCAACACCTACGGCCTGCGTTTCGCGGGCAGCCGCCCGCTGAGCAAGGCGGTCAAGTGGAACTACATAGTGAGCTATGCCCATCAGCAGGACAACGGCACCAACCCGCTCGATTATTCGGCCGATTATTTCCTGGCCGAAGGCGGGCTGGACATCGGCGCCTGGAAGCTGGGCGCGGGCGTGGAACAGTTGGGGGCGGACCGCTCCGTGCTCACCAAGGCGACCGGCGCGCGTTTCCCGGCGGGCTTCGCCTTCATGACGCCCTTCGCCACGCTGCATAAGTTCAACGGCTGGGCCGACAAGTTCCTGACCACCCCGGCGCAGGGCCTCACCGATTATTATGGATCGATCGGCTATGGCCTGAAGAAGGTGGGACCGTTCGACACCATCACGGCGACCGCGATGTACCATCGTTTCAACAGCGATATCGCCGGCATACATTATGGCGACGAACTGAACCTGCAGCTTGTCGCGAAGATGAAGAAATACACCTTCCTGGCCAAATATGCCGATTACCAGCGCAAGGGCATCGCCAGCTATGCGGGCGACGCAGACACCAAG
Organism: Rhizorhabdus dicambivorans; assembly: GCF_002355275.1. Lineage (NCBI taxonomy): Bacteria > Pseudomonadati > Pseudomonadota > Alphaproteobacteria > Sphingomonadales > Rhizorhabdaceae > Rhizorhabdus > Rhizorhabdus dicambivorans. Next base: position 1,982,271 of record NZ_CP023449.1, on the reverse strand, counting down.
AAGCTGTGGCTGTCGGTGGAATGGGCGTTCTGATTTAGATCCTCCCTGCGCGTAGCGTGGGGAGGGGACCGCGCCGAAGGCGTGGTGAAGGGGTAGTCCGACAATTCCAACCGGGTGCGTTGGATGGTTCGGATTACCCCTCCACCATCCACTGCGCGGAGGGCCCCCTCCCCGCCCTGCGGGCAAGGAGGGTCTAAGACAGTAGAGAGGAGGAACACCCTGCCCGGCCACGGGCGGGGTGTTCTGTCGCGCCGCAAAAATGCTGCACCGCGCAAAAAGAGTCTTGCCATCGGGGCCCACCCGTGAGATTTCTCTGACAAGAGGCAAGGACGCCTCGATTCCATAGATGCGCCTGTCCGACGAAGGACAGGATCATCGGCCAAAGCCCTCCGGGGCCGAAGCACAAGGCAATGACGCCGCCCGAACCGACCATGGAGGTCGTGATTCGAGGCGGCTTTTTTCATGCCCGAAAGGTTTGCAATGCGCTGGTTTGGGGACGTGCAATGAACAAGGGTTTCTGGGCCGCCGGCCATCGGCCGACGTTGCTCGCGGCGTTTCTCTATTTCGACATTGCCTTCATGGTGTGGGTGCTGCTCGGCCCGCTGGCGCCCGCCATATCGGCGGACCTGGGCCTGAGCCCCGCGCAGAAGGGCTTCATGGTCGCCGTACCTACCCTTGCCGGCGCTCTCCTCCGCCTTGTCAACGGCGTGCTCGTCGATCGGATCGGCCCGAAGGCGACCGGCGCGATCGGCCAGGTCATCGTCATGACGGGCCTGCTCGCCGCCTGGGGCCTGGGGGTCCACAGCTTCGCCGGAACCGTCGCGGTCGGCATCATCCTGGGCTTCGCAGGCGCCAGCTTCGCGGTCGCGCTGCCGCTGGCCAGCCGCTGGTATCCGGCCGAGCACCAGGGCACCGCGCTGGGCATCGCCGGCATGGGCAATAGCGGCACGGTCTTCGCCGCCCTGTTCGCCCCCACCCTGGCCAAACTGTTCGGCTGGAACGCCGTGCTTGGCCTCGCGGTCATCCCGCTCGCGATCGTCTTCGTGATCTACATGATCTTTGCGAAGAACGCGCCGAATGCGCCCGCGCCCAAGCCCGTCACCGCCTATCTCAAGCCGCTCAGGAAGGCCGATGCCTGGTGGTTCATGCTGTTCTACGGTGTCACCTTCGGCGGCTTCGTCGGCCTCAGCTCCTCGCTCTCCATCTACTTCACCGACCAGTTCCACCTGACCCCGGTGATGGCGGGCTATTGCACCGCAGCCTGCGTGTTCGCCGGATCGCTGATCCGCCCGCTCGGCGGCGCGGTGGCCGACCGGATCGGCGGCACCAAGGCACTGACCGTCGCCTATATCCTGGCCGCGATCACGCTGAGCGCGATCAGCACCGGCCCGGCCACCGTCCTGCTGGCGCTCGGCCTGTTCCTGGTGGCGATGCTCGCGCTCGGCTTCGGCAATGGTGCGGTGTTCCAGCTGGTGCCCCAGCCCTTCAAGGAGGAAATGGGCGTGATGACCGGCCTGGTCGGTTTCGCCGGCGGCGTCGGCGGCTTCTACCTCGCCTCGTCGCTCGGCCTCGCCAAGCAGCTGACCGGCAGCCCGCAGCTCGGCTTCCTGATCTTCGCCGGCCTGGCCCTGATCGCGCTGGGCGGGATCAGCCTGGTCAAGGGCCGCTGGCGCTCGACCTGGGCCTCCGCCCTCGCCGGCGCCCGCATCTAACCGCCCGAATCAAACCAAGGACAGCATCATGCTCGCTCCCACCTCCCGCGAACGCCTCGTCGTCATCGGCAACGGCATGGCCGGCTGCCGGGCCGTCGAGGAAATCCTCGCCCGCGATCCGGATCGCTATTCGGTCACCATCTTCGGTGCAGAACCCTATGTGAACTACAACCGGATCATGCTCTCGCCAGTGCTGGCGGGCGAGAAGAGCTTCGACGACATCGTCATCAACACGACCGAATGGTATGCCGACAACGGCATCGAACTGGTCAGCGGCGACCCGGTGGTGGGCATCGACCGCGAAGAGAAGACGATCACCTCGCAGGGCGGCCGCGTCGTCGGCTATGACCGGCTGCTGATCGCCACCGGCTCCGATCCCTTCATCATCCCGGTGCCCGGCAAGGACCTGCCCGGCGTCATCAGCTTCCGCGACATGAAGGATGTCGACACGATGCTGGCGGCGGCAAACCAGGGCGGCGACGCCGTGGTGATCGGCGGCGGCCTGCTCGGGCTCGAAGCCGCGCACGGCCTGTCGCTGCGCGGCATGAAGGTGACGGTGATCCACCTGATGCCGACGCTGATGGAGCGGCAGCTGGACGAGGCGGCTGGCTGGCTGCTCAAGACCGAGCTGGAATCGCGAGGCCAGACCATCCTGACGGGTGCCGACACCGCCGAGATTTACGGCGACGGCAAGGTCGAGGGCCTCCGGCTGAAGGACGGCCGCGACATCCCGGCCAGCCTGGTGGTGATGGCGGTGGGCATCCGCCCTTCCACTGCCCTGGCGCGCACGGCGGGCCTCGCGGTGGGGCGCGGCATCCATGTCGACGACCATATGGTGACGAGCGACCCGGCGGTGCTGGCGGTCGGCGAATGCGTCGAGCATGACGGGCAGGTCTATGGCCTGGTCGCCCCGCTCTGGGAGATGTGCCGCGCGCTGGCCGACGGGCTGGTCGCGGAGCCGAGCGGCTATCATGGCTCGGTCACCTCGACCAAGCTCAAGGTGTCGGGCATCGACGTCTTCTCGGCGGGCGATTTCTCGGGCGGCGAAGGCGCCGAGGACATCGTCCTGCGCGATGCCTCGCGCGGGGTCTACAAGCGTGTGGTGCTGCGCGACGACAAGGTCGTCGGCGCGGTGCTCTATGGCGATACCGCCGACGGCGGCTGGTATTTCGACCTGCTCAAGAAAAATGAGGATGTCTCGGAGATCCGCGATGTGCTGATCTTCGGCCAGGCGTTCGCCCAGGGAGGTGGGCGCGCGGACCCTAAGGCCGCCGTTGCGGCGCTCTCGGACGATGCCGAGGTGTGCGGCTGCAACGGCGTCTCCAAAGGCCAGGTCGTCGCCACGATCGAAAATGGCGCCTGCACGCTCGACGCGGTTCGCGCGACCTGCAAGGCTTCGGCCTCGTGCGGTTCGTGCACCGGGCTGGTCGAGCAGATCCTCGCGGTCACGCTCGGCGACGACTATGCCGGCGAGCGCGCGGTCAAGACGATCTGCAAGTGCAGCAGCTTCACCCATGATGATGTCCGCCGCGAGATCGTCGCGCAGGGGATGAAGTCGATCCCCGAGGTGATGCAGAAACTGCACTGGACCACGCCCGACGGCTGCTCCTCCTGCCGCCCGGCGCTCAACTATTATCTGCTCTGCGCCTGGCCCGGCGACTATGTCGACGACCAGCAGAGCCGCTTCGTCAACGAGCGCCTGCACGCCAACATCCAGAAGGACGGCACCTATTCGGTGGTGCCGCGCATGTGGGGCGGCCTGACCAACCCCAAGGAACTGCGCGCGATCGCCGACGTGGTCGAGAAGTACAACGCGCCGATGGTCAAGGTGACCGGCGGCCAGCGGCTCGACATCTTCGGGATCAAGAAGGACGACCTGCCCGCCGTCTGGGCCGACCTCAACGCGGCCGGGATGGTTTCGGGCCACGCCTATGGCAAGGCGCTGCGCACGGTGAAAACCTGCGTCGGCTCCGAATGGTGCCGTTTCGGCACCCAGGATTCGACCGGCCTGGGCGTCCAGACCGAGCGGATGACCTGGGGCAGCTGGATGCCGCACAAGTTCAAGATCGCAGTGTCGGGTTGCCCGCGCAACTGCGCCGAGGCGACGATCAAGGATTTCGGCGTGATCTGCGTCGACAGCGGCTATGAACTGCATGTCGGCGGCAATGGCGGCATCAAGCTGCGCGGGACCGACCTGCTGTGCAAGGTCGCGACCGAGCAGCAGGCGCTCGATTACTGCGCGGCCTTCATCCAGCTCTACCGCGAGGAGGCCTGGTATCTGGAACGCACCGCGCCCTGGATCGAGCGGGTCGGCGTCGACTATGTCCGTAGCCGCATCGTCGACGACGAGGTGGGCCGCGAGGCGCTGACAAGCCGCTTCCTCTATTCGCAGAGCTTCTCGCAGGACGATCCCTGGGCCGAACGCGCCGCAGGCAAAGACCGCGAACAGCATGCGCATCTGGGCGAGTTCCGCCCCATCGAACTGCTGGCCGCGGAGTAAGCGACATGGTGACCGGAGATTGGCTCGACGTCGGCGCGCTGGTGGAGATTCCGCTGCGCGGTGCCCGTACCATCAAGACCGCGGGCAGCGACGAGATTGCGATATTCCGCACGGCGGGCAACAAGCTCTATGCGCTGGTCAACCGCTGCCCCCACAAGCAGGGGCATCTGAGCCAGGGCATCGTCCATGGCGAGGCGGTGACCTGCCCGCTGCACAACTGGCGCATCTCGCTGGTGAGCGGCGAGGCGCTGGGCGAGGACGAGGGCTGCGTGCCTACCATCCCGGTGCGGATCGACGCGGGCCGCATCCTGATCTCGCGCATGGCGATGCTGGCGGCACTGGCGGCCGAGGGCGAAGGCGCCTGCACGGAGAAGGCGGCGGCATGACGGCCCCGGCCCTTGGTGTCGTCACCCCGGGCTTGGCCTGGGGTCCCGCTTCTTCCTCCGGCGCCGCCAAAAAAAGCGGGATTCCGGATCAAGTCCGGGATGACGGTGCCCATGCGGCGAGCGCGCTCATCAGATGAGCGACGCCATCCGCACCACCTGTCCCTATTGCGGTGTCGGCTGCGGCGTCCGGGCCACGCCGGCCGGCGATCGCCAGCTGCGCATCGAAGGCGATCCCGAGCATCCCGCCAATCGCGGCAAGCTCTGCTCGAAGGGTACTCATCTGGGCGAGACGGTGGGCCTCGGCGGACGGCTGCTCCACCCGATGATCGGCGAGAAGCGGGCGAGCTGGGACAAGGCGCTCGACCTCGTCGTCAAGCGGTTCAACGACACGATCGCGCGGCACGGGCCGGAGAGCGTCGCCTTCTATGTCTCCGGCCAGCTGCTCACCGAAGACTATTATGTCGCCAACAAGCTGATGAAGGGCTTCATCGGCACCAGCAACATCGACACCAATTCGCGGCTCTGCATGTCGAGCGCCGTGGCCGGCCACATCCGCGCCTTTGGAGAGGATGTCGTCTCGGCCAGCTATGACGATCTCGACGAAGCTGACCTGTTCGTGCTGGTCGGATCGAACACCGCCTGGTGCCACCCGATCGTCTACCAGCGCATCCAGGCGACCCGCGAAAAGCGCGGCGCCAAGCTGGTGGTGATCGATCCGCGCCGCACCGAGACCTGCGAGGATGCCGACCTGCATCTCGCCATCCGCCCTGGCAGCGACGTCGCGCTGATGAACGGGCTGCTCGCCCATTGCCTGCGCGCGGGCCTCGTCGATGAGGAGTATCTCGCCGCGAACGTGTCGATCCCGCAGGGCTTCTGGGACATGATCGGCCAGGGCAGCGACCTGTGGAGCACCGCCCGCAGCTGCGACGTCGCGCCCGAGCAGCTGCTGCGCTTCTACGAACTGTTCGCGGCGCACCCGCGCACCGTCACGCTGTTCAGCCAAGGGATCAACCAGGCGCTGCGCGGCACCGACCAAGTCAACGCGGTCATCAACGTCCACCTTGCCACCAACCGGATCGGCAAGCCTGGATCGGCACCCTTCTCCATCACCGGCCAGCCCAATGCGATGGGCGGGCGCGAGGTGGGCGGGCTCGCATCCACCCTGGCCGCGCATATGGATTTCGCGCCCGAGAACGTCGCCCGGGTCGGCCGCTTCTGGTCCGCCCCGCGCATGGCGACCAAGCCGGGCCTGAAGGCGGTCGACATGTTCCGCGCGGTCGAAGAAGGCCGGATCAAGGCGATCTGGGTGATGGCGACCAACCCCGCCGTCTCGATGCCCGATGCCAACCGGGTGCGCGACGCGCTGGCCGCCTGCCCCTTCGTCGTCGTCTCCGACGTGATGGCGGACACCGACACCGGCCGCTTCGCCCATGTCCGCCTGCCCGCCGCCGCCTGGGCCGAGAAGGACGGCACCGTCACCAACAGCGAGCGGCGGATCAGCCGCCAGCGCCAGGCGCTGCCGCTGCCCGGCGAGGTGAAGCCGGACTGGTGGATCATCAAGGAGGTCGCCGCGCGGATGGGCTGGGCGAGCGCCTTCGCTTATGGCGGCCCGGCCGACATCTATCGCGAACATGCCCGGCTGACCGCCTATGACAACAAGGGTGCGCGGATGCTCGACCTGCGCGACCATGCGGCGATCGGCAATCCCGCCTATGACGCAATGGAACCGGTGCGGTGGGGCGAACGATCCTTCGCCGATGGCCGCTTCCCGACCCCCGACGGCAAGGCCCGGCTGGTCTCCACCGTGCAGGCTGCGCTGGCCGATCCGCTGAAAGACTGGCCACTGACGCTCAACACCGGCCGCTACCGCGACCAATGGCACACCATGACCCGCACCGGCCTGTCGCCCAAGCTCGCCCGCCACCGCGAGGAACCGCTGGTCGAGATCCATCCCGGCGATGCAGGACGGTTCGGCCTCGAAGACGGCGACATCGCCCGGGTCGCGACCCCGCAGGGCCAGAGCCTGTTCCGCGTCGGTATCAGCGAGGGCCAACGGCCCGGCGAGATATTCACCCCGATCCACTGGACCGATCGCCAATCCACCGGCGGCCGCACCGGCCTGCTGCCGCGCCCGCTGACCGATCCGCATTCGGGCCAGCCAGGGTTCAAGTCCACGCCCGCGAAGGTGGAGAAGGTCGCGATCGAATGGCGCGCCTTCCTGATCTTGCGCGGCGATGCCGGCACGGCGAGCCTGCCGCCCGCCTTGTGGGCGACGCGGATCACGGTCAATGGCGGTACGCTCTACGAGCTGGCCGGTGCCGAGGACGACAAGGCGATCGACGGCTGGCTGCCGGCCGGCACGCGGATGGAGGCGGCCGACCCGGCCAAGGGCACCCGCCGGATCGCGGTGGTGGCTGGAGACAGGCTTGCGGCGGTGCTGTTCGTCACCCGCACAGGCGAGCTGCCGGGCCGCGACTGGCTGATCGCCCAGCTGGAAGCGCCCGAGGTGGCGCCGACCCTGCTTGCCGGCCGCGCGCCCGGGGCGATGCCCGATCGCGGGCCTGTGGTCTGCGTCTGCTTCGACATCGGCCTGCGCACCATCGTCAGCGCGATCGTCGCGGAGGAACTGGCCGACGTCACCGCGATCGGCAAGGCGATCCGCGCCGGCACCAATTGTGGATCCTGCCGCCCCGCCCTCGCCCGTATCCTCGCCGACACCCTCGCAACCGCGGAGAAGGTCCATGCAGCCGAATGAGATGATCGCCCCGGGCAGCGTCTGGCTGGTCGGCGCCGGGCCCGGCGACCCCGACCTGCTGACGCGCAAGGCCGAGAAGCTGATCGCCGCCGCCGAGATCATCTTCCACGACGCGCTGGTCGGCCCGGGAATCCTCGACCTCGCCGCGCCGGGCACCGAACTGGTCAGCGTCGGCAAGCGATCGGGACGCCATTCGAAGGCGCAGGATACGATCAACGACCTGCTGCTTGCCGCCGCGCTGGGCGGCAAGCGGGTGGTCCGCCTCAAGGGCGGCGACCCGTCAATCTTCGGCCGTTCGACCGAGGAGCTCGACCATCTCGCAGCGCAGGGCATTGCGGTCCATATCTGCCCCGGCATCACGGCCGCCAGCGCGGCGGCGGCGAGCGGGCTCGCCTCGCTGACCCTTCGCGGGCTCGCCCGGCGGCTGACCTTCGTCACTGCGCACGCCCGCGCGGGCGAGGCGATCGACCTCGACTGGGCGGCGCTCGCCACATCCGACAGCACATTGGCGGTCTATATGGGCCGCGCCGCCGCGCCTGAGATCGCCCGCAAGCTGATTGCGGCCGGCCGGGCGGCCGACACGCCAGTGCTGATCGCCGTCAACGTCTCACTGCCCGGCGAACGGCTGATCCGGGGCCGGCTTTCGGCCCTTTCTTTCCTGACGCAGGCGATCAGCGACGACGACCCCACCCTGCTGCTGATCGGCGAAGCGACCCGTGCCACTGCCATGGGGAAGGCGCGGGAGGGGGCGGTAGTCCTCCCGGCCTGAAACGCCAGCAACCGCTCACCGCGATCACGGCACCGTTGCCCGAAAGCCGGACGGGAGCCGCCAGGACCAGCCCGTGCCCGCGCCGCCCCGTAACGACCGGCCCCCGCCGGTGCGTTCGCAACCTATGTTAATCTGCCGTTCAGTCGGGGCCGACGCAAATTATCTCGCACATGCGAAATGAAATTACGCTGTGTTTCCCGGCGCTTGCGATCGCCATTCAGCCAGCATTAATATTGCCCGACGCGTTTCGCCGCACCCGCAACCAATGGACCCAATAAACGTTAGGGGCCTCCATAAAACGGCGTAAATCCGGCAAATATGCCGCCGATGGCGACTTTCGATCGGCCAGCCTCAACTATCGCTCCACTGGTCGCCAAGCCGTTGAACGATGAAAGGGCAACTGGCAGTTCAGGATCAGACTTCGCCGCGTTGCAGCAGAACGAGGTTTATCATGTACGCGTCATCCGTCGGATCGGGGGCAACCCAAAGAGGTCGCTTCATGGGGTTTCAAGAGAGTGCGGCACGACAGACATCGCAGCTCGATCTCCTGGCCGTCAGGATATTGGACATCGGCGTTGCTTCCTGCGCGCTGATCTTCCTGGCGCCGCTGATGATCGTAGTGGCCTGTCTGGTCTATGCGGTCGATCCGGGGCCGATCTTCTTCGCGCATCGGCGGATGGGCAAGGACGGCAGGATGTTCCCCTGCCTCAAGTTCCGCTCGATGGTGACGGACGCCGAGGCGCGGCTTAAGCACCTGCTCGCCACCGATCCGGAGGCACGCGCGGAATGGGCGCGCGACTACAAGCTCCGCTCCGATCCCCGGATCACGCCGATCGGCAATTTCCTGCGCAGAAGCAGCATAGACGAACTGCCGCAGCTGCTGAACGTCCTGCGCGGCGAGATGAGCATCGTCGGCCCCCGGCCGATCGTCGAGGGCGAGATCGAGCGCTATGGGCGCTATTTCGCCGAATATAGCCGGGTGAAGCCGGGCATCACCGGGCTGTGGCAGGTCAGTGGGCGCAACAACGTCTCCTACCGCCGCCGCGTCGCGCTCGACGTCAGCTATGCCCGGAACAAGTCGGTGGTGCTCGACCTGCGCATCCTGGCGATGACCGTCCCGGCCGTGTTCCTGGCGCGCGGCAGCTACTGAAACCGCCCGGCCGGCCACCGCCCAACCGGCAGGCGCCGGTTCCATGGATTTTCAGGGAGACGAGCATCCGCAAGGTCATCGGATCGATGGCGATCTGGCTGATCGTGGCCATCGTGGGCGGCGAACTCTTCGCCCGCGCGCTGCTCAGCTCGCCCTCCACGCAGATCTTCGACCCGGCGCTCGGCTATGTGAACAGTCCCGGCGATTATTTTCAGGCGCGCGAGGGCTTCCAGCGCCTCCGGCTCAACAGCCTCGGGCTTAATGCGCCGGAGCCGGGCCCCAAGGTGCCGGGCCGGATGCGGGCCCTGTTCATCGGGGATTCGATGACCTTCGCCGCGCAGGTTCCGTCCGACGCCAATTTCGTGTCGCAAGTCGGGCGGCGGCTGCCTCGGCTGGAAACGGTGAACGCCGGCCGCGACGCGCTGGGCCCGCAGGACTGGCCGGCGATGATCGACCGGCTGGAACCGGCGGTGAAGCCGGACCTGATCGTGCTGATGGTCTCGCGCGGCGACGCCTTCGACCTGCGCGACGCCGGGGTGACGATCGAACATGACGCCGCCGGCCGCCCAACCGGCCTTTCCCGGCCGCCCTCCGGCCGCGATGCGATGCAGGAACGGCTCGAGCCGATCATGCGCCATTCGGCGCTGGCGACCTTCCTTGTCCGCCGCGCCAACAGCGAGTTGACCGCGCTGCGCACCGGCGACAGCTGGACCGGCTGGATGATCCGCGGCGGCAAGGCGACCATCGCCGGCCGCAACAGCGGTGAGGAGGCGCTGGACCGGGCGGCCATCGAGGCCCAGCTCGACGACATTCTCGAACTGGTGAACCGGGGCCGGCGGATCGCGATCGTCGCCCTTCCCGCCTATCGCTACGAAGCGCATGGCAAGGTGGAACTGGAGCCGCGCTCGCAGGCCGAGGCGGGGCTGTTCGAAGCGGCGGCCCGGCGTGCCGGCCTGCCCTTCGTCGATGCCGGCCCGGCGATGGCCGCCGCCTATGCGCGCACCGGCCGGCCACTTACCGGATTCCGCAATTCGCGGCTCGGCGAAGGCCATCTCAATGCCTGGGGCCATGAGGTCGTCGCCGCCGCGATCACGCGGGGATTGGCCGCGCAGGGGCTGGAGGGCCCGCGCTGATGCTGTTCACCTCGATCGACTTCCTGTTCTTCTTCGCCGCGCTGCTGGCGCTGCTGGCGATCGTCCGCAACAGCCGGGCGCGCTTCTGGATCGTGCTCGCCGCCAGCTATCTGTTCTATGCGGCCTGGGACTGGCGGCTGCTGAGCCTGCTCGTCGCCTGTTCGCTGTGGAACTGGGCGCTGGGCCTGGTGATAGAGGACGCGCCGACGCAGTCGCGGCGCAAGGCCGCGATGATCATCGCCGTGGCGCTGAACCTGCTGGCGCTCGGCTTCTTCAAATATGCCGATTTCTTCGTCTCCAGCTTCGAGACGCTGTTCAACATCCAGTCCACCGGGGCGCTGGGCATCATCCTGCCGCTGGGGATCAGCTTCTTCACCTTCCAGGGCATTTCCTATGTCGTCGACATCTATCGCGGCACAAAGAAGGCGACTCGCGACCTCGTCATCTTCCTGTTCTTCAAGGCCTTCTTCCCTCAGCTGATCGCCGGCCCGATCGTCCGCGCGCCGGAGTTCATGCCCCAGCTCGCCCGGCCCTTCCGGATGAACCGGCCGATGATGCTGCTGGGGGCGCAATATTTCCTGGTCGGTGCGGTCTCCAAGCTCGTGCTGGCCGACAACCTTGCCTACGCCGCCGACTGGATCTTCGCCGATCCAGCCAAATATGACACCGCGACCTTATGGCTCGGCCTGCTCAGCTATACCGGGCAAATCTATTGCGACTTCTTCGGCTATTCGATGATGGCGATCGGGCTTGCCCGGATCATGGGCTATCGGCTGCCGATCAACTTCCGGATGCCCTATGTATCGCTGGACATCCAGGAGTTCTGGCGCCGCTGGCACATCACCCTGTCCAACTGGCTGCGCGACTATCTCTACATCGCGCTGGGCGGCAACCGGAAAGGAGCCGTGCGCACCTATGCCAATCTGGGCATGACGATGCTGATCGGCGGGCTGTGGCACGGGGCGAGCTGGAGCTTCGTGCTGTGGGGTGGGCTCCATGGCGGCGCGCTGATCGTCAACCGGCTCTGGTCACGCCATGTGCCGCGCGAGAAGCGGATGCCGCCGCCGCTCGCCTGGGCCGTCACCTTCCTGTTCGTGACGCTGGTCTGGGTTCCGTTCCGCGCCCCGCAATGGGAGACGACGACCACCTATTTCCGGGGCCTCGCCGGACTGGGCGACGGCACCGCGAGCTGGCCCTATGTGCCGGCGATCATCGTCATCGCGATCATCGCCGGCTGGCATATCGGCTACCGGCTCGCCCCGCGCTGGCGCCGGTCGCTGGCGGGCTTCCGACATCCGGGCCGTTTCTGGCAGATGGGCGCGCTGCTGGCGGCCGTCCTGTCGATTATCCTGTTCACGCCACTGTCCGGCACCGGGCCGTTCATCTACTTCCAGTTCTGATGGATCGCCCCACCGATCAGCCGAACAGGAAATCGCCGGCGGTCAGGGTCGGATGGTCGCCCAGCATCCCGATCTTCACCGCCGCCACGCCCTTCCCCGCGCCGTCCGCATCCCACAGCAGGCTACCGTCATTGCTGTTGTAGAGCAGAGTCGGCATCGTCCCCACCGCCGTGGGGGCTGGGCCGCTAATGAAATTGACCTGCGCCATGCTGGTGACGCCGAAGCCGACCAGCTCGATCCGGTCGCCCCGGAAATCGGTGATCGTGTCCCAGCCGCTGTCGGCGCGATCGAAGACGAAGACATCGACACCGTCGCCGCCGGTCAGCGTGTCATAGCCGCTGCCGCTCGCCAGCCGGTCGGAGCCCGCCTCGCCATCGAGCCGGTCATTTGCGGTGCCGCCGAGGATGGTGTCGTTGCCCGAACCGCCGGACAGCGTGTCCGCGCCCGACCGGCCATCGATCAGGTCGTCGCCCGCCCCGCCACTGAGCGCGTTGGAGCCGCTGCTGCCGCGCAACACATCGTCGAAATTGCTGCCGATGATGCCCGAGATGCCGCTGAACACATCCCCGGCCGCCTCGCCGCCATTGTGGGTGCCGTCATCAAGATCGACGGTGACCGACGCCGCGGCGCCGGCATAGCCCGCGCTGTTGCGGCCGGCCCCGCCGTAGAGCGTGTCGGCCCCCGCACCGCCGGTCAGGGTGTCGTCACCCTCGAGGCCGCTCAGCGTGTCGTTGCCGGCCCCTCCAACCAGCGCATCCGCCCCGGCGGTGCCGGTGAGCTTCTGCGCGATGACCGGCGGGGCCAGGACCAGATTGACGTCGCCCACCGGCCTGGCGACCGGATCGCCCGTCACGCGGATCTCGGTCGATATGGTGGCACGCGCATCGGCGGCATCGACATCGCGCAGGGTGGCGAGCGTCACGAAGCCGTTGGCGCCACCATCGGCATCGACCCGAACCAGCGTGTCCGCGCCCGACTGGACCAGCGCGACATAGCCGCCCGCGAAGATGTCGCCCGTCCAGCCGTTGCGGATCGCGATCACCGACAGATCGATCGCATCGCCATAGGCCCCGGCGGTGAAGCCGACCACCGTGTCGCCGCCCTCCTCCACCGACAGATAGGCGAAGCGATCGCGACCCGAGCCGCCATTGAGCAGGTCGGCACCGACGCCGCCCCAGATATAATCGCTGCCGTCGCCGCCCGAGATGCTGTCCGCCAGCGCGGTGCCGAGCAGCCGGTCGTCGGCGGCGGTGCCGATCGTCATCGCGCCGCTGACCTGGTTCACCCCGGTCACGATATTGACCAGCGTGTTGAGCAGACTGCTGCCGCTGGTGTTCCAGACCTTGGAACTGAGCACGTCGAACGTGCTGTCGGTAATGCGGTTATCGGTGGCGTCACCGATGGTGGTGAAGCCATAGACGCTGAGCCCGGACAGGTGGACATTGTCGACGCTGATGTCGCGGCCGTCGCCATCGCCATATTCGTAAAAGGTGATGCCGCGCGCATTGCCCGTGCCCGAGACGTCGCGCATCGCATTGCCGACGCCGCGCGCGCCGAGCACCCCATAGCTGTCGAACACCACCGAGTCCGTCACCAGCCCGGCACGGCCCTCGCTGTGCCAGGAGAAGGCCGGCGCGCTGGTGTTGGAGGCGACGACGTCGCTGACCGTCAGGCCGATATCGGCGCCATAGCGGGAGGGATCGGTGCCGCCGGCCGCCGTACCCACTGCATTGTCGTCGGTCGCGTGGCGGACCCGCTCGGCATAGAGGCCCTCGACGGTGGTGCCGGTGCTCGATGCCGAGTGGACGCCATAGCCGTTATGGCCGGTGGCGGGATCGTCGGTCAGGTTGATAACCGCCGTCTGGCTGACCTTCGCGTGGACCGAGTTGACGATGTTGATGCCCATCGAGTTGCCGTCGCGCACGGTGAGATGGTTGAGATCGGCATGGACGGTCGAGCGGACCTGGACGAGGTCCTTCAGCCAATCGTCATGGCCCTGATCGCCACGGATCGTGCCGTTCTGGACAGTGGGGGTGCCGCCGACATAGGCGGCTACGCGCACGTTCGTCGCATAGCTGGCTTCGTTGAGCAGTTCCCCCTTCAGGGTAAGCGTATTGCCCGAGACCGAGACGACCTGCATCGCCTGGCCCAGCCGGGTCGCATCGCCCTGATCATGAGGCAGAATATCGTCCGAATAGACCTTCACCCACTGGCCCGCGATGGCGTTGGGCGCCCCGGCGGTGGCGATAGTCAGCTGTCCCGCATCGTCATGGCCGAGCGTCGCCGACTGGCCGGTGGGGTTCTGGCCCTTGACGGTGAGCACGCTGACATCGCCGGCCTGCTGCAGGGTCGACCCGTTCAGATCGAAGCTGATCGACCGGCCCGAAACATCCATGACGAGGCCGCTGCGGATCGAGATCGTCTGGTTCGCCGCGAGGACGAGCGTGCCGCCATCGGCAAGCCCGTTCAAAGCGGCCTGTATCTGGGCCTCGGTGGCGCCGGCGGAAAGGTTCACAACAAGATCGGACACAAAAATCCCCCGTTCACCGGGACAGGCCCGGCTTTCAAGACGTGAAGCTGTTTGGGTGAGGGCGCTTTTCCGGCAATCCGGTTAAGCAATAGTTAAATGTGCAGTGGCGCACTCATCAAATGCGATGAGCCGAAGAAAATGCAAGAATAGATATTACGATCCTGAAATAAAAATCGCACCGTCGCAGCCGAAATGACCAGCAGGACGTCTCGCCGTAACAATAATGGGCCGGGCGCTGGAATACTCGTCAGCCGTGACGATCGCGGCCCTGCCGTTCGTAGAAGCTGCGGGGCGGCGGCCCGGCGATCACGACGCCGTGAATGTTCGCCGCCGGGGGCCAGCGCCAGGTGCGTCCGCCGTCCGTCGAATAGGCGCCGATGTCGCGGCCCCGGGCGTCGGTGATACCCCTGTTAGGGTAGATGGAGCGGCTGAGGTCCTCGCCCGGGCGCGGGATCACATAGACCTGGTTCAGATAGACCGGGAAGCGCGGTGCAGCGACGTCGCCGGGCTTGCGGATTCCGTCGCCGAACCAGAGCAGGAAACCGAGCGCCGCCCCGCTGTGGCTGAGCACGACACGGTTGAGATGGACGCTGCCGACCGCACGCCCCGGCGTCCCCTTCAGGAAGATGCCCTGATAGCCGCTCGATCCGGTCAGATCGTTGATGGTCAGCCGGCCGATATCCCCCTGCCCCTGGAAGATATCCGAATGAACCCCCTCCCGCGTGCCGCGCACCCCGCCGACGACGATGTTGTTCAGGGTGACGTCGGGCGCATGGCCGTTGCGGCTCGCCACGGCGATGGCATCGCCTTCCTCGGTCATGAAGATACGCGCGTTGGAGATCGTGACCGAGCCGGTCTGCTGGCGCAGCGCCATCCGCCCGACCAGCTCGTTGCGGCCGTCGATCAGCACATGGCGCCCGCCCTGGACACGCAGGGGGCGTCCCCAGCCGCCGGGCGGCGCGGTGATGCGGACGTCGCGGCCGGGGCCGAATGCGCCGTGGCGGGCCAGCCAGGCGTCATCCTGGAGACCGGCCGGGCGCTCGCGATAGCCGATCCGATCCGCCGCCGCGAAGGCCGCGCAACCGCCGACAATGGCGATCAGCAGCGCAAGATGGCTGCCGCGCATGTCAACGCGGCTCCTGCCCGCCCAGCCCGGCTCGGATCGCGGGCCCCAGCCGGCCGACGATCAGCTTCGAGCCCTCCGCCGTCATATGGCCATAGTCGAACTGAAGCGGCACGCCCGGGCGCGCCCAGACATCGCATTCCGGATGGCAGGCCGCGCCATAGGGCGAGACATAGGGCAAGCGCGCCTTGGCGAAGGCCTGGGCAAAGCTGCGATCGACCTTCCGGATCTCGGCGACGCGGTGGCCGGCGATCGACTCGCCATAATCGATGTTGCGGGCCAGCACGCGCGGCAGCGCCACATCATATTCGACGATCGGCCCGGACACGACGACATGCGGGACGAACCGCCGCAGCGCGCGGGCGGCCGCGACCGCCGCCTCGGCCTCGTCCTTCTGCCAGCGCGCCGAAATGACGACGCCGTCGAGCTTATGGGCCGGCACGAATTCGTTGAAGATATAGTGCATCAGCGCAACGCAGCGCTTCTCGCCATGGTTGGTGAGCAACGGCTTGCACCCCGATGCCGTCGCCTGGAGGATATGATAGTCGGGCAGCGCGGCGGCGAGCCCATGATAGAAATGGGCACCGTGGCTGTCACCGATCAGCAGGATGTTGCGCTTGCCCGGCACGGTCGCGAGGCAGGCCTTGCGATCGAAACTGTCGAACGCCGCCTGCGAGGCGAGGAAGCAGGTGCCGGTCCGCATCCCTTCGCTCTGACCGTCCGAATCCAGATAGGAGAGCACCTGCCGTGCGGCCGGCGAGATCGGCCAGAACGTCGCGCTGATCTTCGCTGCGCCGAGCGCTGCCGCCGAGGCCAGCACCATTGCCACCAGCCCGCCGAGGATCACCCGCTTCGACCCCTGCAGCCTGTCGCGGGCGCGGAACGGCTGTTCGACCAGATACCAGCTGAGCGTCGCCAGGATGATGCTGGCGATCAGCAGCCAGCCGCGATCGACCATCGTCAGCCGGTGATCAAAGCTACGGTAGAAGACGATGATCGGCCAATGCCACAGATAGAGCGAATAGGAGATCAGCCCGATGAAACGCGCCGGCGGCGTCGAGAGCACGCTGCCCACCAGCGTTCGATGCGCGGTGCCGCCATGGATGACCAGCGCCGATCCGATGCACGGCAGCAGTGCCGCCGGCCCGGGAAAGGGCGTGGTCCTGTCATAGAGGACCACCGCCGCCGCGATCAGCGCGAGCCCCACCAGCGTCTCGATCTGCGCGATCAGCGCCGATCGCGCTTCCGGAAAGGCACCCATGGCGAGCAGCGATCCCAGCGCCAGTTCCCATGTGCGGTACTGGACCAGGTAGAAGGCGGCGTTCATATCCTCCTGCACCCGCCAGGCCGAGGCGACGAAGCTGACCAGCGCCACGGCGGCGACCAGCGCGATACGCATGCGCGGCGCCCATCTGCGGCTGAAGAACAGCAGCAGCGGGAAGAAGATGTAGAACTGCTCCTCCACCGAGAGCGACCAGGTGTGGAGCAGCGGATTGCTGTCGAGCCCGCCGTCGAAATAGCCGCTCGACGAGAAGAACAGGATGTTCGAGACGAAGAAGATCGAGGCAACCGTCGTCAACGCGATCCCGCGCGTTTCGTCCGCGAACAAAGTCGCGAAGGCGAAGGCCATCACCGCCGCATAGACGACGAACAATGCCGGGAAGATGCGCTTGATCCGCCGCTTGTAGAAATCGGCCAGGCCCTGGGCATAGCCGCCGCGCGCCAGCAACAGCGTGCCGGTGATCAGATAGCCCGAGATGACGAAGAAGACGTCCACCCCGACGAAGCCGCCCGACAGCACGCTGGTGCCGAGATGGAAGACGACGACGGACAGAACCGCCACGGTGCGCAGGCCGTCGATATCGGGCCGATAGGCGGCTGCCTTCACCTTTTCGGGTGCTGCTGGCGCCGGGCGGGTCGCCTCGGAACGGGGCTCGGCGACATCAAGCATGGACAGGCATCCGGAAACGGGGCGGTGAGGCCGGCAGGGTCAGCCGGGTCGCGAGGGCGACGGCGATGATCATCATCAGCGAGATTGAGTTGGCGAAGTTGATCGCGCGCTGCTCGGCAAGGCCCTGAACGGCATAGCCGAGCAGCAGCGCGGCTAGCGCGGCATAGGCCTTGGAACGGTGGACCACCGCCTTGTAGATCGCCGTGCCGAGGCCGGCGAACAGGAACAGCAGAAAGACGAGCAGGCCGAGCACGCCCATGTCGGCGGTGGTCGCCAGATAGGCCTGGTGGGCCGAGGAGGCGGCGGTGATATATTGTTCGTGGTGGCGATAGCCGACGCCGAGCAACGGGTGCTGCTCGACCAGCGCCCACGCCTCCTTCCAGGCCTCCGCACGGCCGGTGCCGCCCGAATCGAGGCCGCGGCGGGGATCGTCGACCATGAACACCTTGCTGAGCAGGGTCGGCATCGCGAACAGCAGCGCGACCGAGCCGGCCATCGCCGCCAGCCACATCCACAGCCGCCCGGCAATGCCAGACCGTATATAGGCCAGAATCATCAACAGCGTGCCGCCGACGATCAGCGCCAGCATCGCGGTACGGTTCTGCGAGGCGAGCAGCGTGACCATGTCGATCGCGGCGAGCAGCAGGAACACCCACCGATGCCGTGCGGCGGTCGCCGCAAGCAGGCCATAGGCGCAGACCGATCCCCAATAATTGGGGCCAAGGCGGCCCATGAAGCGGCCATAGAGGAAATTGCCGTCGATCAGCGCGACGATGGCGGCCAACGCATGCATCGCCGCATAGCCGACCAGCAGATTATGCAGGAATGCTTCGTCGCGGGTTTCCGCCGAAGCGAGCAGGACGACCAGCCCGAAGACGTAGAGGCCGAGCAGCGGCTTGACGATATCCGCGCGTTCATGGGTGCCGACCAGGCTGAGCGTGATCGCGAACAGGATCATCGTCGCGATGGCAAGGAAAGGCAGTGCCTGGGCGGGCCTGATCCGCGAGCCGATCAGCGTCGCCAGCGCGGGGACCAGCCCGAGCAGGATGACGAGGATGGTCAGCGCCTTGGCCTGCGGCGTCTCCAGCCGGGTATCGACCTGACCGTAGAGGTAGATCGGGATGCGGGCAGGCGCGCCGAGGAAGAGGATCAGCGGCCCGCAGCCGAGCCATAGCCCCCACAGCCCGCCCTGCAGCGCGCCGCCGCGCGGATGCGCGGACGGCCGCGCAGCCCCGCCTCCGCCTGCCGCCGGACCGGCTGGTGCGACCCGTTCAGGCGACAAGCGCGGCCTCGTCGCGCTTGAGTTTCACGAACAGCATCAGTTCGGCGATGATCGCGGCGCCGATCGCGGCGAACAGCGCGAGCAGCAGGCCCAGCGCGATGGTGAGTGGCACATTGGGTGTCGAGGGATCGAACGGAGGCACGGCGCGGCTGATGATCCGGGCGTCGGGCGTCTGCATGCCCACCTCTACCCCGGTTTCCTTGTAGCGGCTGAGATAGGACTGGTAGAGCGCGGTCAACGCGGCGGCGTCGCGCTCCAGCTCTGCAAGGCGGGTGGTGGCGACGTTGTTCGCGGCGAAGCTGCCCTGCGCGGCACCGAGACTCGATGCGCTCGACCCGGCCCGGCTGCCGGCCGCCGAGGCGGCGGCACGGGCAGCGTCCTGAGCTGCGCGGTTGGCCCGTGCCACTTCGCCGTCGATCAGCGCCTGGATGTCGCGCTGCTGTTCGGCGACCTGCTGGACCAGCGGGTGCTGCGGCCCGTAGCGCGTGTTGAGTTCGGCGGCGCGCGCCTCGATCCCGCCCTGCTGGGCGCGCAGCGCCTGGATCACCTGCGACGCCTGCGCGGCGGGCGAAGCAGCGCCATTGGCACGCTGGGCGGCGGCCAGCAGCGCCGCCTGCTCGGCGGCCTGGGCACGGGCCAGCGCCATCTGCTGGCCGAGGCCGCTGATCTGGATTGAACTGTTGGCCGGATCCATGGCGCTGATCAGCCCGGTCTTCTGCCGGAAGGCGACCACCTTCGCCTCGGCATCGGTCAACTGCTCGCGTATCTCGTCGAGCCGGTCGCGGATCTTGCTGTTGACCTGCGCGGTGGCGCTGTCCTTGGTGTCGACCTGATTGATGATGTAGCGCTGGGCATATTGGTTGGCGATGCGCGCGGCGAGACCCGGCTCGTCGCCGCTCCAGTTGATCGAGATCGCATAGCTGGTGCCGACCCGCGCCACCTTGAGCCCGCCAAGCAGCTTGTCGGTCATCGCCCGGTTCGGATCATTCTCCTCCCCGCCCCGGACCATCGACTTGAGGCTATGGAGCAGGCCCGAGGGTGGCTCGACAAACGAGCTGTCCCGATCGAGGCCGAGATCCTTGCCGACCTGTTCCGCCAGCGAGCGCGACTGGAGCATCTGCAGTTCGGTCTCCACCACGGTGGCGTCGGGCTCCAGCCCCGACAGCACCGGATCGCTCTTGGTGGTCTCCTGCTTGCGCGGATCGATGATCACCATCGAGCGGGCGCTGTACTCGCGCGTGGCCAGCAGCAGGTAGAGCAGCACGAGCGCCAGCACGGCGCCCGCGACGATGCCCATCAGCCGCGCCCGCTCGGTCGCGAAGGTGAAGAGGTAGCCGGGCTGCGCGAAACGGCGCCGCACGGCGGGCGAGCCCTCCATCGGTTCGAGATCGACGATCATAGGCTCTTTTCCGCCTCCAGGTCCGAAGAGGAGTTGTTGTTCGGCATCGGCGGGGCCGCCGGCGGCCGGACGAGGCTTCCGTAGAAATCGAGGAGATTCTGGCGCTGGCTGGTCCAGCTGTAGCGGCTCTCCACGGCCGCCCGGCCGCGCTCGCCCATGGCGATCCGTTCGGCGGGGCTGTCGTGCAGGCGGCGGATCAGTTCGGCGGCGATATCGAGCCGCTCGGGATCGAGCGCCAGTCCGCACTGGGTGCCGTCGACGATCGCGCGCCAATTGGGGAAGTCGGAAACCAGCAACGGCAGGCCGGCGGCCATATATTCGAAGAACTTGGTCAGTTCCTTCTCATAATAATGCTCGCTGTAGGGAAAGATGGACAGGCCAGCGGTCCATGGCTCCTGAAGTGCCGCGACCATCCGGTCGGTGACGTAATAGCCGACCCCTTCGAGCAATATCGTCGAGACCTCGGCGTCGGGCCGGTCGGAGCGCTTCTCCCACGCGATCGAGCCATCCTCGGCCATCACCCCGATCGTCGCATCGCCGCTCGCCCGGCGAATCGCGTCCGCCGTCGCCTGCGACATGTTGCCGCAGAAATGGATCAGGCAGCCCGGCAGCAGGGTGGCGAGCCGGGCATGCAGCTCCGCGCCACGGCTGATCGTGACGCTGCCGGCATAGATCAGCCGGATGCGATCGCGCGGCTCCGCCGAGCGCGGCACCGAGCGGAGCGCGGCCGAGCGTTCGAGATGCGGATAGTTCAGCACCTTCACCGATTTCGGGAAGCTGCGCGCATAATAGCGTTCGGCGATGACGATGTGGAACGCCCTGGACGCAAGCCAGGCGAGCCCCGACCAGCCATGGGCGACCAGCCCGCGCAGCGGCTTCGGTATCCAGCTGCGCACGCCGGCGGCGTGGGCGAAGTCCTCATGCACGTCGAACACCACCGTCCGCCCCATCGCGCGGAGCAGGAAGCCCCAGGGGATCAGTTCGGGATCATGGAGGTGGACGATCCGCGCCTTCGATTCGAGCGCGCGGCGGAACACATGCCATGCCGTGACAGTGACCCGCTCGAGCCGGTTGCGAGGCGCCGGGATCGCCATGATATGGACCCCATCACGTATCTCGTCGGCGGGATTCCGGACAATGAAATGAACCTGATAGCCCGCATCGGCCAGGCTCCGGCATTCCCGTTGGAATATCCGGTTGTCGACAGGCTGATGATGCGAACTGAGATGAGCGACGCGGCATTCCACCATCCACAGCTCCAGCTGCTGGTTTAAAATACCCCCGTTGACGAGAACGCTACGGGCGCCGCCGATTTTCCGGAAGGCTTTTGCTGCAATGCGGTAGAAATCGGCGACGCGCCGAGATGGCCCCCCGATGCATACCGAATTGATGCTGCTATAATCGCAGCGGGGCGGAGCAACGCCCCTATCCGGCGTTTCCGCCCCTGCGTGCCTTACTGCGCAAGGGAGAAACCGTGAAAGCCCGGCACCTTCTCACCCCCCTTCTCGCCGCCAGCCTATGCTGGCTCGCCGCCTGCACCGAAACGGGCGGCCTCCCTCTCGAATCGGCGGCGGCGCTGCCGGCGTCGGACGGCGTCTATCGGGTCGGCCCCGGCGACGTGCTGCGGATCAACACCTATATGGAGACCGACCTCTCCAACGAATTCACGGTGCTGCCCAACGGCAAGCTCGCCTTCCCGCTGACCGGCGAGGTCGATGTCCAGGGCCTGACCACCGAACAGATCCGCGCGCTGCTGGAACAGCGGCTGGCCGGCGGCGGCCTCGTGCGCAACGCGCGCGTGGCAGTGAACGTCGTCCAGTTCCGCCCCTTCTACATATTGGGCGAGGTCGCGAAGCCGGGGCGCTATCCGTTCGAGGCGAATATGACGCTGCAGAGCGCGGTGGCGATCGCGGGCGGATATACGGTACGCGCCAACAGCCGCCAGCTGATCCTGCATCGCGACGGCGATTCGACGAACCGGCGGGTACCGATCGAAGCCAGGAGCCAGTTCGTCGTCCGCCCCGGCGACATCATCACCGTCCCCAAGCGCTATTTCTGAGCGGCAGGCCGGTGCGGCGGATATTCGACCAGATCGCCCGGCGCCGCGACCGGGTGGTGGCGATTGGCGACCAGGCGCTGGTCGGCCTCTCCAATTTCCTCGCGCTCGCGGCCTTCGCGCGCGTCCTGCCGCGCGAGGACTTCGCCGCGATCGGCGTGGCGGTGGCGATCCATTATGTGATCTTCGGCTTCCACCGCGCCGCGATCGTCATGCCCTATATATTGAGCGCCAAGGACCGGTCCGATCCGGTGCCGCGCAGCGCCTGGGCCTGGCTGGCGATGCGGGTCTCGCTGCTGGTGGGGCTGCTGCTGTTCCTCGCCGCGCTGGGCCTGGGCCTGTCGGGCCTGTCGCTGTTCGCCACCAAATGCGCGCTGTTCGCGGCATTCCAGTCGCCCGGCCTGCTGCTCCAGGAATTCGCCAAGCGCTGGCTCTACCAGCACCAGCGGCCCGGCGCGGTGCTGATCAGCTCGGGCAGCGGCTTCGCTCTGGTGCTGGCCGGGGTCGCGCTGGTGGCGCTGGCGCTGCCGGTGGCGATGCTCGCCTCGGCAGTGCTGGGCGCCGCCGCGCTCGCCGCCGCGCTGATCGCCTTCCTGCTCTGCCGCCCCTCGCGCGACGGGCTGGGCGTGCGGGCCGCGACGCTGATCGGGCGGCGGCGCGAGTTCACCTTGTGGCAAAGCCTCGCCCATATCCCCTATATCCTCTACAACAACGGCTATACGCTGCTGCTGGCGATCTTCACCGGGCCGATGGCGGCGGCGGGCTATACCGCGCTGCGCACCCTGCTCTCCCCCTCGGTGAGCCTGATCAGCGCGGTGGATTCGACCGACAAGCTGCGCGCCATCGCCGCCTTCCACGAGGATGGCCCGCCCGGCGCCAAGCGCTCGGCCGACCGGACCCGCCGGCTGCTGCTCGCCCTCAACGGCCCGTTCCTGCTCGCCGCCGCGTTCCTCGCCGCGCCCTATCAGCATCTGGTGCTGGGCCCGGCCTATCACCATCCCGTCGAGATGGCGGTGCTCGCCGTCTATTGCCTGCTGCTCAGCATCAACCAACCATTTGAAACCTTCCTGGTCGTACAGGAACAGGCACGCACCCTGCTCTTCTCGCGCTGCCTGAGCGCAGTGTTGGCGGTCGCTGGGCTCATGTTGCTCGGGCCGCTGCTGGGCCTGCTCGGCGCCGCCATCGCGCTGGTGATCGCGCAGGCCTGCAATCTGGGGGCGCTGTGGTGGCTGAGCCGCCGGCAGCTCCGATCCTTTCCCATGCCATCGCGAGAAATGGCCGTAACCGCTTGAAACTATGTCTGCTCTGCGGAGCACAGTGGAGGTAATCTTATGCGATTGGCGATCATCGGCACGGGTTATGTCGGTCTGGTATCGGGGGCGTGCTTCTCCGAGTTCGGGCATGACGTGACCTGCGTCGACATCAACGAGGCGACGATCGCGAAGCTGAAGAGCGGCGAGATCCCGATCTACGAGCCGGGTCTGGACGATCTGGTGCGGCGGAACAGCCGTTCGGGCCGGCTGAGCTTCACCAACGACATCAAGGAGGGGGTGAAGGATGCCGATGCGGTGTTCATCGCGGTCGGCACCCCCAGCCGGCGTGGCGACGGCCATGCCGATCTCTCCTATGTCTTCGCCGCCGCCCAGCAGGCCGCCGAGGCGCTGACCAAACCATGCGTCATGGTCACCAAGTCGACCGTCCCGGTCGGCACCGCCAAGCAGGTGGCAGCGATCGTGTCCAAGGCCCGGCCCGACCTTGCCATCGAGGTCGCCTCCAATCCCGAGTTCCTGCGCGAGGGCTCGGCGATCGAGGATTTCATGCGCCCCGACCGGGTCGTCTGCGGCACCGCCAGCGAGAGCGCGCAGCAGGTGCTCAAGGACATCTACCGGCCCCTCTCGCTACGCGAGGTGCCGATCCTGTTCGTCGACTGCGAGACGTCCGAACTGATCAAATATGCCGCCAACGCCTTCCTGGCGGTCAAGATCACCTTCATCAACGAGATCGCCGACCTGTGCGAGAAGACCGGCGCCAACGTGCAAGCGGTCGCCAGGGGCATCGGCATGGACAACCGCATCGGCAGCAAGTTCCTCCACGCCGGCCCCGGCTATGGCGGCTCCTGCTTCCCCAAGGACACCACCGCCCTGCTCAAGACCGCCGAGGACTATGAGAGCCCGATGCAGATCGTGAAGGCCACGGTCGACGTCAATGCGCAGCGCAAGCGATCGATGGGCCGCCGGGTCATCGCCGCCGCCGGAGGCTCGGTCCAGGACAAGAAGATCGCCCTGCTCGGCCTCACCTTCAAGCCCAACACCGACGACATGCGCGACAGCCCCGCCATCGACATCGTCCGCGTCCTCCAGGACAATGGCGCCCGCATCAGCGCCTTCGATCCCGAAGGCCGCAGGCAGGCCGAAGCCCTCCTCGACAAGGTCGACTTCGCCGAGGATGCCTATGCCGCCATGGACGGCGCCGATGCCCTCGTCCTCGTCACCGAATGGAACGAGTTTCGCGCCCTCGACCTCGACCGGGTCAGGCGCCTCCTCAAATCCCCCACCATCGTCGACCTGCGCAACATCTACCGGCCCGAACAGATGCGCAGCGCAGGCTTCGAATATAGCTCGGTCGGGCGGCATTGATCGGGCTGGTCCAGAATCTGAGCAGAGCGTCGCCCCGGCGGAGGCCGGGGCCGCTGGCGGCGCTTGCCTCGACCTGGCCGCACAGACCGGTTGCGGCCCCGGCCTCCGCCGGGGCGGCGTCCATGCTGGTAACCGCCAGCCTCCTTGTCGCCACCCCCGCCCACGCCCAGCTTACCACCGATGTGATCAGCGTCGCCGACCAGCCGCGTCCCGAATGGGAGCCGCTCGGCATCCGGATGGGGCCATGGGTGGCGCTGCCCTCGATCGAACTGGGCGCGGTGGGCGCGACCAACGTCCGTGCGAGCGAGACCGACCGCAAAGCCGATATCGCCGCGACCGCGACCGCCGATCTGCTGGTGAAGAGCGACTGGGGACGCCATGCGCTGTCGGGACAGGCCTATGCCAGGCGCAGCCAATATGCCTCGCTGAGCAAGGAAAGCCGCACCGAATATGGCGCGAAGGCAATCGCCCGCTACGACATATCGGCGACGAGCCATCTCGGCTGGGCCGGCTCCTATGACCGGCTGGTCGAGCCACGCGAGGAGATCAACGCCCCCGGCGACGCGCGGAGCCCCGCGCTCTACGACCAGTTGCGCGGCACGCTGACCTATGCGCGCGACAACAACCTCGTCCAGGTCGAGGCGCGTGCACTCGTCGACCGGCGGACCTACCGCAGCTATACCGATTTCAACGGTCGCCGCACCCGCCAGGGCGAGCGCGACTTCACCCGCTATCAGGGCTCGCTCAGGCTCGGCTATGCGCTGTCGGGATCATTGTCGGCGATCGTCGCGGGCAGCTTCAACAAGCGCGTGTTCGATCAGCGTTCGACGGGCGGGATCAACCGTGGCTCGCGCGGCGGGACGATCGAGAGCGGGATGTTGTGGCGGCCCAACGAGCATGTCTCGGTGGAAGCGCGGGCCGGCTGGCTGGTTCAGCGTTTCAAGGATCCGCGCCTCAACGATGCCAAGGGGCTGAGCCTCAACGCCCGGGCGATCTGGAACATGATCCCGCGCACCAGCTTCCGGCTGGAAGCGGCGCGCCGGGTGAGCGAGTCGAGCGCGCCCACGGTCGAGGGGCAGCTCGTCACCACGATGAAGGCCGGCGTCGACCGCGAGATATTGCCCAATGTCATCGTCACCGCCGAGGGCGCCTATGACCGGATCAAATATGTCGGCATCCCGCGCAAGGCGATCGAATATCGGGCCGAATTGCGGGCCAGCTATCTGCTCAGCCGGCTCACCTCGATGAATTTCTCGATCCAGCAGGTGAAGCGCAGCGCGACGATCCGCAGCGACCGCTTCTCGGGCCAGCGCGTGCTGGCCGGCATCAAATTCTCGCTATGAGGAGGCACCGCCCATGATCACCATCCTCGCCCTGCTGTCGGCGGTGCTGCTGCTGCTCTTCCTGCACCCCTATATCAGCTATCCACTGAGCCTGCTGCTGTTCCGCGAGCGGCCGGTCCGCAGGGGCGCCGGGCCGCGCCCGCACAGCGCCTCGCTGTTCTTCGCCGCCTATAATGAGGAGCGCGCCCTCCCCGCCAAGCTGGCGAACGTCGCCGAGATCAAGGCGCTCCACCCCGCGACCGACGTGGTCGCCTATTCGGACATGAGCGCCGACCGGACGCTGGAGATGCTGAGCGCGCGGCCCGACCTGCTGCGCGTCGTGCCTTCGACCGAACGCACCGGCAAGGCGACGGGCATGCGCCGCATGGTCGCCACCAGCTATGCCGATATCTGCATCTTCACCGATGCCAATGTGCTGCTCGACCCTGTCGCGGTGGACCGGCTGCTCGACTATTTCAGCGATCCGGAGGTGGGCGGCGTCGCCGGAACGCTGCGCTACATCAACGATGCCGACAGCCTGACCGCCGAGGTCAGCGGGCTCTATTGGCGGCTGGAGGAATGGATCAAGCGCCGGGAGTCGCACTGCGGTTCAATCATGGGCGCCGATGGCTCGATCTTCGCGACGCGCCGCCACCTCTATCCCGAGGTGCCGCCCCACCTGCTCGACGACATGACGGTGTCGATGAGCACGACCTTCGCCGGCTACCGACTGATCCACGCCGCCGATGTGGTGGCCTATGAGAAGAACGCCACCGCCTCGGCCGACGAATTCCGCCGCAAGCGCCGCATCGCCTGCCGCGCCTTCAACACCCACCGCCATCTCTGGCCACAGATATGGCGCAGCTATGGCGCGGCCGACATCTACAAATATGTGTCGCACAAGCTGCTGCGCTGGCTGGGCCTGCCGATCCTGGCGCTGAGCGGGCTGTGCGCCACCGCCGCGCTGCTGCTGGCGGGACAGGCGGGCTGGGCACTGGCGCTATGGGCAGCGGCGGCGGCAACCTTGCTGCTGGCGCGCGCGCATATCCGGCCGTTCGGGCAGATCGGGGAGATCTTCCTGTCGATCAGCGCGATCTTCGTCGGGCTCACCGACAGCTGGCGCGGCCAGACCTACCAGACCTGGGCGCCCGCCAAATCACGCGACTGACGGAGGCTACAGCGCCCGATAGCCGAGATAGATCAGGCCCCAGAGCGCCGCCGCCGAACCGGCGATGAAGGCCACCCGCGTTGCCAGCGGCCATTTGCGGTCGTCACCTGACGATCGCCCGGCGGACGGCCGCGCCGCAGGCCGGGGCTCTGCAACCTTCGGGGCATCCTTGGCCGTCACCGTATCCATACCAGGCTCCTCCGCCCCCGGACTGCCCCGCATCCTCTGTTCCTTGTTGCAACGGTGCAGCACCGTCCGCCGGTCCTGAATAAGCCGGGCGGAGGCGGCGGGCAATCCGGGAATCGACGGCACGAGGCGGCTTGCGCCCGCCATCGGGTGGCGACAAAATCGGTCACCTGGGAGAAACGCCATGTCCTTCGGAAAAGCCGTCGACCTGCTCCGCCTGGCGATGATGAGCACCGGCCGGCGCGGTGTCTGCCTGGCGGACGTGGAGGCCGAGTTTGGAGGGGTGCGGCGCACGGCGCAGCGCATGATCGCGGCGCTGCAGGAGGCGTTCCCCGCCACCGAGCACCATGTCGCCGACGACGGCCGCCATTACTGGACCCTGCCCGCGCGGGCCATCGCGCCGCTGCTCTCGCCCTCCGCCGACGAACTGGTGGCGATGGCAGCTGCAATCACCGAGCTGGAGCGCGCCGGCATGGGATCGGAAGCGGGACAGCTGCGCACCCTTTCGCGGAAGGTCCGCGCGCTGGTTCCGCCCGAAAAGGGTACGCGGCTGGCGGTGGACGAGGAGGCGTTGCTGGAAGCGATGGGCTATGCCGCGCGGCCGGGGCCCCGCCCCAGCGCCAACAGCCAGATCGACGAGGCGATCTCGCATGCGCTGAAAGGGCCGTTCCACCTCGCCGTCGACTATCGTGCCCGAACCGAGGCCGCCCCCAGCACACGCACCATCGCACCCTATGGTCTGCTGCTCGGCGCACGCCGCTATCTTGTGGGCATCGATCTTGCGCGGACCGACGGGCGACTGCGCCATTACCGGGTCGAGGACATCAGCCGCGCCGAGCCTCTGGAGAGCAGCTTCGACTATCCGGAGGATTTCAATCTGGCGGATTATGCCCAGCGCGCCTTCGGCTCCTTCCACGACGATCGCGAATATGGCGAGGTGATCTGGAAGTTCGCACCGGCCGCCGCCGACCGGGCGCAGCGCTTCCTGTTCCACCCGTCACAGAGGAGCGAAATCCTCGACGACGGATCGCTGGTGGTCCGTTTCGAGGCATCCGGCCATCTGGAGATGGCGTGGCATCTCTACAGCTGGGGATCGTCGGTGGAGGTGCTTGCCCCGTCCGCGCTGGCGGCCATGGTTCATCCCTATCGGCGCGGGGATTTTCCGGCGCTGCCCTAGGCGCATTTTGTTTGCCAAACGAGTGGGTGACAGTTTTTGTCATGCCGCCCATTCATAGTTATCCTCGTCGAATCGGAAAAGGACGACGAGCAATGAACCAGGGTTTCGAGCATCAGGGGATCGGCCGCTACATCATCGACATCGATGGTTGCCTGCGCGCTACCAACAGCATGCTGGTGAAGGCGGAGGAGATCATCGCGCTGCACGGACGGCTGGCGCATGATGCGCAGCTGGTCCGCGAGATCAACGGGGAGACCGTGCCCGTCTCGCGACGCGAGCGGATCGTGCTGAGCGAGGACAGTGTCAGCTTCTTCCGGAGCTGCGCCCGCCCCCGCCTCTTTCGCGCCTGCCCGAGCCCGCGCTTCGAGAGGCTGGCGGCCTAATCCCGCTCGTCGGCGGGGACGATGCCGAGCTGCCGCTCGCGCTCCTCGTAGAAGGCGCGGCTGACCTGGAGGCCCAGGCCGGTCAGCGGCAGCCAGGTCTCGCTGCCGCGCGAGAGCAGCACCGAGTTCCACATCTCCTTGACCATCATCTCGTAGATGCCGGGCGTTCCCGCCTGGGGATGATCGCGGAACATGTCGTCGATCAGCCCCCAGGTCTCGGTGACCCAGGAGCGGCCCGAACTGGTGTTCGCCACTTCGATCAGCTTCTCCTCGGCAATGCCCTGCGCGCGAGCGAAGCGAACCGCCTCGAGCGCGACGAGGTGGTTCATGTGGAGCATCACGTTGTTGGCGATCTTCATCGCCTGTCCCGAGCCGAGCGGGCCGGTGTGGAAGATGCGCTCCGAAAAGCATTCCAGCACCGGACGGAGCCGATCGATCAGCTCGGTGTCGCCACCGATGATCAGGGTGAGGGTGCCGGCCGCCGCCGCCGGCCGCGAACCGGAAACCGGGCAATCGAGCAGCTCCACGCCGCGCCCGTCGAACAGCGCCTGCAGCTGGTGCATCGTGTCGGGCCGCACGCTGCTCAGGATGACGAGAACCGAACCAGAGCGCATAGCCCCGACGAGATGGTCCCGGCTCAATGACAGGACCTGCTTGTCGTCGACCACGCAGAGGAACAGCACGTCGCTTTCCGCCGCCAGCGTGGCGGGGCTCGCCGCCGCCCGGCCGCCGCGCGCCACCAGATGCGCGACCGCCTCCGCGCGCAGATCGCACAGGCCAAGCGCGTGGCCGGCCTCCAGGATATGCTCGGCAATCGGGCCGCCCATGTCACCCAGCCCGATGAATCCCAAGGCCAGCGGGTCCGGCATCAGGCGGCCGACCGGGCCGCTTCGGGCCGTGTGAGGAAGTCGATCATCAGGCCGTTGACGGCGTCGGGCTGCTCGAACTGCGGCCAATGCGCGGCATCCCTGATGATATGCACCTCGGCATCGGGAATCAGGTCGATCGCCGGCTTGATCACGTCATAGGGCTTGCCGGGATTATGATCGCTCCACAGCACCAAGGTCGGACGGCTGATCTGCGCCATCCGTTCGCGCGCGAGATAGTCGCCGCCCTTGTAGAGGCCGCGGTTCATCGACAGGACGGCGCCCATCACCCGGATCACGGAATCGATCATGCCCGGCTGGTTGTAGATGCGATGACGGATATGGACCATCTCCTCGGTCATCGTATCCTTGTCGAGCACCAGCCATTGAAGGCGCCGCCGCACCGTATCGAGCGAGCAATCCTCGGCCAGCGTCTTGGTCCGCTGCTCGAGGTCCGCAAGCTGGACCAGCCCCTTCGCGTCGGGGCGATCGAGGATGCCGGTGTTGAGCACAAGCCGGTCGACCCGCTCGGGATTGCGGATCGTCATCCAGGCCGCGATGCAGCCGCCCAGCGATTCCCCCGAGACATGGGCCTTGTCGATTCCGAGTACGTCGAGCAGGCCGAACAGATGATCGGCGAAGTCATCGAGCGTGTAATCGAGATCGGGCCGATCGGTGAAGCCATGGCCGATCATGTCTGGCACGATCACCCGGAAATATTTCGAGAGCGGCCCGATGTTGCGCTGATAGGTTTCGGCATGGCCGCCGGTGCCGTGCAGGATCAGCAGGGCCGGGCCCGATCCCGCCTCCAGCACCCGGGTACGCACGCCCGAGACGAGGTGGAAATTCTCCTTGAGGCCCGTTCCAACCAGCTCCAGCCAGAAACTGCCGGCCTGCGCGACTTCGCTGCTCATGCTGTCATTCTCCTGCGTCCCGCCCCGCTTGTCCAAGGAGCCGACCCCGCCTCCCGGTTCCGGACCAGCACATAAACTTGTACGATCGTTCAATCAATGACTTTCGCGCCGACCATCACCGCCATCATCGTGCACGGTTCGGCGGAACGGTTTTCCCAGGCGTGGCGCGTACCGTTCTGGACGACCGTGTCGCCCGCCGTCAGCCGGGTCTCCCCGCCATCCTCCATGACCAGCCACAGTTCGCCGGACAGGATCGCGACATAGTCCAGGGTCGGCGTCGCATGGATCGGCGTCGCCGAATGCGGGACGAGGGTGAGTTGGAGGAAAAGGGTCTCGCCCGGCGCAGGCATCGACATCCCGGCGCCCGCCACCGGATCGGTGCCGTCATGCGGCAGGGTGACAGGATCGGACGTCGCCCAGTGCAGCCGCGTCTGGTTGGCGCTGCCGGCCATGCCGGCGATCGGGTCGATCGGCCCCTGCTGCAGGATGGCGTCCCGGCCATCCGCCCCGCGCCCCGTCACCACCCGTTTCGTGGACCGCTCCGGATTCAAAGCGCGTCCCCTGCGGCGACCAGCGGCCGGCTCTCGCGCGTGGCCCGCATCCGGCTGGCCGCGTCTTTCGGATCGGCGCTGATCACGACATGATCGTCATGGACCTCGATCAGCGTGCCGACGAAGGGAAAGTCGGCGAGGCCCTCGACGCGGTAGCTGACGATATCGCCCGCCTTGAAGCTCCGTTCGTCGAAATTGAACGCGAAGGGGCAGCTTTCGCCCATGTCCTGCATATCAGCCTCCCGATGATGCCGTCGCCGCCTCAGCCTTCTCCCGGAGGGGCGGCGAAGGTCTGCGCCGAGACGAAGGTGTCGGCGAACTCATAGCCTTCGCGGATCAGCCCATCCTCCACGCGGAAAAGGAAATGGTAGAGATTCTCGTAATAGCCGCCCTTGGTCAGCGGCACCTTCGATCCCGCGACCACCGAGACGCGGCCGTCCTGCGCTGTGACCGCGCCCAGCGACCAGACGATCGGGCCGGCGAAGGTGGTGCCGACGAGGCCCGACATGACCGCCGTGAAATCGGCGATCGAGATCGTCTTGCGCTGGCGCAGCAGATAATAGCTGCCGGTCCGCTCCATCATCGCCCAGGCCTCATCAAGGTGGCCCTCGGACAGGGTGGCGAACCATTGGACGACCAGCCGGGCGGCCGCGCCGACATCCGCACCGAGCCCCACCAGCACTTCGGAAGATGGGCGTAGGACGACCGCCGGGCTTTCGGGTGCCGCCATCACCAGGCGCTCCTGTGCCAGCCGCCGTCGACATTGATGAACTCGCCGTTCACATAGCCGCCCAGGTCGGAGCAGAGGAAGGCGATCGTCCCGGCAATCTCCTCGACCCGGCCGATGCGGCCGGCGGGGATCGAGGCGGTGACGTCCTTGAGCACCTCGTCGAGCGGCGCGCCGGTCTTCTCCGAGAGACGATTCCAATAGCCCATGAAGCGGTCGGTGCCGATGAAGCCGGTGCCGATCGAGTTCACGGTGATGCCGAACGGCGCATATTCGTCGGACAGCGACTTGGAGAGCGCCACCGCCGCCGCGCGGCCGGTGTTGACCAGCGTGTGACCGATGAAGCGGGTCGGCTCCTTCGCGCCGATCGAGTTCATGTTGACGACGCGGCCCCAGCCCTTTTCCTTCATGTGCGGGAAGGCCTCGCGCAGCGTGTAGACGAGCGACATCGTCATGCTGCGGACGGCTTCCTCGAACTGCTCGTCGGTCACTTCCTCGAAATAGCCGGGCGGCGGGCCGTTCACATTGGCGACGAGAATATCGGGCGATCCGAACGCGGCCTTGCACTCGGCCATGGCGCGCTGGATCTCGCTCTTGCGGGTCATGTCCGCGCCGATGCCGATCGCCTTGCCGCCAGCCCCTGTGATCGCATCGACCGCCGCCGCGATCGAGGCCGGATCATCGGCAAGACCGACGACCGCGACGGCGCAGCCATCAGCGGCGAGAATCTCCGCGGTCTTGCGGCCGATCCCCATCGATCCGCCGGCGATCAGCGCGGTCTTTCCAGAAACTCCCAGGTCCACCTTAGCCTCTCCCGTTCCTAATATTCAGAGCGCTGCTTCTTCCACCATCGCCCGCACCAGCGGCGACCAGCTCTCGCCATCCGTCTCCCCCTGTCCGGGATCGAGCGGAACGCGGACGACCGCATTGATCTTGCCGAGCATGCAGTAGAAGCCGACCAGGAAAATCAGCTTGACGATCTCCTCATGGGATCGCCCTTCCGCCATCCGTGCCCATTGCTGATCGGTGGTCGTCTGCGCGACCGTGGCACCCACGAAATCGAGCAGATCGCGATCCCTTTGCGGGAACATCGAATGGTCGCCGGCCAGGATGCCCCGAATCTCCGCTTCGCTGAGGCCGGCCCGGATACCGGGACGGACATGGAAGCCCCAGCAATAGCTGTTGTCGGTCAGCACCGCGATGTGGAGGATCGCCGCCTCCTTGTCGCGCAGCGACATGCCGGCGGAAAAGGCCCGCAGCAGTTCAAGCTGTTTTTGCGCGACCTCCGGCGCATGCGCCAGGGCGAGCTGGATGTTGGGCGAGACCGTGCCCTCGCGCGCGCGGAAGGCCTTTTCCTCGGCGCCGGGTTCGGCGGGGGGAAGCCGCTGCATCTCAGGCCTCCACCGGCGGGTTGATCTCGCGGAAGCGGCGCACCCGGAACTCGTTGAACTCCTGGGTGGTACGCGGCGACACATAGGGTTCGTAGCTGTGAGCCTGCTCGCGATTGTCGCGGATGCGCTCCATCGAGAAATGCTCGGGCACGTCCTGGAACCCCTCACCGACGCCAACGAAGACGCGGCTGAGCCGGCCCGAACTGCTATGGAAGAAGGCACCATTCTCCCCGCACGCCTCGTGCACCAGCCAGCAGGCGGCGGGGGCGACCAGTTCGGGCCGCATATCGATCAGCTTGACCGGGGTCAGCGACTGGTCGACCGACTTCTGGCCACGCGTATAGGCGCCGGGCAGCAGGCCGTTGACGGCGATCCCGACCTCTGCCCCCTCGATGGCCATGCCCCGCGTCAGGCCGGCGAGGCCGCCCTTGGCGGCGTCATAGGCCGAATGGTTGACGTTGCCGAAGACGACGCCGTCGACCGAACAGATGTTCAGGATGCGGCCGCCGCCCTGCTTCAGCATATGGCCCCAGGCGCGCTGCGCGACCAGGAAGGGTCCCTTCAGGTTCACCTCCAGGCTGGTCGTCAGCATGTCGAGCGACATCGTGGCGAATGGCTCGGTGAGCACCACGGCGGCGTTGTTGATGACGATGTCGATCCGCCCGAAAGCCTCCACCGCGTCATCGACGATCGAGGCCGCCCCGGCGGGATCGGCGACCGAGGCGGTGTTCGCCTTCGCCCGTCCGCCGGCCGCGATGATCTCCTCGACCACCTCGCCCGCCGGGTTGGGAGCCTTTTCGCCTGCGGCGTAGCGCTGCGCGTCGACCGACGAACCGATGTCGTTGACGATCACCGCCGCGCCCCTGGACGCCAGCAGCAGCGCGAATTCGCGCCCCAGCCCCCGCCCGGCGCCGGTCACCACTGCGACCTTGCCGTCGAAACGAAGCTCATTCCCCATGTTCATGCGACCTCCCAGGCGACCGGCAGCGAGCGCAGCCCACGCCAGCGATCATATTCATGCTGCTCCAGCGCGCCCGCCTGCCGCAGGCTGGGGAGGCGGCGGATCAGCGCCTCGACCGCGATGCGCATCTCGGCCTGGGCGAGCTGCGCGCCGAGGCAGCGATGGATGCCCATACCGAAGGTCAGGTGCTGCGCCGCATTCTCGCGGCGGATGTCGAACCGATCGGGATCGGGGAACTGCTCGGGATCCCGGTTCGCGGCGCCGACCGCGACGATGATCGGCGTGCCGGCCTCGACCGCGACGCCGTTAACCTCTGTATCCACGCGACAGACACGATATTCGGCCTGGAGCGACCCGTCATAGCGCAGCCCCTCCTCGACCACGCCATTGACCAGCGAGGGATCGGCTTCGAGCAGCGCGAGCTGATCGGGATGCTCGAACAGCGCACGAAAGATGTTGCCGAGCTGGCTGGCGGTGGTGTGAAGACTGCCGCCGAGGATCAGCACCAGGCTGTACATGATCTCCTCGTCGCTCAGCCGATCCTCGCCCTCGCGGGCCGAGAAGAGAGAGCTGACGATGTCGGTGCCGCGCACCGAATGCCGGTCCGCAACGAGGTTGCGGAAATAGTCCGCTGCTGCCGCCGCCGCATCCTTGGCGATCTTCTTGTCGGCGTCGCTGCCTTCGCCCAGATAATGAGTCTTGCCGCGAAATTGGCCGATCGCCCACAGCCAGTGATTCCACAGATGGATGTCCTCATAGGGCACATCGAGCAGCGATGCGCCCACACGCCCGGGCAGTTCCAGCGCGAAGCGGCCCATGAAGTCCATAGAGCCATCGGCGACGACATCGTCGATCAGCTCATCGACGAAGGCGGTGATCTGGCCGATGCGATCGTTCACCGCACGCTGGGTGAAGGCCTTGGCCACCAGCTTGCGAAGACGCGTATGTTCGGGCGGGTTGAGAACGTGGAAATTGGGATAGGGAATCCCTTCCTGCCCAAAGGCGGTCGGGTCGCGCAATATGTCCTGAACGTCCTTGTAGCGCGAGAAGACGCGGTAGCCCGACGGCGTCCGCCAGCCCGGCGCGCGCAGAAATTCGCGATAGGCCGGGTAAGGATCGACATGGAAGCCCGGATCGCCGACCAGCGCCGCCATTCGCCTGTCGACCGCTTCGCCGCCCGCTTCCCCCGCGATCGATTGAGACTCCATGACCTCTCTCCTCAAGCCTGTCCTGCGCGGCCCAACCCCGGGGCGGACGCCCCGCCATCGCCGGCGTGGCGCGCCCGTTACCGACGCGTCAGCCGAGTGGTCGCACGCATCGCCGGCAGCGGCCAGCTTCCCGGCCCTCGCCAAACTGCTAGTCGCGCCCCGGAGCCGAGTCAATTTTTTTATGCAGTCGTACAAATAATCCAGAGACAAACGTCAGGCTGCGGCGACATCGATCTTGGATATCTTGCGGCCGCCGCTGCCGCCATCGCCCTGCCCCGCCTCGGCGGCGGCGAAACTGGCAAGGATACGGCGCCATTTGATGATGCCGTTGTCGGGCGCCGAAAGCTGCTCGGGCGCATCATAATCCTGCGCGCCGAACACCACCGTATCCTGGCCGATGAACAGCTTGAGCAGGCTCCACGACGCCCATAGATGATAATAAGCCCGGTAGAACAGCGCCCGGATGCCGGTGACGCGCCGCGTCGAGAAAAGGAAGGCGCGGCAGCTATTCTCGTCGATCGGCACCATGTAGCGGATGAACATCAGCGTGGTGAAGCCAACCCGGGTGATGCCGGGCAGGCGCAGTTCGGCGGTCAGATATTCGCCGCTCGGCGCGGCGATCCTCTTCCTGCGCCACCAGACCCGCTTGGGCCATTTGCCGAGCCCGGGATAGTCCTCCTGCAGGGGCCCGACCTTCGAATAATGATAGGCGACGCCACGGCCATCAGCCATCACCTCGGAGCCCACCTCGGCCCAGGCCGGGATCTTGGTGAACAGGTAGAAGGGCGAATTGCGGTGCACGAACAGATCGTGCGTATCCATCAGATTCTCGAGACCCGGCAGCCAGTTGAAGTCCCAGTTCTCGACATGGAAATAGGTGATCGCATCCTTGTCGAGCAGTTCGGCCGGAACATCCTCCTCGATCGGCTTGGGCGCCTTGTCGCCCATGAATATCCAGACGATGCCGCTGCGCTCCTCGACCGGATAGGTACGCAGGTTGACGCGCCCCGGAAGCCGCGAGCAGGGCCCCTCATTGAGCGCGGCGACGCAGTTGCCCTTCATGTCGAAGGTCCAGCCATGATAGCCGCAGGAGATGGTGCCCGGAAAATGGCGCTTGCCCATCGACATCGGCAGGCCCCGGTGCGGGCAGCGATTGTGGACGGCGTGGACCTTGCCCCCGTCTCGGAACAACGCGACCTCATCGCCGAGCAGCTTGACGGCGATCGGCTTCTCCCCGACCGCCTTGGCCCGGGCCGCAGGATACCAGAATTCCTTGAGGCCGGCGCGCGGGAGCTTGTCCTTCAGGAACTGGCGCGAACCCTTCGACTTCGTAGATCCGCCAGCCTCGGGCTCAACATCAACTTGGCCTTCCAAAACCCATCTCCTTCTATCGCCCAGCACGCCCGGGGACTGCTTTCGGGCGACTCTCGATACACCGCCCACATAGCATGAGACTTATTGTACGACCATATAAATTCTTGTGCGGGTCCAACGCCCCCGAAAGCCGGCTCGACGGCCGTTTTGTGGCCATCGCCGGCATCCCGCAGAACGATAGGCCGCATGCGGACGAGCAGCAGGTCACGCCGCAGAACGACCCCCGCCGGACCACCATTCCGATCGAGCGAACCCGCTCGACGGCGCTAGAGCGCCTTGAAGCCCGCGTGCGTGAACCGCAGGAAGTTCTTGACGGCCGCATCGACATCTTCCTTGGCGGAAAGATGCTTGGCCTTCTGCTTGTCGAACCTGTTCGTATAGGAACAGACGTACAGCATGTTCGATATCATGAACGAGAAGGAATCGAGCAGGCTGTCATGATCGGCATGGGGCAGGACCTTTTCGAACTTCGCGATGAACTGCCGGCCGCAATTGTCGTAATATTTGCGGATCAGCGGCACCCAGCGCTTCACGCTGATCAGCTGCGACACCAGGCGGACATAGGCCTGCCATTGCCGCGACGGGCCGTAGCGCGCGCGGATCATCGGCAGCGCATAGGCCTCAATCAGGGCCATCAGCGCCTCGTCCGACGAAAGCTTGTCGAGATCGATCTTCGCGAGTTCGGCGAGGCGGATCTGCTCCATCTCGGTCGCGCGGCGCTGGATCACCTCTTCGAAAAGCTTCTCCTTGGTCCCGAAATGATAGGTCGAGAGCGCAAGATGCAGCTTGGCGCGGTTGGCGATATCGCGGAGCGAGGTGCCGTCATAGCCATCCTCGGCAAACAGCCGCTCGGCCGCGTCGAGCAGCTTCACCCGGGTATCGGCACCGGCACGGGACTTCTTCCGGCCGCCGCGCGCGGCGGGGGCGGCCTTGGCTTCCGCCTCGACCGGCGCCTGCCTGGCACGACCCTTGGTGGCCACCTTGCTCACCGCCGTATTTGTCGCCAACTTCCTGTCCCCATCATGGCTGGGCCGCCGCGCAGACGCGGCGAACGAATATCGCTTCATCCGGCCAATCCGTCCAGCAGGAACCCTTGCACACCGGGCTCCGGCTCCGCCGAATCGGATCGGACGGAAACAGCTGTCGGCGCGAGGCCGAGCGGCGTCAAGACGACATCGAATCCCGAACGGAAAATTATTCCGGCGACCAACTCGGGCACGCCCGCCCGTCGGCTACACGCGGGCCTCGCCAGCACCACGTCCATCCCCGCGGCGGGATCGCGCCGGCGGCGACGCCATAGGTTCGGAGCAGGACAGGGCGGAAAAGGGCCAGGTCCACGCGATCGAAACACGTCAAAAATAAGATAGACGTCCGTTCAAAAAATGATTAAAACGAGCCCTGCCCGACCGGCGACAGAGTCTCGGCAACCAGCCTTTGGCCCAGTTGACCGAACCAGCTGCCGGCAGGTCGATGGCGCCCGGCGCCGCAGTTTTCCGGGAGAGTGCTTGGACCAATTGTACAGCCGATATAATTTAGTTGATCGACCGTATAATAATTTCTACAAACCACATCGCTTGAACGACGACTCGCAGGTGACTTTGGTGTTGATCCGGGATGCGCGGCATTCTTCGACACATCGGATCGAAATCCAGTCCACACCGAGTTCCGGAGGTCGCGTTCGGGCATCGCGATGAGCCGATCGCCGAAATGGCGCATCGGACAATCATCCTAGGGGAGGAAAGCAGATGACAAAATTCCGTGCCATGGCGCGCCGTCGGGGTGGTATAGCCCTTCTGATCGGCGCTTCTTCGATCCTGGCCCTCGTGATCGCGGCCCCCGCAGGGGCGCAGGCAGTGGCCGCGCCAGGCGCCGACGCCACCGACGACAGCGGCGCTCTGACCGAAATCGTGGTGACCGCGCAGCGCCGCAGCGAAAGCCTGCAGAAGGTTCCGATCTCGGTGTCCGCGATCACATCCGACGCGCTGACCTCGAAGGGCGTGCGCACCACCGAAGATCTGAATACGCTGGTACCCGCACTGAACACGCAGCGCATCAGCGGCGCAAACGCCGTCTTCCTGCGCGGCGTCGGCTCCAACAGCCGTGCGCCGGGCGTAGAGCCGCCCGTCGCCTTCTATGTCGACGGCGTCTACTATGCCGGCGCGCTCGGCAGCGCGTCGAGCTTCAACAGCATCGAGCGGGTCGAGGTTCTCAAGGGACCGCAGGGCACCCTGTTCGGGCGCAACAGCATGGGCGGCCTGATCAACGTCATTACCAAGGATCCGTCGGACACGCTGACCGGCCGGATCAAGGCGGGCTATGCCAATTATCAGGCACTGGAAGGTGACGTCTACCTGTCCGGCCCGCTGTCCGAGACGCTGGCCGCCGACTTCTCGGCCTATGGCTATAACCAGAGCAAGGGCTGGGGCCGTAACCTGGTCCTCAACGTCGATGCCAATTTCCGCAAGGAATGGCAGGTCCGTTCGAAATGGCAGTGGAGGCCGGGTGAGAACACCACCGTCACGCTGGTCGGCGAATATCAATATACCAAGACCGACGTCGGCGCCTCGGCGATGACCCTGCCGGGCCTGCCGCCACCACCGCCCAGCCTGGCCGGCACCTTCTTCCGTGGTTCGATCTACGACACGATCAGCAACATCGCCAGCATCGGCGTCGCCAAGAATTATGGCGGCTATTTCCGCGTCGCCCATGATTTCGATGCGATCCGCCTGGTCAACACCACCTCCTACCGCCAGGTGAAGCGCCGGGAGGACCTCGACAACGACGCGACGCCGTTCCCCGCTTCGAACGCCTTCTTCACCGATGTCACCGAAAGCTGGACCAACGAGCTGCAACTTCTGGCTCCGGCCGGCAATCGGCTGCAGTGGCAGGCGGGCCTGTTCTACTTCCATGCGCGGACCGGCTATCAGCCGCAGCTGATCGTTGCCCCCGCATTCGGCGCCTCACAGTTCCGCATCAACGACT
Source organism: Rhizorhabdus dicambivorans (assembly GCF_002355275.1). Lineage (NCBI taxonomy): Bacteria > Pseudomonadati > Pseudomonadota > Alphaproteobacteria > Sphingomonadales > Rhizorhabdaceae > Rhizorhabdus > Rhizorhabdus dicambivorans. The sequence goes on along the minus strand of NZ_CP023449.1, from coordinate 1,942,279 downwards.
CCGAGCAGGTGAACAACAGCTACTCCGCCTATGCGCAGGCCACCTTCCCGCTGTTCACGGACGACACGCTGATCACCCTGGGGGGCCGCTACACCACCGACCGCAAGAAGTTCAGCGGCACCACCACCTCGGCGCAGGGGCTGCTCTTCACGGTTCCGGCCGGCACCAAGAAGAATGAGTCGAAATTCACCTATCGCGCCGCCATCTCGCAGCAGCTCACCCCGACGGTGCTTGCCTATGCGAGCATCAGCACGGGCTTCAAGAGCGGCTACTGGAATGCGTCGAACCCCAGCCAGGCGCCGGTCGATCCGGAAACGCTGACCGACTATGAGGTCGGCCTGAAGACCGAGCTGTTCGATCGCCGCGTGCGTATCAACCTGTCGGGCTTTTACTATGACTATAAGAACCTGCAGCTGACGCAGACCCGTACCACTGGCGCAATCACCGCCAATGCAGCCCAGTCAACCGTCTATGGTATGGAAATCGAGGGCCAGGCGAACGTCACCCGTGACTTCTCGATCACCTACGGCGTCTCGTTCATCGACTCCAAATATGACAGCTATCCCGGCGCGACCTCGTTCGTCACCAGCCCGACCACGGGCGTCGGCGTGGCCACCCCGATCGACAATTCCGGCCACGATCTACAGCGCACACCCAAGATGACCGTGAACCTCGGCTTCGACTATGTCATCCCGACGAGCATGGGCGAGTTCGGCCTGAACGGAAATTATTACTATAATGACGGCTTCTATTTCGAGCCTGACAATCAGATCCGTCAGCCTTCCTATAATATCTTCAATTTCGAGGGTCGCTGGACGCCGGAGAGCGAACGTTTCACCCTGCGCGCCTGGGTGAAGAACGCCTTCAAGGAGAAATATTACACCCTGGTCCGCACAGCGACGGGCCTGCCGCCCTATGGCTCGCCTGGCGCACCGCGTACCTATGGCGTCTCCGCCGAGTTCAAGTTCTAGGGCCCATAACTCGGGCCGAACGCCCGCCGGCTCTTGAACGACGAAAGAACGCACGGAAATCTGGCCCGATCCGGTTGCGCCCGGATCGGGTCCGAACAGTGGAGTATTGCCGCATGCCTACGCCGGCTGAGAACAAGGACATGGTCCGACGGTTTATCGACGCGCAATCCCGTAACGATCTGGATACCGCCTGGACGATGGTCGATCCCTCCGGTTCCTGGTGGAGCCTCACCGAGCGGCGCGAAATCAGCATGGCGAGCTATATCGAGCTCTGGGAAAAGCTGATCACCGCACAATTCCCCGACGGGCTGGTTCTGGAGATTCACGACATCACCGCCGACGAGAACCGCGTCGCGGTGCGCGCGGAATCGCATGGGACGATGGACAACGGCGTTCCCTACAACAATATCTATTTCTTCCAGTTCGACATCGGCGAGGATGGCCGGATCGTCAAAGGCTGGGAACATGGCGACACCTACCATGTGCGCAACACCCTGCGCGCGCGCCATCTCGACTCGATCCCGGCTTCGGGCGGAGGATTGGCCCGATGATGCGCTACATCACCGGCGTCGACGCGAACGGCAAGTCGGCGGTCCTCCATCGCACCGACTCGGTCCGCACCTGGACCTGGACCAACAGTTCGGAGGAAGCGCCCCATTTCGTGGAGCGCCGGCTGGTCGAGAATCCCGCGACCTTCCAGCCCGGCCCGCATTCGGGCGCGCTGACCGAAGTCTTCACCACCCGGATGAACCCCGCCGGCATCGTCGAGGAGGACCCCAACGACTATACCGAGGCGCCCGGGCTGATGAGCCTGGATGTGCCGGCCGGTGTGACCCGCTGGTGCGTCGCCAGCTATGGCCCCGGCTATCAGAGCAAGATGCACTTCACCGACTCGATCGACTTCGACATGTGCATCGCGGGCGAGATGATCCTGATCCTCGAGACCGAGGAGATCGTGCTCAGGCCGGGCGATACCGCCTATCTGCCGCGCACCCCGCACGCCTGGCGGACCGAGACCGGCGGCACCTTCGCCTTCCTGATGATCAGCCCGCATCCGAAGTGACGAGCCAATGCCGGGTGTCGCGGTGACGATGATGATATCGGTCGGATAACAGCGAAGATTTGGCGGAGGCGCGCGTGACGGGTTGGCAGCACGGCTATGCGGCGAGCGGCGGCGAGCGCATCTATTGGGAAAAAGCCGGAGAAGGCGCGCCGATCGTGATCTGCCATGGCGCCGGCAGCAATCACCTCTCCTTCTTCCAGCAGATCGCCGGCCTCGCCGATGACGGGACGCAGGTCATCCTCTGGGACCAGCGCGGCTATGGCAACTCGACCTTCACCAGCGATGACTGGGGGATCGCGACCGGGGCGTCCGACCTGTCGGCCGTGCTCGATGCGGTCGGTCTGGCGGCGGCACCGATCCACCTCGCGGGACAGGCGCTCGGTGCCTTGGTGGCCGCGCGATGGGCGGTTTCCAACCCGGAACGGGTGCTGAGCCTGGCGCTGTGGGACGGGCCGTTCGCGCCGATCAAGGGCGGACGCGAACTGGGCTGGCAGCTCAAGCCCGACGACACGGATGTGCAGGCCACGCTGGTGGACCGCCGGCTGGGCTGGACCCGCTCGGTCGGCGCCGACTTCGCCGCGCGCGATCCGGTCCGCACCTATCTCTACCAGACCTTCCAGGAGGTCGGGAACCAGCGGCCGCCCTACAGCCGCACCTTCGCCGCCGCGCAGGCCGAGCCGGTGTCGATCGCGGCGCTTGCGGCGCTGCCCGCGCCGATCCTGCTTGGCCGGGGCGAGCATGACCATGTCGCCGATCCGGCCGCCTATGTCGAACTCGCCGCGCATCTGCCCAATGCGACCGTCGAGACGCTGCCCGGCGCCGGCCACTCGCCCTATTTTGAGCGTCCCGCCGAATGGAATGCGGCGATGCGCCGCCATGTCGGGCGCGTCGGCAACTGAGCATATATCCCCCAATCCCGACCCCGCGCGAGGCGGCGGCCCAGGAGACAAGCGATGGATCTGACCTACACCTATGAACAAGCCCAGTATCGCGAGGGCGTCCAGCGCTTCGTCAGCCGCGTGCTGGCGCCCCTGATCAACGATAAATATGATTTCGACCGGCTGCAGACCCGCGAAGAAGTGGCGGCGCTGCGCGCCGACGTGTCCGGCCATGAGATCGCCACCACCGCGCCGGTCGACGAGAATGGCCGGCTCGACCTGATCTGCCTGGGCATCTTCATTGAGGAGATCAGCAAGCTCAACCCCAGCCTCGCCTCACTCGCGACGCCGGTCTTCTTTCCGGTCTGGGACCTGGGCAGCCTGCTCCAGGGATCGCAGCAAGAGAAATATGGCCATATGTTCGGCCCCGGCGAGATCGTCGCGATGGGGATGAGCGAGCCCAACGCCGGATCGCACTTGGCCGGCCTGCAGACCACCGCGCGCCGCGACGGTGACGGCTGGGTGCTGAACGGCAACAAGATCTGGACATCCAACGCACAGATCGCGGCGGGCATCATCGTCGCGGCGCGCAATCTGGAATCGGGCCTGATCTCACTGTTCCTGGTCGATGCCACCCGCCAGCAATATGAGGTGCGGACCATCCCCAAGCTGGGCTGGCACGCCACCTCCTTCTGCGAAGTCTCATTCGTCGACTGCCGGCTGGATGGCGATGCCGAGCTGACCCCTGGCAAGGGCGGCCTGAAGACCGCACTGAGCTTCGTCGAGGAAGCGCGGATCAAGATGATGTTCATGGCCGTCGGCATCGCCCAGGCCGCGCTGGATCTGGCCGTCGAATATGCCAAGGTCCGCCAGCAGTTCGGCCGGCCGATCGGCTCCTTCCAGCTCGTCCAGGGCATGCTGGCCGACATGGCGATCGAGACCGAGCTGTCGCGGCTGATGGCCTATCGCGTCGCGTCACAGTTCATGGCCGGCGAACGCTGCCGCAAAACCGTGTCGATCGCCAAGGCCTATACCTGCGAGGCGGCGGTGCGGGTGGCGTCGCTCGGTATCCAGGTCCACGGCGCGATCGGCCTGACCAAGGAATGCGCCGCCGAGCGCTATTTCCGCGATGCGCGGCTGCTGACCATCCCCGACGGCACCACCGAGATCCACAAGCTCACGATCGGCCGCGAGCTGACCGGGCTGGACGCCTTCGCCTGATCGCGAGCGAGGAGGCAGGCCATGGATCAGGGACCGCTGAGCGGCTTCAGGATCGTCGAGTTCGCGGGCCTGGGGCCCGTGCCCTTCTGCGGGATGATCCTGTCGGACCTGGGCGCCGACATCATCCGGATCGACCGGCCCGGCGCGAAGGACAGCGGCCCGACCTATGTCACCGCGCGCGGGCGCCGCTCGATCCGGCTCGACCTTAAGCGTCCGGAAGCGATCGAAGCCTGCCTGACCCTGATCGAACGCGCCGACGCGCTGTACGAAGGGTTCCGGCCGGGCGTCATGGAGCGCTTCGGCCTGGGCCCCGACGTGGCGCTGCAACGCAACCCCCGGCTCGTCTATGGCCGGGTGACCGGATGGGGACAGACCGGCCCCCTCGCCCAGGCCGCCGCGCACGACATCAACTATATCGCCGTCACCGGCGCGCTGCACGCGATCGGAACGGCCGAGCGGCCGATCCCGCCGCTCCATCTGGTCGGCGACACGGGCGGCAGCGCACTCTATCTGGCGATCGGCCTGCTCGCCGGCATGCTCCATGCCCGCGCGACGGGCACCGGCCAGGTGGTCGACGCCGCGATGGTGGACGGCGCCGCATCGCTGATGGCGATGGTCTACGGGATGAAGGCGGCCGGCGTCTGGAAGGATGAGCGCGAGAGCAATTTCGCCGATGGTGGCGCGCATTTCTATCGCGCCTATCGATGCGCCGACGGAGAATGGATCTCGATCGCGTCGTTCGAACCGCAATTCTACCTGCTGTTGATCGAGAAGACCGGCTTCCACGATCCCGATATCCCAAACCGGATGAACCGCAACGTGTGGCCCGAACTGCGCGAGAAGATGGCCGAACTGATCGCCACCAAGAGCCGAGCGGAATGGTGCGCGCTGCTGGAGGGGACCGACGTCTGCTTCGCGCCCGTTCTCTCGCTGGAGGAAGCGCCGGCCTATCCGCACAATGTCGCCCGGCAGATCTTCGTCGAGCGTGACGGCGTGGTTCAGCCCGCCCCCGCGCCGCGCTTCTCGGCGACGCCGGGCGCGATCCAGCGTTCGCCCCCCGACGCCGGCGCGCACAACCGCGAGGCGCTGAGCGACTGGGGCTTTTCGGACGGCGAAATCGACGGGCTGGTCGAACGCGGCGCCCTGCTGTGACCAAAAGGAGCATCTGATGGACTGTGTTCTATACGAAAAGCGCGGCGGTGCCGCGTGGCTGACGATCAACCGTCCGGAAAAGCTCAACTCGCTGACGGAGGAGGTGGGCGCTCGGATCATCGAACTGCTCGAGATCGCCGGCGACGATTCCGAAGTGCATGCCGTCGTCTTCACCGGCGCGGGCAAGGCCTTTTCGGCCGGCGGCGATCTGCTGCGCTTCCAGCATCTGGTCGGTGACGAACTGGCCGAATTCTTCGAGCATCTCTGCAGCGGGGGTGACAGGCTGTTCTTCGGCGTCGAACGCTTCCCCAAGCCCACCATCGCCGCGGTGAACGGAACGACGGCGGCTGGCGGGCTGGAGCTGATCCTGTGCTGCGACCTGATCTTCGCGGCCGAGCACGCCAAGATCGGCGAGTGTCATTCCAATTTCGCGCTGGTACCGGGTGCGGGCGGCACCATCCGCCTGCCCCGCCGCGTCGGCCTGTCGCGCGCCAACGACCTGCTGTTTACCGGCCGCCTCGCGCCCGCAAGCGAGATGAAGGAATGGGGCCTGATCAACGACGTCGTGCCGCTGGAACAGCTGCAGGCGACCGTCGACCGCTATGTCGAGATGATCGCCAGCAAGAGCCCGCTGTGCCTCGCCAATATCAAGCGGGCGACCCCTTTCGCCTTCGACGTGCCCCTGGAGGCCGCGATCGCCGAGGAGCGCAAGATCGTCCTGGAGAATGTCCGTTCGGACGATCTTCGCGAAGGGCTGGCCGCGTTCAACGAGAAGCGGCCGCCGCGCTACACCGGCCGCTGAGGGGATCGCCATGGCTTCGCTCGATCCGTCCGAAATCGAAAGCATGCCGCTGGCGGCGATCGACGTCAGCGATCCGCTGCTGCACCAGCGCGACCTCGCCCGGAGCTATTTCCGCCGCCTGCGCCGCGAGGACCCGGTCCATTATTGCGCCGACAGCAAGTTCGGCCCCTATTGGTCGGTCACCAGATATGCCGACATCCTGCACGTCGACATGAACCACCAGACCTATTCCTCGGACGGAACAGTGGTGTTGGACGATGCCTTCTTTTCCGGGGGCCACATCGAAAACGAGGTGTCCAAGACGAGCTTCATCGTGATGGATCCACCCCATCACGGCCCGCGGCGCAGCATCGTGATCCCGGCCTTGTCCCCGGGCAATATCCAAAAGATGGAAGCGGGCATCCGCGAGCGGACCCGCCAGCTGCTCGACAGCCTGCCGATCGGCGAGGAGTTCGATTGGGTGAGCGAGGTCTCGATCGAGCTGACCCTGCGCATGCTGGCCATCCTGATGGGCTTCCCGTTCGAAGAACGGCACAAGCTGCTCTACTGGTCGAATGTCCAGTCAGGTGCGCCGGGCGACGGGGTCGTCGAATCCTGGGAGCATCGCAGCGCGGTGATGCGCGAGATCGCCGAGCGGTTCACCCGGCTGCTGAACGAAAAGATCGACGCGCCGGCGTCCGCCGACCTGATGTCGGTGCTCGCCAAGTCGCCGCTGACGCAGGAGATGCGCCCGGAGGAGTTCCTTGGCACGATCACCCTGCTGATGACCGGCGGCAACGACACCACGCGCAATTCCATGAGCGGGTCGATCCTGGCGATGCACCAGTTTCCGGACGAGTTCGCCAAGTTGAAGGCCGATCCCAGCCTGGTGCCGGTCGCGGTCTCGGAAATCCTGCGCTGGCAATGCCCGGTCTCCTATATGCGGCGGACCGCGACCGAGAACAGCGAACTGGGCGGCAAGACGATCCGCAAGGGCGACAAGGTCGTCATGTGGTATCTGTCAGGCAACCGCGACGAGGGCATGTACGAGCGGCCCGAGGATTTCATCATCGGGCGGCCGAACCCGCGCCAGCACCTCACCTTCGGCTTCGGCATCCACCGCTGCCTCGGCAACCGGCTGGCGGAGCTGCAACTGCGGGTGTTGTGGGAGGAGATCCTGCCGCGCTTCGACCGCATCGAAGTGACCGGTGACCCGGTAAGGATCCACAGCACCATGTTCAGGGGCTTTTCGGCGCTACCCGTACGCCTTCACCGCAGTTGATGGGAACGCGCGACAAATCGGGGAGGGAATATGCAGGGTGAGCAGGCGGCCGCCCGCCGGGAATGGCGTGAGGGATGGATATTACCACTGGTCAGTGCGGTTGGCCTTGGCGTTGGTATGTCGCACATCTTCACCCTCGGCCTGTTTATCGCCCCGCTTCAGGAGGAATTTGGCTGGAGCAGGGCGGCGATCACCTCGGGCCTAACCATGCTCAGCGCGACGATGTTGCTCGCGCCCGCGATGGGGCTGCTGATCGACCGCTGGGGCGCCCGGCGGATCGGCATAGCCGGAACGCTGTTCTTCTGCCTGGCCTTGGCCGCGCTTTCAACCACCGGCCCCGCGCTGTGGAACTGGTGGGCGCTCTGGGTGCTGCTGGGGCTCGCCACCTTGACGATCCAGTCGATGACCTGGGTGGGCGCGGTGGCCTCGCGCTTCGATCGTGCGCGTGGGCTGGCCATGTCGATCACCCTGTGCGGTGCGGGACTCGCCACGGCAACGCTTCCGCCGGTGGCAAACCGGCTGATCGCGATACTCGGCTGGCGCGACGCCTATGTCGCCTTGGCCGCATTGATGGCGATGCTGTGCGTTCCGTTGTTGCTGCTGTTCTTTCGCGACGCTCGCGATCTGCGACGCTCGAGCGCCGGGGCCGGTCCATCGCGCCCCGCAAGAAGGATGACGGGCATCGGCCTCGCCGAGGCCACGCGCTCCTCGCGCTTCTGGCGGCTTGCGGTCGTCGCTCTGTTGGCGGGCATGTCGATCGTCGCGCTCACAGTGCACTTCGTGCCGATCCTGACGGCAAAAGGCCTGTCGCGGACCGATGCCGCCTCGGCGGCGGCACTGATCGGCGTGGGATCGGTTGTGGGAAGGCTGGCGACCGGATTTCTGCTCGATCGCATCAATGGCTCGATCGTCGGCGCATGTGCGCTTTGTCTGCCCTTCCCGGTTCTATTGACCCTGATCTTCATGGATGGACCGGCGGCACCCCTCGCCGCATTGCTGTTCGGCCTGTCGCTCGGCTCGGAAGTCGATGTGCTGAGTTATCTAGCCTCGCGGCATTTCGGCATGCGCAGTTTCGGTGCGGTCTATGGCATGATCGTCGCCGCGCAGGGATGTGCGGTGGGGCTCGGCGCGCCGATCGCCGGCTTCGTGTTCGATCGCGCGCAGAGTTATGAGCCGCTGCTATGGGGAATGATGCCGGTGTTCGGGCTATGCGCAATATTGCTGGGCAGCCTGGGCGCCTATCCTTCCTTCGAGACCGAGGACAGCGCCAGTCCATGATCACCCCCGCGTCACCACATCCCTGCGTGGCATGCCCAATCGGTCTACGCGTATAGGCCGTCTGATCCGCCGCCCGACCGCCTGATCAGATGCGCGGCCCCCGCCGGCCAGGCTGCGGCAAGCCTGCCGGGCTGATACGCAGTGCAGCCTCTATCGCCATCGCCTCCCGTTCGAGGCTGTGGGCGACGTCCTGCAACCTGCGGCGCTCGTCCTCGGCAAAGGCATTGTCGGCCAGGGTTCGGGCCTTGGCCGCCTCGCGGCGCAATTGTTTCGCACTCCCGGGGCTGATCGCCACCGAACCGCTGGACATGCCGCCAACAATCAACTCTGTCATGCCGCCGCTTTAGATCGGGCCACCTGAACAGATCGTTACGCAATCGGGATGTTGCAATTGTTTACGGCGCCCATCCCCCGCGCCCTGCTATGCAGCGGCGTGGCATTTGGGGAGCCGCCGGCCAATTCGATGATCGAGATCAACGACACCCGGCTGACGCATTATCGGCTGCGCATCAAGCGTGCCCGCAAGGCTGCGGACGCCGCGCACAGCGACACCGCCCGCCAGCTTCACCTTGCCATAGCCGAGATGTACGAGCGCGAGATCCAGACCCTGCTGGCACGCGCCCTGCCGCCCCGATAGCGATCGGTTCAGGCCGAGCGCGCCGGATCGGTCATCTCCGGATCGATCGTCACCGGCTCGTTGCGCCGCGCACTGGGCAGCGATCCGGTCTGCCGCTCGATCATCCGGTGCACGCGGGGGGAGGTTCCAGGTTTGTGGAGCGCGTGGATCGCGGCGCTGTTCTCGGCATCGGCATGGGTACGGCGGAGATTGTGGCGGATATAATCGTGCCAGGTGGCGACGTGATAGCGCTCCACCCACAGTTCCGGCTCATGCAGGTCGCGCAGCAGGGTCCAGCCCCGCGCGCCATCCCGGCGCCGGATGCGCCGCCGCTCGGTCATCGCCGCCAGGAAGACGACGATATTCTCCTGCTCGATGCGATGTTCGATCGTGATAACCACTGGCCCGCTGCGCGGCTCGATCCCGACCGCGAGCTGGGGCTCCTGAAACTGCCTGAGGGGATCGAGGTTCAGGTCGTCGACCTGCGGCAGAGGCTGCATCAGGCCAATCAGGATCACGCCGGCCTGCACCGCCGCCGCGACCAGCAAGGCGAACGCCACGCCCTGGTGGTCCGCAAGGACGCCCAGCCCCCAGGCGCCCAGCGCCATGCCGCCAAAGGACGCCATCTGATAGACCGACAGGGCACGCGCCACGACCCAGCGGGGTGACGCCAGCTGGATCGTGATGTTGAAGGTGGAAAAGGCCAATACCCAGCTCGCGCCGGCCAGCATCAGCCCCAGGATGGTAAGCACCAGCCAATGGCTCAGGGCAGTGACCGCGGTGCCGGCCGCGAGCGTCAGCGATATCAGGCGGATCATCGTCTCGATCGTCATGCGGCGGCGCAGCCGGTCGGTCAGCAGCCCGCCCATCACCGCTCCGCTTCCGAAGGCCCCGAGCAATATGCCGTAGGTCAGCGGGCCGCCCTGGATTAGCTCGCGCGCGACCAGCGGCATCATCGCCGGTATGGCGCCGGCACAAAGCCCGAAGGCCGTCGACCGGCCGATCACGATCCGCAGATTGGGAGACATGGCGACATAGCGCAGCCCGGCGCCCATCGCGACGAACACCCCCTCGCGGGGCAGCAGCCGTTGCGCCTTCGGCTTCCGCCAACGCAGCAGCACCGCGATCAGCCCCAGATAGGACAGCGTGTTGAACAGGAAGGCCGCCGCGGCGCCCGCCGCCGCGACGACGGCGCCGCCGATCGCCGGGCCGGCGGTCCGCGCGAGGTTGAACCCCATGGAGTTGAGCGCGACCGCGCCGGGTATCTGCGGCCGCGGCACGATCTCTCCCACCGACGCCTGCCAGGCCGGCCCGTTCATGGTCATCCCGCAGCCGATCAGGAAGGTGAAGACCAGCAACAGCCAGGGCGTCAGCCAGCCTTGCCACGCGAACAGGCTCAATATGGCCGAAACCAGCAACATGAAGCTCTGCGAGACGAGCATCACCTTGCGCCGGTCGAAATTGTCGGCCACCGCGCCGCCCAGCAGGGCCAGCAACATGAAGGGCAGCACCGCCGATGTCTGCACCAACGCCACCATCTGGGCCGACTGGGCGAGTGATGTCATCATCCATGCCGCGCCGACCGACTGGATCTGCCCGCCGAAGTTCGACATCAGCGATGCCGCCCAAACCGCGCGGAAGATGGGCACGCGGAATGGCGAGGGCGGCGGAGTCGGAGTGTCGCTCGACGCGTCGGACATCGCTCCGCCATGCAGGAGCCCGCGTGCCGTGCCAAGCCTTCGCGTCATCCTTGGGAATCTACGTAACGGAAAAGACCCGGGTCGCATGAAAAGGGCAGCGGCGTAGATTTCATGACGGCGCATCCGGGGGGCATGTGCCGCCAATGCTCTTGACCGGATTTGCAATGATCGAACAGGCCTACCGCCCCTCCGAACGCCGCCAGAGCCTGCGGCTGGCGATCGATCATCGCTCCAACCTGCGCCTTACCCTGGACGGAGCCGAGACCGGGACCGAGTCGATTCATGGCGTCACCCTTACCGACATCTCGCGTGGCGGACTGATGGCCGCGGGCGCTGGGCAACTCGTCCCGGGCGCCTTCCTGACGCTGGAGGTACCGCTGGTCGGCTGGCGCGAGGGCGAAGTCGTCTGGATCGCGGACAATCGTGCGGGCTGTCGCTTTCTCCAGCCACTCAGCCTGGAAGAACTGGCGCTGGCCGCCGCCCATAGCGATCGCCTGGCCGCCGAATGCCCGGAACTCGCCGCCCAGATCGCCGAGATCGCGGCCGGCGCGGAGGCCAGGCCCGACGCCGCCATCGTCGAGGAGACCGTGACGTCACGGCCGCACCGGCACGGCTGGGTGCTTCCATCGGCTATCCTCGCCGCTGCGCTGTTCGGCATCGTCCTCACACTCGCGCTGGCCCTCCTGCTCGCCTGAACTCGTCCGCCCGGGGTTCGATCCAGAACCGCTCCAACCCCGGTCGAACAAATCAGCCTTAGCGCCGCGTTCACCAATTCCCATAACGCGTCCGTATCGCCTCAGCCATTAGCGTCCTCGTGTCGACCCGGTGTTTTGGGCCGGCGTGTGAGGTAGCGTAACCATGTCGATTGCAAGCCTATTGGGGTTCCGGCAGCGGCCCGACGCGCGTCAGGATGCGCGTAACCGGATACTGCTGCGCGCTTCGCTTCTTGCCAGCGGACGGCCGACCCCGGTCTATCTTCTCGATCTTTCGCGCAAGGGCGCCCTTGCCCATGCGGACCAACCGCCCGAGCCGGGCGAGACCGTCTGGCTGGTGTGCCGGGGCAATGAGGTGCTTTCGCGGACGGCCTGGGTCCGTGGCAACCGCTTCGGCCTGGCCTTCGACCAGGGCCTGCCCGCCGCCAAGTTCGAGATGCTGCTGGCCGAAGGGCGTCGCGGCCTGGTCTCGGCGAACCCTTCATCGCCGCGCGCCGCCACGGCGTGACCCCTCTCTTCCGCGACGATCAGGCCGCGTCGTGGAAGATGATGCCGAGCATATGCCGCCGCCCGGCGCGGATCGTCGCCACGCCGTGCCGCATATTAACGCGGTGATCGCCGCGTGACCCCGCGCGCGGCCTGTGCGCCACCGCGAAAACCACGGCATCGCCCTGTCCGAGCGGTACCACCTCCGCCCGCGACTGCATGCGCGGGCGCTGCTCGGTCAGCACGAACTCCCCGCCGGTGAAATCCTCGCCCGGCGAAGACAGCAGCACCGCCGCCTGCAGCGGGAAGACATGCTCTCCATAGAGGTCCTGGTGCAGGCAATTATAGTCGCCCGGCCCATAGCGCAGGATCAACGGGGTGGGTCGCCCCTGTCCCGCAGCATGGCAGCGATCGAGGAAGTCGCCATGCTCCTCGGGAAAGCGGGCGTCGAAGCCCATCCGCTCGTGCCAACGATTGGCGACCGGCGCGAGGCGCGGATAGAGCGCGCTCCGCAACCCGGCCACCAGCCGCGGCAGCGGATAGGCGAAGTAGCGATATTCGCCCCGCCCATAGCCGTGCCGCGCCATGACCACCTGCTTTCTAAAAGCCGTCTCGTGATCGTAGAGCGCCGCCGTTGCGGCACATTGCTCAGGATCGAGCAGTTTCGGCAGCACGGTCCAGCCGCGCTCGTCAAGATCGTCGGCGGCGCGGGCCCAGTCATGGTCATCGGTCGGAATCATCGCCTGTCCCTGCCCGATCGCGGGTCGGCGCACTTTCCGTTTCTTGCCTTCAATCCGCGAGCGCGCTCTGCCGCCGCGCATAGCCGAAATAGATGGCGACGCCGATCGCGTTCCACAGCAGGCACCAGAGCAGCGTCTCCACCGGCAGGCTGACGAACAGATAGAGGCAGCCCAGCACCGCGCCCAGGCCCACCAGCAGCGCGGCCGGCGTCCGGAAGGGGCGCGGCAGTTCCGGACGCTGGCGACGCAGCACGATCAGGCAGGCGCCAACCGCCATGAAGGCGATCAGCGTACCGGCATTGGCCAGCGCCGCGATCTCGCCGATAGGGAGCAGCCCGGCCAGGATCGCGACGAGGACGGCCGTCGCGGTGGTGATCCGCGCCGGCGTGCCGCGCTTCGAGATGACGGCGAGCGAGCGCGGCAGGAAACCGTCGCGCGCCATCGCCAGGAAGATACGGCTCTGCCCGTAGAGGAAAGCGAGCAGCACCGTCGGCAGCGCGATCACCGCCGCGGTCGCCACGATCTTGGCAACGCCGGGCCGCCCCAGGTCGCGCAGGATCAGCGCGAGCGGCTCGGGGCTGTCCGCGAAGCTGGTGAAGGGCACCGCACCGACCGCCGCCGCCGCGACGAGGATATAGATCAGCGTGCAGGCCAGCATCGATCCGACGATGCCGATCGCCAGATCGCGCTCGGGCCGTTTGGTCTCCTCGGCGGCGGTCGAGATGGCGTCGAAGCCGTAGAAGGCGAAGAAGATGATCGCCGCCGCCGCCATCACCCCGCGCTGCACGCCATCGGGCCCCGCCACCGATGCGAAGCCATAGGGCATGAACGGATGCAGATGGCCCGCGTCGAACTGCGGCAGCGCCACCGCCACGAACAGCGAGAGGGTGGCGATCTTGACCACCACCAATATGGTGTTGACCCGCGCGCTCTCATGCGTGCCGAGCAGCAGCAATCCGGTTACCACCGCGATGATCAGGATCGCCGGCAGGTTGATCAGCCCGCCCAGTTCGGGGCCCTGGGTCAGCGCCTCCGGGAATCCGATCCCCATCAGCAGCGGCGAGGCATAGCCCGACCAGCCGACCGCCACGGTCGACACCACCAGCGAATATTCGAGGATCAGGCTCCAGCCCACCACCCAGGCGAATATCTCGCCCAGCGCGGCATAGCTGTAGCTATAGGCGCTGCCCGCCGCCGGCATCATCGCCGCCAGCTCCGCATAGGCGAGCGCGGCACAGGCGCAGACCACCCCGGCGATCGCGAAGGACAGCAGCACCGAGGGGCCCGCGCGATCGGCACCGACCCCGATCAGGGTGAGGATTCCGGTGCCGACGATCGCGCCGACCCCCAGCGCCACCAGATGGGGCCAGGAAAGGGTCGGCGTCAGCCTTCCCCCATGCCTCTCGGCCCCGCCGATCGGCTTGCGCCGCAGCAATCCCCTCATGCCTCGCTCCTCTCCGCGAACCTGTCGGTCGCCCTTATCAGCCGGTCGAGTATCCCCGGCTCGGAATAAGCGTGCCCTGCTCCTTCGATCAGGTGGAAATCCGCCTCTGGCCAGGCATTGTGCAAGGCCCAGGCATAGTGGAGCGGGCAAGGCATGTCGTAGCGACCATGAACGATCGTGCCCGGGATACCCCGCAATCTGCCCGCATCGCGCAGCAGTTGGCCGGGCTCCAGCCAGCAATCATGGTGGAAATAATGATTCTCGATCCGGGCGAAGGCGATCGCGAAACGGTCCTCGCCATGCTGTTCGCTCAGCGCCGCGCTCGGCAGCAGCGTGATCGTCTCGCCTTCCCAAAGGCTCCACGCCTTGGCCGCCTCAAGTTTCGCCGCCTCATCGTCGCCGGTCAGCAGCCGGTTATAGGCAGCGACCATCGCGCCGCGCTCGGCCTCCGGGATCGGTGCGACGAAGCCTTCCCATTTGTCGGGGAACATCTGCGACACGCCCCACTGGTAATACCAGTCGATCTCGGCCCGCGTCGCCGTATAGACGCCGCGCAGCACGAGCGCGCTCACCCGCTCCGGATGGGTCTCGGCATAGGCCAGTGCCAGGGTCGATCCCCAGCTTCCCCCGAACACCAGCCATTGCTCGGTGCCCACCAGCGCCCGCAGCCGCTCGATATCGGCGACGAGATGCCAGGTCGTGTTCGCGTTGAGGTCCGCATGGGGCGTCGACCGCCCACAGCCTCGCTGGTCGAACAGCAGCAGATCATAGCGCGCCGGATCGAACAGCCGCCGATGATCGGGCGAACATCCCCCGCCGGGCCCGCCATGCAGGAACACCGCCGGCTTCGCGCCCGGTGTCCCTGCCCGTTCATAATAAACGCGATGCCCGTCGCCGACATCGAGCATGCCCGTCTCATAGGGCTCGAGCGGTGGATAGAGGCCGCGCAAATCGCTCACCGCTTCCTCGCCGCATTGGCGGCCAGCGACCCGGCCGACTTGATCTCCCGCATCGCGATCGTCGTGGTGAAGCGCTCCACGCCCGGCAGGCGCCACAGCTCGGATCGCAGGAATTCGTCGAGGTCGGTCATGTCGCGCGCCAGTATATGCGCCAGATAATCGGTATCGCCCACCGTCGCGTGGCAGGCGACGATCATAGGATGATCGCACACCGCGCGCTCGAACGCCGCATGCTTGTCGAAGCGCACGCTGATCCGGACAAAGGCGGCGGTGCCGAGGCCCAGCGCCTGCGGATCGAGCGCGGCATGATAGCCCCGGATCGCACCCGCCTGCTCCAGAGCCTGCACGCGTTTCCAGCAGGGCGTCTTGGACAGGCCCACCGCTTCGCCAAGGCTCGCGAAGGACAGCCGCGCATCATCCTCCAGCGCGGCGAGCAGGCTATGGTCGATCTGATCGAGCGACATCACATCCAATCTTCGGAATCGATAATCCATAGCACGATAGTCGCAAAAAAATACGATTGGAAGGACCAACGTCCTACGTCCTTCGCCTTTGACGATCATTATGCGGACAATGTCCCCGCGCTGCGATGCTAAGCTGCGACCGCCCGGCACGGAGGAGGACGAGGATGGACCGCAACCGATATTATGAACAGATGCAGGCGCCGGAGGCACTCGATTATGAGGTTTACCTGCGCACCGGTTCGCTGCTCGCCTGCCAGAAGGCGTTTGACGCGCTGTGCAACCGCGACGAGCTTCAGTTCCAGATCGTCCACCAGGTCGAGGAGCTGTGGATGAAGCTGATGGCGTACACCCTGCTCGACATCGACGATTATCTCCAGGCGGGCGAGACCCACCGCGTAATCACGCTGATGGGCCGCTGCCACAAGCTGCTCAAGCTGATGATCGCGCAGCTCGACCTGCTCGAGACGATGTCGCCCAAGGAATATCAGGAGATAAGGCTTCAGCTCGGCAATGGCAGCGGCCAGGAATCACCGGGCTTCCGCGTGCTGCTGAAGATGGTGCCCGAGCTATGGCGCAGCTTCGAGGGTCGCTATCTGAAGGCGGAGGGGCGCACCGTCCGTTCGATCTACGACCAAGATTACCGCCACGACGCCGCCTATGCCGTGGCCGAAGCACTGATCGAGTTCGACGAACTGTTCGGCAAGTTCCGCTGGCATCACCTTTTCCTGATCCAGCGCTCGATCGGCATGGGCTCGGCCTCGCTCAAGGGCCGCCCAGTCGATCTGCTCCAGGCCGGCGCCAAGCACCGCTTCTTCCCCGAGCTGTGGGACGTCCGCGTCGCGATGACCGATGACTGGGGCGACCATCATGGCCGAGTACGGGACAGCATCTCGCATAACGAGGCGGCATGATCGCCGCCCCGCGCGATCTGTTCGAGGTCCCTGCCCCCGGCCCCTATCTGCTCGCCCATTCGGTCGGCTGCCTGCCGGTCTCGGCGCGGGCGGCGATCGACGCGGCGATGCTCCAGCCCTGGGCGGACAAGGGATCGGACGGCTGGCTCGACTGGCTGGCGGCGATCGACCGCTTCCGCCTGGCCCTCGCCGGCCTGCTCGCCACCGGCCCGGACCTGATCTGTCCGCAGCCAAGCGTCTCGATTGCCTTAACCGCCCTGCTTTCAGGCCTGCCGCGCAGGGCCGGGCGTGAGCGGCTGCTCGCCTCACGCCACGCCTTCCCGTCGATCGGCTTCGCAATGCGGGCATGCGAGCGCCTCGGCTACCGGCTGGAACTGATCGACGGCGACCCGTCCGACGCCGGCATCTGGAGCGCCGCGATCGGCCCCGACGTCGCAGCGGTGGTCGCGATGCACGTCCATTCGAACAGCGGCCGCCTCTCCCCAATCGACGAGATCGCCGCGCTTGCCCGCGCCGCCGGAGCCTTCTCGATCGTCGATATCGCCCAGTCGGCTGGAATCCTGCCGGTGGATCCGGCGGCGTGGGGCGTCGATGCCGCGATCGGCTCCTGCGTCAAATGGCTCTGCGGCGGCCCCGGCGCGGCGTTCCTCTGGGCTTCGCAAACCCTGATCGACCAAGCCGAACCGCTCAATGTCGGCTGGTTCTCGCACGTCGATCCCTTCGCCTTCGATATAGACGACTTCCGCTACGCACCCGACGCGCGCCGCTTCTGGGGCGGAACGCCGTCGATCGCGCCCTATGCGCTGGCGACGGCCGGCATCGCGACGATCACCGGCCTCGGCGTTGATCGCATCCTCGCCGACAATCGCCGCCTGATAGCCTGTTTCGCCGAAGAGGCCGGCGCGGATATCGACATGACCCATCGCGGCGGCACGCTCTGCCTGCGTTCCGGGCAGGCCGACGCGCTCGCCGCCGCGTTCCAAAGGATCGGTTGCCGTTTCGATCGTCGCGGCGATATCCTGCGCCTGTCCTTCCACAGCTGGAACGACGAAGACGAAGCCCGGCAAACCGGTCAGGCGGCCCGCGGCCTCAGGCTCGCCCTCGCCTGATCGTCATCCCCGGTCTCGATCGACGAGCCATTTGGCCGAATTGATCGCCGTCATGACTTTGACCCGGACTTCCCGCTAATATGACATGATGGCAGCGGCGTCAGGACGGCATGGACGATCCTTTAGAGATTGAGCTCAAGCTCGAATTTGATCCTTCCGACCGGGAGCGGCTGCTCGGCTGCGCCCTGCTGGGCGTGGAAGGGCAAAGCCCGAAAAGGCTCTGCGCCACCTATTTCGACACGCCCGATCTCAAGCTCGACAAGGCCGGCTATGTGCTGCGCATCCGGAAAGAGGGGACCAGACACGTCCAGACGGTGAAGGCCGCATCCCGCCAGGCCGCCGGCCTGTTCGTGCGCGGCGAGTGGGAACGCAAGGTCGGCGGCGGCAAGCCGGTGCTGGACGATAAGGCGGGCCCGCTCACCCAGCTTTTCGACGCCGCCACGCTGGAGAAGATCGCGCCCCTGTTCGTTACCGATGTAGAGCGGCTGGCGGGGCCGATCGAGCGCAAGGATGGCAGCCTGGTCGAATATGCGATCGATGCGGGCGAAGTGCGGGCCGGCGCCCGTCATCAGGCGCTGAGCGAGATCGAGTTGGAACTGAAGCAGGGATCGCCTGAAACGCTGTTCGATCTGGCCCGCACCCTCAACGAAACGGTGCCCCTGCGTCTCGGCGTTCAGTCGAAGTCCGAGCGCGGCTATGCGCTCGCGCGAAACCGGTCGGCTGCCGCCGTCCGCGCCGAACCGATCCGGCTCGACAAGGGCATGACCGCTGGCGACGGCTTCGCGGCGATCACCGCGGCCTGCATCCGCCAATATCGGCTTAACGAGGATCTGCTGCTCCGGTCGGGCGGCGTCGAGCCGCTGCACCAGGCACGGGTCGCCCTGCGCCGGCTGCGATCCGCCTTCTGGCTGTTCCGGCCGCTGCTGGAGGGCGACGACAAGGCGGCGATGTTCGCCGCGGAACTGCGCTGGCTGGCCGGCGAACTGGGTGAGATCCGCGACATCGATGCGCTGCTCCCGAGGCTGGAGGGTGTCCAGCGCACCAGCCTTGCGGCGATGCGCGAGAGCCGGTTCGTCCATCTGTGCAACCAGCTCCAGACGGGTCGCGCCCGGCTGCTGCCGATCGACCTGGCCGAATGGCTCTCCATCGGCCCATGGCGCGGCGAGACCGCCGGGCCGGGGCCCCGCGACCGCGACCTGCGCGGCTTTGCCGCCGACCGGCTGGAAAGGCTGCGCAGGCGGATCAAGCGCGAGGGCAAGGGTCTCGCCGATCTCGCCGATGACCATCGCCACGAGGTCCGCAAGGACGCGAAGAAGCTGCGCTATGCTGCGGAATTCTTCGTGTCGCTCTATCCGGGCCGGAAACCGCGCCGCCGGATGGACCGTTTCCTCGATCGGCTCGAAGCGCTTCAGGACAAGCTCGGCGAGTTGAACGACCGCGCGGCGGCCCCTGCCCTGTTCGCCCGGCTCGGCGTCGACCTCGCCCTGCCGCCGCTGGGCAGGAAGGAGCGCAAGCGGCTGCTGGAGGATGCAGAGGATTGTTTCGACGCCCTGATCGACTGCAAGCGCTTCTGGCGCGATTGAGCCGGTGCGGCTGACCAGACGCGCCCTGCTCGGCGCCTTGCTCTCGGCTCCGGCCGCTGCGGCCCCGCCCGGCCTCGCCAGCATCGCGGCCGGCGTCGATCCCCGGCTCGTCCAGCGTGCGCTGGATGCGCTGTTTCGTCACCATGCCGCCCTCTGGTCGCGCGACGTGATCGCCATCGCCGATTTCGGACTGCCTTCCGCCGCACCGCGCTTCTTCCTGATGGATATATTGCGGGGTACGACCACCGCGCTGCTCGTCGCGCATGGCAAGGGTTCGGACCCCGATCATGGCGGGATGTTGCGAAGTTTCTCCGACGCGGTGGGTTCCGCCGCCACCTCCGAGGGCGCCTATCTCACCGGCGAGGCCTATGATGGCGTCCATGGCCCGTCGCGCCGGCTGGTGGGCCTCGATCCGACCAACACCCATGCCGAGGAGCGGGCGATCGTCATCCATTCGGCCTGGTACGCCAATCCCGACATGATCGCCCGCCAGGGCAAGCTCGGCCGCAGCGACGGCTGCTTCGCCTTCGGCGAACAGGACATCGCCACGGTGCTGGCCCGGCTCGGCAAGGGGCGGCTGCTCTATGCCGGCCGGTCGAAACGAAACGATTAGCGCGGGTCATCGACCGATCGGATCAGCCCGATCCGGAGCGCTTTCTCCGCCAGGCTATGGTCCCGCGCGAAGGCAGAGGCGATGTCGGCTTTTCCCTCCGCCTCCCGGCCGCTCCGCCGTTTCGCCAGGCCGCGGCCCAACAGCGACCAGGCAATGCCGGGCTGCGCCGCCAACGCCGCGTCATAGTCGGTGATCGCGCCGGCGAGGTCGCCCATTCGCAGCCGCACGAGCGCCCGGCTGTCGCGCAGCTGCGCCGCCCCCGGCGCCAGCCGCAATGCGGCTTCGCAATCGGCCAGCGCCTGCGGCAGCCCATCGTTCAGCATCGCCCGGCTCCAGCAGCGAACGTTGAGCGCGTCGGCCAGCCGGCGGTCTCCGGCATGGGCCGCGATCCACAGATCGAGTTCGCCGATCGCCCCCGCCCAGTCCTCCATCGCCGCATAGCCGGCGGAGATGGGGAGATGGAGATCGGCGTCCCGCGCCACCGATCGCGATGCCGCCTCCAGATCGCGCCGCGCGGCAGCCACATCGAAATCGAGCATCGCGAGCCGCGCCCGCATCAGCCGCACCTCGGCATAATCGGGCCTGCGGATCAGCGCCGCATCGAGGTCCTGCCGCGCCAGCAGCGCCTCGTTGCGCGTCAGCCGGGCTTGCGCGCGCACAAAATAATAGCGCGCTTCCCCGGGGTTCAGCGTCACCGCCCGATCGAAATCCGCGAGCGCCCCCGCCGCGTCCCCCCGCTTTAGCGCGGCCAGCCCACGCCGCGCATAGCTTTCGCCATCGGCGAGTTCGGCGACCGCCGCGCCGCGCTTCCATTCGGCCCCACGCACCAGCAAGATGTCGGGCGGCGCATCGAAGACCGGCCCGCCATTATAGCTGAAATAAAGCCGGCGCTGGCTGTTCGCGACGATTAGCCGGTGGGCCAGGAAGAAATCGGCGCCGATCAGCATGTCGACACCGATCGAACCGATATCGGCGATCCGCAGCCCGGGCGCGCGGATCTCCTCGTCGCCGATCCGCAGGCTCGCGCTTGGCAATATCCAGGCCGCGAGGGACCGCTGCCCCAGCCCTACCGCCGTCCCCCCCGGAACGATGCCCGGCCCGCCCGGCCGAAACCCTGCTCGCGCCGCCGCCTCGAGCGAGATGACCGTCCGCGCGGCGCCGGTGTCGAACGCCGCCCGCAACGGCTGGCCGTTCAGCATCACCGTGGCGATGATATGGGTCTTGCGGCCGTCCACCGGCTCGATCTCCACCGCCGCCGGCGCCCTGCTCCAATAGGCGAGTTCGGGGGCCGAGCATCCCGTGGGCCGGAAGAAGCGGATCGCGCCGCTGCCCAGATCATATTCGGTGTCCCCCTGGGCCAGCAGGTTCTGGCCAATCCACCCCGCCGCATCGGCTTCGCTGCCCCCGACGAGGAAATCGAGATTCTGGCGTGCCTGCCCTCCCAGTTCGAACCGCCGCACCGCCGCCAGTCTGAAGGCGAACTCGCCGCCCACCCCGTGCATCCGGAACCGTTCGGGGGCATCCACCAAAGGCAGGCCCAGCGCCTCGGCGGTGTTTGCCGTCAGCATGCTGACCAGAGCGCCGCTATCGACGACGAAGGGCAGTTCCCTGCCCTCGACAAGGCCACGCACCAGCGGTTTCCAGCCTGCCATCGTCACCGGCAGTTCCGCCCCCTGCCCCAGGGCGCATCGCGCCTGCGCCACGCCCGGCAGCGCCAGGGCGAGCAGAACCGCTGCTTTCAGAAATGCCCACCCGCTCACCCGCGCACTCTAGCCTCGCCGGGCGCCCGCGCAAAGCTTGCGGCGATGGCGTGCGCCTCCTACCCTCGTCCCGATGGAAAACTGGATCGATCGCCTGCGCTCGCATCTCGGCTGGATCCGGGGTGTGGTCGCGCTGGTCGCCTGGTTCGCGCTGCTCTACTTCATGTTCTGGGACGTGTTGTAGAGAGCGCGCCACGGCCCTAAAGCCGCCTGATGCTCCGCATCTCCGAACTGAAGCTGCCGCTCGACCATCCGACCGAGGCGCTGCCCGCCGCGATCGTCGAACGGCTGGGCATCGCACCCGCCGAGCTCCTGTCGTGGCAGATCGCCCGTCGCGCCAATGACGCGCGGCGGAAGTCGGCGATACTGATGGTCTACTCGGTCGATGTCGAACTGGCCGACGAAGCCGCCATCCTCGCCCGGTTCGCGGGGGACAACCATGTCCGGCCGACCCCGGACACCGGTTATCGCTTCGTGGCGCAGGCGCCGAGGGGCGCACCCCGCCCGGTCGTGATCGGTGCCGGCCCGTGCGGCCTGTTCGCGGGGCTGATCCTGGCCCAGATGGGCTTTCGCCCGATCATCATCGATCGCGGCAAGGTGGTGCGCGAACGGACCAAGGACACCTGGGGCCTGTGGCGCAAAAGCGTGCTCGATCCCGAATCCAACGTCCAGTTCGGCGAGGGCGGCGCCGGCACCTTCTCCGACGGCAAGCTCTACAGCCAGATCAAGGACCCGCGCCATCTCGGCCGCAAGGTGCTGACCGAGTTCGTCAAGGCAGGCGCGCCGGAGGAAATCCTCACCGAAGCGCATCCCCATATCGGCACCTTCCGCCTCGTCTCGATGGTCGAGAGCATGCGCACCACCATCGAGGAACTCGGCGGCGAATATCGCTGGCAGCAGCGCGTCTCGGACTTCGATATCGTCGACGGCAGGCTGCGCGGCCTGCATATCCACACCGGCGATTATATCGAGACGAGCCATGTCGTCCTCGCAGTGGGTCACAGCTCGCGCGACACCTTCCACGCGCTCCATGATCGCGGCGTCCATATCGAGGCCAAGCCCTTCTCGATCGGCGTGCGCATCGAGCATCCGCAAAGCTGGATCGACCGCGCCCGCTTCGGCCCATGCGCGGGCCATCCCGATCTCGGCGCCGCCGCCTATGCATTGTCGCACCATTGTGCCAACGGTCGCTCGGTCTACAGCTTCTGCATGTGCCCGGGCGGCCGGGTCGTCGCCGCCACCTCGGAGGAAGGCCGCGTCGTCACCAACGGCATGAGCCAATATTCGCGGCAGGAGTTCAACGCCAATTCCGGTCTGGTCGTCGGCATCGATCCCGAGCGGGACTATCCCGGCCATCCGCTCGCCGGGATCGCCCTCCAGCGGCAGTGGGAGGAACAGGCCTATCTGGCGGGCGGCTCCAGCTATGCGGCCCCCGGCCAGCGGGTCGGCGATTTCCTCGCCGGCCGCCCCTCGACCGCGCTGGGCGGGGTAATCCCCTCCTACAAGCCCGGCGTCCACCTCACCGACCTGTCGCTGTGCCTGCCCGACTTCGCGGTGGAGGCCCTGCGCGAGGCGCTCCCCGTCTTCGGCCGCCAGATCGCCCGCTACGACGACCCCGACGCGATGATGACCGGCGTCGAAACCCGTACCTCCTCCCCGGTCCGCATCACCCGTGGCAAGGACTTCCAGAGCCTCAACGTGGCGGGCCTGTTCCCGGCAGGCGAAGGCGCGGGCTATGCCGGCGGCATCCTCTCGGCGGCGGTGGATGGGATCAAGGTGGCGGAGGCGGTGGCACTGAGCATGGTCGGCTAAGCGCCGGAAAACTGGCCCCGCACCATATCTAGCGCGGTACCACTTCAACGATCAGGTCACCGGCCTCCAGCCGCGCGACCTCCGGCTCCCAGAAGCCATGGCAGGCACCGGCGCGATAAATACGCAGCCCCAGTCCGGTGGAGATCGCCGAGAGGGACTTGCCGACCTCCTGGGCCGTCACCGTCCGTTCGCGCAGCGACACCTGCCCACCGGCATTGGCAAGGTCGGCCATATAATCGGCGATATGCGGCCCGTGGGTCGATCCCGCCAGCAGCATTCCCGCGAAGCTCGCCGGGTTGATGACCGTGTCCGCGCCCGCCTGCCGGGCCAGCGCCTCATTGTCCTCGGACCGGATCACCACGCTGATCGGCACGTCGGGCGCCAGCCGGCGCGCGGTCAGCACGATCAGGATCGAGGTGTCGTCGCGTCCCGCCGACACCAGGATCGCGCGCGCCCGCGCCACCTGCACCGCTTCCAGCGTCGCATTGCGGGTAGCGTCCCCGTCGATGATATTGGCGCCGATCGCCTCGGCCGCCGCCAGGCTCTGATCGTGCCCGTCGATCACGACGATCTCGGCCGGATCGGTGCCGCGCCGGACCAACTCGCTCACTGCCTCGGCGCCGCTCGTGCCGTAGCCGGCGACGACCACATGGCCGCGCAGCTTGCTTTGGATCACGCTCATCCGCCACCTCTCCCAGACATGCTTGAACAGGAACTCATAGGCCGTCCCCAGGAAGATCAGCCAGACGAACAGCCGCACCGGTGTCACCACGAAGGTGTCGAACATCCGCGCCTGATCGGTCACCGGCACGATGTCCCCATAACCCACGGTGGTGACCGTGATCATCGTGAAGTAGAGCACGTCGACGAAGCTGATCGCGCCATCGATATTATCGCGCAAGCCGTCGCGATCGAACCAGTGGCCGGCCAGCGCCACCGCGATCAGCGCCAGCGCGAGCAGCACCCGCCACAGGAGTGAGAGCCACACCGGCGTCCTGCTCCGACGGCGCAGGGTCAGCGGTTTCGAAGGAGCGGAAGCTTGTTGGCGCACGTCGCTTATCTATCCTGTTGGCGTGACAACGGAAACAGGGAGCCTTTGATCCGTTGTCGCCGATCTCTACAGAGGCGCGAACGAAGGGGGATTCGATGGCATCGGGATTGGTCGCACTGCTGGACGACGTCGCCGCGATAGCGAAGCTGGCGGCGGCCTCGCTCGACGATGTGAGCGCGGCGGCCGGCAAGGCGGGCACCAAGGCGGTGGGCGTGGTGGTCGACGATGCCGCGGTCACGCCGCGCTACGTCACCGGCCTCACCCCTGATCGGGAACTGCCGATCATCGGCCGCATCGCGATCGGGTCGCTCCGCAACAAGCTGCTCATCCTGCTCCCCGCCGCCCTTCTGCTCAGCAGCTTCGCCCCCTGGGCGGTCACGCCGCTGCTGATGCTGGGCGGCGCATTCCTCTGCTTCGAAGGCGCCGAGAAGGTGATCGAGGCCGTGACCGGCCATGGCCATGCCGAGGAGCATGTCGCCACCACCGACCCCGCCACGCTGGAGAAGGAGCAGGTGTCGGGCGCGATCCGCACCGACCTGATCCTGTCGGCGGAGATCATGGCGATCGCGCTGGCCGAGGTCGCGACCACGCCGCTGCTGATGCGGGCCGCCGTCCTGGCTGCGGTCGGAATCGCCATCACCATCGGCGTCTATGGCGTCGTCGCGCTGATCGTGAAGATGGACGATATCGGCCTCCATCTCGCCCGCAAGCCGGCGAGCCGGGCGATCGGTACCGCGCTGGTGAAGGGCATGCCCGTGGTGATGCGCTGGCTGGCGATCATCGGCACCGCAGCGATGATCTGGGTCGGCGGCGGTATTCTGGTCCATGGACTGGAAGGCTTCGGCGTGCACGAACCCGCCGGCACCATCCATCATCTCGCCGAGGGCGCCGCCCATGCCGTGCCCGCTGCCACGGGCGTCCTATCCTGGCTGGTAACGGCGATCGGTTCGGGAATCGTCGGCCTGATCGTCGGCGCCGCGATCGTCCCGCTGGTTCACCTCGCCGGCAGGCTACGCCGCTAGCGGCTCGTCCCGGCCCACGCCGAAGCGCTGCCGATATTCGCCGGGCGTCAGCCCGACGATGCGGTGGAACAGCTTGCGGAACGCCGCCGCATCCTCATAGCCGACCGACCAGGCGATCTGTTCGACGGGCCGCCTGGTCGCCTCCAGCAGCTCGCGCGCCTTGCCGATCCGCAGATGCTGCGAATATTCGCTGGGCTTCAGGCCGGTCGCCGCCTTGAAGCGGCGCAGGAAGGTGCGCTCCTCCAGTCCGGCCTGCGCGGCCATCTCGCCGACGCTCACCGCCCGCGCACCCCTGGCCTGCAACCAATGCTGGACCTTCAGGATCGGCTCGTCGCCATGGGTCATGCGCGGGGAAAAATTGCTGTAATGGCGCTGCTCGCGCCCCACCGGATCGACCAGGTGGAAGCGGCCCGTTTCGATCATCACCGAGGGCCCGAACAGCCGGTCGACCAGCCGCAGGCCGAGGTCGGTCCAGGCCATCAGCCCGCCTGCCGTGATGATATCGCCATCCTCGATCACGATCTTGTCCGGATCGAGCAGCACATCGGGGAAACGATCGCGGAAGGCGTTGGCGAACTGCCAATGGGTGGTGGCGGGACGCCCCGCCAGCAATCCCGTCGCCGCCAGCACGAAGGCCCCCCCGCAATTCGAGGCGAGCACCGCGCCCTGCGCATGCCGATCCAGCAGGAAACGGGCATAGGGTGCGGCCTCATCGGCATCGGGGGGCCCCGCCAGCCGGCCGGGGGTGAGGAGATAGGCCGGGCTGCCCCCTTCGTCCGGATGGCTGTCGAAGCATCGGGCGAATCCCCCCGCCTCCTGCCGGTGCCAATGGCTGACGCGAACCGCCTGCCTGCCCAGCCGCTTGGCGAAATGCCCGGCGATGATCAGCATGTCGGTGATGCCATGCACCATCGCCAGCTGGCAGCCGGGATAGAGCAGTATCCCGACCTCGGTGCGTGTCGCCGCCGTCCTGACCATGGTGCATCCTTTGTCGGTTTTGCCCCGGATAATGTCGAATCCGCCAATCCTTACGATGCAGCAACCGGCCTATCTGTTCAACCATCGGGCGAAAGCGCCCCCCACCATCGGACAAGGAACACCGCCATGACCACGATCACAACCAAGGACGGCACCCGCATCTTCTACAAGGACTGGGGCCCTCGCGACGGGCAGCCCGTCATCTTCTCGCATGGCTGGCCGCTTTCGGCCGACGCCTGGGATGCGCAGATGGTCTTCTTCGCCAATCAGGGCTTTCGCACCATCGCCCATGACCGCCGCAGCCATGGCCGCTCGGATCAGGTGTGGGAAAACAACAATATGGATCAATATGCCGACGACCTCGGCGAACTGATCGAGCAGCTGGATCTTCGCGACGTCATCCTGGTCGGCCATTCGACCGGCGGCGGCGAGGTTACCCGCTATGTCGGCCGGCATGGCACGGCGCGGGTCGCCAAGGTTGCGCTGATCGGCGCGGTTCCCCCGCTGATGCTGAAGACGGAGGCCAATCCCGGCGGCCTGCCGATCGACGTGTTCGACGGCATCCGCAAGGGCACCTTCGATAACCGCAGCCAGTTCTTCAAGGATCTGACGATCCCCTTCTACGGCTATAACCGCGAAGGCGCCGCGATCTCGGCGGGAGTTCGCGAAGAGTTCTGGCGGCAGGGGATGATGGGCGGCCTCAAGGGCCAGCTCGACAGCATCCGGGCCTTCTCGGAGAGCGACTTTCACGAGGACCTCGCGAAGTTCGACATTCCGACCCTGGTCCTGCACGGCGACGACGACCAGATCGTACCGATCGACGCCTCGGCCCGCTCGACCGTCCGGATCGTCCGCCACGCGGTGCTGAAAGTCTACGAAGGGGCCGACCACGGGCTGACCCAGACCCATCAGGACCGGTTCAACGCCGACCTGCTCGATTTCATCAATGGCTGATCAGCAAGACGGCGGAGCGATCCGCCGTCTGCTTCCAAGGAGACACGATATGTCCAAGGCCCTCATCACCGGTGCGTCGGGTGGGATCGGCGAAGCCTATGCCCAACGCCTCGCCCGCCGCGGTTTCGACCTCGTCCTTGTAGCGCGTAGCGCCGGCAAGCTCGAAACCATCGCCGCCCGGCTGCGTGCCGAGACCGGAGTCGGCATCGAGACCATCGCCGCCGATCTCGGCAAGGTCGACAATCTCGCCAGGGTCGAGGCCCGGTTGCGCGAGGACGCGGCGATCGACACGCTGGTCAACAATGCCGGCATCGCGGGAGAAGGCCCGATCACAAGCGCCGATCCCGATTATCTGAGCGACATGATCGACCTGAACATCGTCGCGGTTACCCGCCTCGCCACCGCGATCGCGCCCCGCCTGGCGGCCAACGGCACGGGCGCCATCGTGAACCTCACCTCGGTCACTGCCCTGATGCCAGCGCACTTCACGTCGGTCTATCCCGCGACCAAGGCGTTCGTGCTCGCCTTCTCGGAGGCGCTGGCGGCCGAGCTCGGCCCGAAAGGGGTGCGCGTCCAGGCGGTATTGCCTGGGATCACCCGCACCGCCATCTGGGAGGAGGAGCGTCTCTCCCAGTTCCCGGCCGAGATGGTGATGGAAGTTGGCGAGATGGTCGACGCCGCGCTGGCGGGCTTCGACCAGGGCGAGACGATCACCATGCCATCGCTGCCGGACAAGGAGGACTTCGACGCCTTCCTCTCTGCGCGGGACGCGCTGCGCCCCAACCTCTCGCATCGCAAGGCGGCGGCGCGGTACGGTCTCTGAACGGCCGCTCCGGTGCCCGGCTCGATCGACGATCAGGCCGGGTCAGCCGTTGGGCACGAGCACCGTCAGGAAGATGAGGGCATCGGCTATCGCCAGCGATACCAGGATCGTCTCCGCCGCCACCACGTTCAGAAGCTTCATGTCCATTATCCCTATCGTTGGATGGGACAGTCATGAACCGGATTTCTTGCCCGGCTTTCTCAGCCCGGAAAAGCGCTTTTCAGCGGTGACACAATAGCGTGCGAGGTTTTCGCAACATCGCCGCTTCAGCTTGCGGCGCCGCGCCGCCACGGAAAGGCCGGCAGCTTCGCCGCGAGCGGCCACAGCACATTGAGCGCAAGCCCCCCGATCACCAGCGCCGCCGCCGCGAGCTTCCACAGCGGCAGCGGCTCGCCGAGCAGCATGGCCGAGGCGCCCATACCGAAGACCGGAACGAGCATCGACGTGGGCGTGATCGTGGCGGCGGGATGACGGTTGAGCAGCCAGCCCCAGGCGGCATAGCCGAACATGCTGTTGCCGACGGACTGCCACAGCACGGCGCCCCAGGCCATGGGCCCGGCATGGGTAACGGCGAAGGTGATGGCCGGCCATCCCTCCATGATCAGCGATCCGACGAACAGTGGCGGGATGGCGAACATCGCCGACCAGACGACATAGGCCACCATGTTGGTGGCCCCGCTCGCTTTGGCGACATGATTGCCCCCTCCCCAGCCCGCCGCCGCGATCAGGACGAGCAGAATGCCGAAGGGCGTGGCGCTGCTGTCGCCATGCTGGACGATGATGCCGATCCCGGCCGTCGCGGTGACAAGGGCGATCAGTTGGAACGGGCGTATCCGCTCACCACTGAAGATCATGGCCAGGCCGATGGTGAAGAACACCTGGCTTTGCACCACCAGCGAGGCTAGACCCGGCGAGATATAATGGCTGATCGCGATGTAGATCATGCCGAACTGGCCGAAGCCGATCAGCACGCCATAGGCGGCGAGCGAGCCCCACGAGACCGCCGGCCTGCGGATGAAGAAGGCGGCCGGCAGCAGCACGAAGCAGAAGCGCAACGTCGCGAACAGCAGCGGCGGCAATTCGTCCAGCGCCACGCGGATCACGACGAAATTGGTGCCCCACACCGCGACCACGGCGAGCGCCAGCAGCAGATGGCGCAGCGTAACATGATGATGGCCGGTGCCGTGCATGGCGAACGCCTATCCCGCGAAAAGCTCGAAAGCCATCCAGACAATCGGGATTTATTGTCACTCCGCGGTGCGAGCGCTTCAGCCCCGCCCCTCCTTGCGCAGCAGCGCCCTCTTCCGCTCGGCGCCCCAGCGATAACCGGAAAGGCTCCCGTCGCCATGGACAACTCGATGGCAGGGCACGACGACGGCCAGCTTGTTGGCCGCACAGGCACCGGCCACCGCACGGGCGGCCCTGGGTTCGCCGATGGCGCGAGCAAGCTCCGCATAGCTGCGGGTTTCGCCGGCCGGGATCGCCTGCAGCGCCTGCCACACGCGCCGCTGGAAAGCCGTACCGCGTATGTCGAGCGGCAGCCCCAGCCCACGCGCGGGTTCCTCGACCAGCGCCACGACGGCATCGATCGTCGCCTGGAAGCCGCTATCGGCCTCGATCGCCCGGGCATTGGCGAAGCGCCGGCCAAGATCGGCAACCAGTTCGGCATCATCGTCGCCCATCATGATCGCGCAGATGCCGCGCTCGCTGGCCGCCGCCAGCACCCGGCCAAGCGAGCTCTGGCCGATACCATAGCGGATCGTCGCCGCCCGGCCGCCCCTGCGGTAATCGGCCGGCAGCATTCCAAGCGCATTGTCGGCCGCCGCGTAGAAGCGCCCGCTCGATCCGTAACCCGCCTCATAGATCGCCTCGGTGACCTGAGTTCCCTTGCCCAGCGCCTCCCGCACGCGGCGCGCGCGGTGAGCGTCGGCATAACCCTTGGGCGTCAGGCCCGTCACGGCCTTGAACAGGCGATGGAAATGATAAGGGCTGAGCCCGGCACCGTCGGCCAGTTCCCCCA
The DNA here is from genome assembly GCF_002355275.1 of Rhizorhabdus dicambivorans. Classification (NCBI taxonomy): domain Bacteria; kingdom Pseudomonadati; phylum Pseudomonadota; class Alphaproteobacteria; order Sphingomonadales; family Rhizorhabdaceae; genus Rhizorhabdus; species Rhizorhabdus dicambivorans. Next base: position 1,911,895 of record NZ_CP023449.1, on the reverse strand, counting down.
GCGACAGCGGCTCCTCGGCCGACTCGATCCGGCGGCAGGCCGCCTCGACCAGCGCGGCGTGCCGTTCGGCGCGCGGCGCCTCATTGGGCCGGCAGCGCTTGCAGGGGCGGAAACCCGCCGCCTCCGCCGCGGCCGGGTCGTCATGAAAGGCGACGTTGCGGGGGCTGGGCGTCCGCGCAGCGCAACTCGGCCGGCAATAGACGCCTGTCGATCTCACCGAATAGACGAAACTGCCGTCCGCGCCGGCATCGCGGGTGATCATCCGCATCCAGCGGGGGTCGTTGACGATCGAGTCCATCAGCATCTCATAGTCCTTGCCCGTTATTGTGGGCAGACCATGGCGATGCGAGGCCGGAAATGCTTCCCGGCGCTTGCTCTGCAATCTTGCGGCGGTTCAGGCGGCGCGGCGGCCGCTCAGTTGTTCGGCGGCCCTGCGCTCGCAATCGGGACAGGGACCGGCGTGGGGATAGAGGGCGTCGGCATCGTGCCAGTGCCCCACCATCGCCTCGAAAATCTCGATCCCCTCGCCATAGCCAAGGCCGCGCAGCACATCATTGGTCAGCAGATCGATCGCCCGATGCGCGGCATGGCCGTGCATCGTCGCGACGATCTGGCGCGCGCGTTCTGCGAATTCCTCGGCGGACATCAATGGAGTCGGCTGGGTCATCGCCGCGCCCTAGTCGCGAAAACCGGCCATTTCAAGGCTGGCCGGCGGCCGGCGGCGGCGTGACCGCTGCCCCGGCCGCAACGGGTGCGGCCGGGGCAGCGGGGGCATTCTCACGGCAGAAACCCTCGCCCTGCTGGATCATCAGACAATTCTGCTTGCCGGCCAGCCATTTGAGCCCGGTCTGATCGCCTGTCGCGGCGCGGACGCTCTCGGGCCGGCCGTTGCGGGTGAAGCGGATCAGATCGCCATCCGCGACGCCGTCGTAGCTCTTCGTCCCGTCGAGCAGCGTAACGCTCAACACATAATGGCCGCGCTCGCCTGCCGGCTGAATATCGAGGACGAGCCCCTCGACTCCGATCCACTTGCCGACCCACGCATCGGTCGACAGCGCTGGCGCCGACGCGTTGGCGGCCGGATCGCTGTCCTCGGCCAGTTCGTCGGCAGTATTTTCGACGGCTGCCGCGTTCTCGATCGGACGCGCATCCTCACCGCGAGCACAGGCGGCGACGAGCAACAGGGCCGCAAGCGCAGCGGGGGTACGGATGGTCATCGATCGACTCCCTTGGGAACGGAAACGCCCGACGCTTCAAAGCGACATCGGGCGCGCGGTCAACAGCAAAGAGGGCGGCCGGACCTAATGTTTGACCAGCTTCCACAGCGCGACGATTACCGCGCGCTGAAAGACCGCCACCGCACCCAGCCACACCACCGCCAGGATCGCAGCCGCCTGCAGCACGGCGACGATCGGGTTCGACGGCAGGCCCCCGCCCCGCGCCAGGTCGATCGCGATGCCGGCCGCGCCGACCACCGCACAGATCGCGACAGCCGGCAGGAGGCTCGCGAGCACCTCCCTTACAGTGAACAGTTTCAGCCGGGCACCCAGCCGGATCGCCGCCGCCGCATAGATCAGCGCCACCGCGACCGTTCCCATCGCGACCAGTTCAATATGCGTCCAGCTCAGCAGCGCCAGCATCGCCACCCGCGCCACCTGTTCGGTGAGGCCGAGAAAGAACAGCGCCCGCGCCTGGCCGAGGCCATTCATCGAGGCGTTGAGGACGACGAACTGGCCGGTGATCGCCGCCGCGACGCACAGCCATGGCGCCGGATCGATCGATGCCTGCCACTGCCAGCCATATAGGCCGATCAATATCGGGGCCGACTGGGTCGCGATCCCGATGAGGATCGGCGAGAAGATGCAGCCGAACAGCCGCATCCGCAGCAGCAGCGTGGTATGGGCATCGATCCCCTGCCGCAATTCATGTGCGACCAGCGGCGACAATATGCTCAGCACCGGCGGTGCCGCATAGTTCCACAGCATCCGGGGCAGCATCTCGGCCCGGTCGAGATAGGCGGCCGGGGCGATGCCCAGCGCGCGGCCGACGAACAGCTCGTTCAGGCGCGGGCCGAACTGGCCCAGCAGGGTTCCGCCGAGCACCCAGCCGGTGAAGGCGGACACCGAACGCCAGTGGATGAGCGCGGGCCGGAAGACGAATTGCGGCGGCCGGGCCGCGATCATCACCGCCAGCAGGATGACGCCGCTGACCAGCGAGGAATAGGCCATCGACATGCTGCCCCAGCCCCGCATCGCCAGCCCCACCGCCGTCAGCGCCCCCAGCAGGCTGGCCGACAGGGTCGCGACGAGAAGCGACTTGAACCGCAGCGCGCGGGTCAGCAGGCCATGGGCGAGCACCTGATAGGGCGCGAGCACATAGCTGAGGCACACGACCCGCAGCACGTCGGCGATCACCGGCTCGCGATAGAAGGCCGCGATCAGGGGGGCCGTGACGAAGATCGCCGCCGCGAAGCCGAAGCTGGCGAACATCGCCAGGCCCAGCGCGGTGCGCACCCTGCCCTCATCCAGGCTGGGTGCCGCGATCAGGAACATGTTGACGCCGGCGCTGCGCAGGGTCTGCGCGATCACCACGGCGGCGAGGGCGATCGAGAAGGCGCCGATCTCGTGCGGGGACAGCAGCCGGGCGACGATCAGGCTGGCGGTGAAATCGATGACGAACTGGAGCACCGTCTGCAAACCGACGATGCGCGCCATCGCGCTGCCGCTCATGCTCAACCGACGTCATCCCCTGTTCGCGTCTCGGCCCACTTCTGGAGGAGCGCACCGGCGAGGTCAAAAGGAAAGCTCTGCCCGATCGCCCTGGCACCTTGCCCCGTTGGCGCTTGCCCCGTAGAGGAGCCGCAACACCCGACTCGTCAGCACTGGACAGGATATGGCCGAGACTATCGCCATCGCATCCGATCATGCCGCGTTCGACATGAAGGCCGCCCTGGTCGAATGGCTGCGCGGCGAGGGCCATGAGGTCCGCGACCTCGGCCCCGCCACCACGGATTCGGTGGACTATCCCGACTATGGCTACAAGCTCGCCGAGGCGGTCGCGGCCGGCGAAGCGACCAGGGGCATCGCCCTGTGTGGTTCCGGCATCGGCATCTCGATCGCGGTCAACCGCCACCCGGCGGCCCGCTGCGCGCTGGTTTCCGAGGTTCTGTCCGCGCGGCTCTGCCGCGAGCATAACGATGCCAACGTCCTTGCCATGGGCGCGCGGCTGATCGGCATCGAACAGGCCAAGGCCTGCGTCGCCGCCTTCTTATCGACCGATTTCGCCGGGGACCGCCATCTCCGCCGGGTCGACAAGCTCTCCCACCCACGTTTCCACAAGGAACACGCATGAGCAGCAACCCCGCCGCCACCTTGTCCGACGTCCAGCCCGATGGCTTCTTCACGCGCGGTCTTGCCGAGACCGATGCGGCGGTGTTCGCCGGCCTCCAGCAGGAAATCTCGCGCGAGAAGAAGCAGATCGAGCTGATCGCGTCGGAGAACATCGTCTCCAAGGCGGTGCTCGAGGCACAGGGCTCGGTGTTCACCAACAAATATGCCGAGGGCTATCCGGGCAAGCGCTATTATCAGGGCTGCCATCCGTCGGACACCGTTGAGCAACTGGCGATCGATCGGGTCAAGCAGTTGTTCAACTGCGAGTTCGCCAACGTCCAGCCGCATTCGGGGGCGCAGGCCAACGGCGCCGTCATGCTGGCGCTGACCAAGCCCGGCGACACGATCATGGGGCTCAGCCTCGATGCCGGCGGCCACCTGACGCATGGCGCCAAGGCGGCGATGTCGGGCAAGTGGTACAACGCCATTCAATATGGCGTCCGGCCCGATGACCACCGCATCGATTTCGATCAGGTCGAGGCGCTGGCCCGCGAGCATAAGCCGAAGCTGATCATCACCGGCGGCTCGGCCTATCCGCGCCACATCGACTTCGCCCGCTTCCGCGCCATCGCGGACGAGGTGGGCGCGCTGTTCATGGTCGACATGGCCCATTTCGCCGGCCTCGTCGCCGGCGGCGTGCACCCGACGCCCTTCGGCCACGCCCATGTTGTCACCACCACCACGCACAAGACGCTGCGCGGGCCGCGCGGCGGCGCGATCTTCACCAATGACGAGGCGATCGCCAAGAAGATCAACTCGGCGGTGTTCCCCGGTCTCCAGGGCGGCCCGCTGATGCATGTGATCGCCGCCAAGGCGGTTGCGTTCGGCGAGGCGCTCCGCCCCGAGTTCAAGGCCTATGCGGCGGCCGTGGTCGAAAATGCCAAGGTGCTGGCCGCGCGCCTTAAGGAGCGTGGCGCCGATCTCGTGTCTGGCGGCACCGATACCCATCTGGCGCTGGTCGACCTGCGTCCGATCGGCGTAACCGGCAAGGATGCCGACGAGGCGCTGGAGCGGGCCAGCATCACCTGCAACAAAAATGGCGTGCCCAACGATCCGCTGCCCCCGGTCAAGACCTCGGGCATCCGCGTTGGTTCACCGGCCGGCACCACCCGCGGCTTCGGCCCGGCCGAGTTCCGCGAGATCGCCGACATGATCGCCGATGTGCTCGACGGCCTCGCCAAGAACGGCCCGCAGGGCAACGGCCAGACCGAGCAGCACGTCAAGGCGCGGGTCGAGGCGCTGTGCGACCGCTTCCCGATCTACCCGGAGCTGTGATCTGAATGCGCTGCCCGTTCTGCGCCCATGACGACAGCCAGGTGAAGGATAGCCGCCCCACCGACGATGGGGCGGCGATCCGGCGACGCCGGCAGTGCGAGGGCTGCGGCGCGCGGTTCACGACATTCGAGCGCATCCAGCTGCGCGAGATCAACCTGGTGAAGAGCGACGGGCGGCGCGAGACGTTCGACCGCTCCAAGCTCGAACGCTCGATCAGCGTCGCCTGCCGCAAGCGCCCCGTCGATCCCGCCCGGATCGAACGGCTCGCAACCGCGATCCAGCGCCAGATCGAGACCAGCGGCGACAGCGAAATCCCCGCGGCCTCGGTGGGCGGCATGGTGATGGACGGGCTCAGGGCGCTGGACAGCGTCGCCTATATCCGCTTCGCGAGCGTCTATAAGGACTTCCGCGAAGCCAAGGATTTCGAGGATTTCGCCGGCGCGGTGAGCGAGGCCGGAAAGGACGGCTGAGCTGTCGGCCATATCTACGGAGTCGGTGTTTCCCGAGCTTGTCCCGCCACCCCGGGCTTGACCCGGGGGTCCCGCTTTTCTTCAGACGCGGCGAAAAACGAAGCGGGACCCCGGGTCAGGCCGGAGTGACGACAGACGGCAATGAGGTTAGTCCAACATGACATCCACACCCATCATCGTCCTGGTCCGCCCGCAGCTTGGCGAGAATATCGGCAAGGCAGCACGCGCCATGCTCAATTTCGGGCTGACCGAGCTGCGCCTCGTCAGCCCCCGCGACGGCTGGCCCAATCCTGACGCCGGCCCCGCCGCATCGGGCGCGGATATCGTCCTCGAACAGGCCGAGGTCTTCGACAGCGTCGCCGACGCGACCGCCGACTGCACCCATGTCTATGCGACCACGGTCCGCAAGCGCGGGGTGACCAAGCCGGTGATGACGCCCGAGGAGGCATCGCGGACCATCCGCAACGAGCCGGGCCGCGCCGCCATACTGTTCGGGCCGGAGCGCTCGGGACTCGAGACCGAGGACGTGGCGCTGGCGCGCACCATTGTCACCGTGCCGATCAATCCAGAGTTCGGAAGCCTC